>PKDJ01000153.1 GCA_002862545.1 Pseudomonadota bacterium
GGGTGATCCTCCTCGCGGCCTTTCACGCGGTCGGACTCGATGGCTTCGCGGCCGCTGACGTCATCCAGCTGTTCCTCGTCGGGGCGACGGTCCCGGTCGTCTTCCTCGCCGTGCGCGAGGCGGAGCCCGACACCGTCGTGCCTGCACTCGCTGCGGCGGCGGCGCTGGCTGCCAGCTCTCAGTTCGCGCACTGGGGCGGGTCTGGCCTGGAGAATGCCCTCTTCAGCTTGCTGATGGCTCTGGCCATCTGGCGCACCCTGGTCGAGCAGCGCACGAACCGTTGGCCATGGTCAGCCGTCATCTGGTTCCTGCTCTCGATCAGCCGCCCCGAGGCGATCCTCTACGCGGCTGTCGCGGGCTTCCTCTCCATGGTCTACCACCTCGCCGGCGGACGCGGCCTGCTGCCCACCCTGAAGTGGCTGGCCACCTTCTTCGGGCCCTGGCTCTCCTACCAGGCCTGGCGGTATACCTACTTCGCCTGGGAGTTTCCCAACACCTACTACGCGAAGATGAACAACAAGGAGCCCGATCCCTTCGCCTGGAACAAGCGCGGCTGGAAGTACGTGCGCAACTGGGCCCACACCAACGGCACCGGGTATCTGCTTCCCGTCTACATCCTCGGCCTGCTGGGCCCTCGGGGATGGCGGGTCGGGCTCGCGCTGGCAGCCTCGTTCGCGGCGGCCTTCGTCGTCCACTTCGGCAGCAACGCTCGCGTCCTGTTCCCCGCCGTCGTCCTCGGTACCTGGGCGATGTTCGTTGCAGCCTCCCGAACCGAGACAGGACGACCCGCTCCACGAACCATCGGGCTGTCCCTGGTTGGAGCTGCGGTCCTCGCCGGCGCCGCCGAGCTTGCGCTGCTCGCGGGCTTGGAGCTGCAGGAGCCTCCCACACCATCCTGGTGGGCCGAGGTTCCGTCCTACATGCTCATGGGCCTGGGCGCTCTGCTGCCCTTGGGCGCCCTCGGCACCGCGGCCTGGCGCCTCCGCGTGCTGACCTGGTGTCTGTCCGCGACCGGCCTGTTCTTCGCCATCTACACCCAGGGGGACTGGATGGCGAACTGGCGCTGGCTGTCCCTTCCTGCCGTGCCGATGGCCATGCTCTTCGGTCTCGGCGTTCATGCCGTCGCCGACCTGGCCTCGGACCTCTTCGACAGCACGCGCCTGCCCAGGTGGGTCGCCGCCGTCGCCGCCATCGCCGCGTTCGCCACACCGAACATCGTGCAGTCCACCAAGGCGAAGCGCGACACCCACCCATGGAGTGTCCTCAAGAGAGTGGAGTACATGCAGTCGGTCGGTCGCCGTCTCCACCTCCGAGAGCGACCACGCCTGCTCGATGTCGACATGGGCGCCCACATGTACTGGTCAGGGTTCGAGCTCCACGACATCGCCGGACTGGTGGATGTTCCCCTGGCCCAGCACAAGTTCGAGCGCTCTTTCGTTCGAGAGTACCTCTTCGACGAGGTCCGCCCCCACTTTGCCCACGTGCACGCTGGCTGGGCCTCCAACAGCCGCATCCCGACCCACACCGAGTGGCGGCGAGACTACGTCGAGATCCCGGGGTACCCGGCAGGGGTGAATCAGTTCCACATCGGCAACCACATCCGCCGCGACCTGCTCTTCGACGCGCGCTGGCCAGACGAGAGCCGTCGAGTGTCTCTCGAGGGGGGCGTGACGCTCGCCGGCTGGGAGCTTCCTTCCCCGGTCGCCGCTCCCAAGCGCAAGTTCTTCCTCGAGGTCGGCCTGGACTGCACACGTCGACGCTCTGACGAGACCTTCCGAGTCATCGCCTTCTTGGCGAACGACCGCGGCACCGTCGCGACCTGGGACCTCCCGCCCGGCTACGACTGGGTGCCCCCGGACGACTGGGGAGACAGCGAAGTCTTTCACGGACGCTTCGCCCTTCCTGCTCCAGCGACCATGCCACCGGGCGAGTACGACCTCGGCTTCGTCGTGCTCGACGCCTCCGGCAAGGTCCTTCCTCCTGCCCCGAGACCCACGGACGACAAGGCGCTTCGCAGCTGGCATCGTCCCGACGACATCATCGTGGGGGAGGAGGGAACGGCTCGGTTCGCCGAGGGAGAGGTCCGCTTCCCAAAGGTCATCGAGGTCCAGACCCTCGAGGAGCGCAATACGACCGCTGACGCAGCCATCGACGCCGCACTCTCTGCAGCACAGGAAGACCGCTGCCTCGCCGCACAGGCCCACCACGCACGTGCTGTCGCGACGCGCCCCGCCGAGCGCCGCTGGCAGGCCCAGCAAGCTGCGTCCCTCGAGCCCGAGCTTGCAGCCTGCTGGATCCGCACGGCGCGGGACGCCAACACGGACGAGGCCGTGCTGCGCCTCTCCCGAGCGCGTGAGCTGGACAGGCATCACCCCGACCTCGAGGCCGCCGTCACTCCGGTCGCCGATGCACTCGTCGCCGAGGGCGAGGCCGCCTTCGAGAGCGGCGACTGGCAGATCGCCTACACCCGGATGACGGATGCGCTTTCCATCAGTCCGCAGCGCTCATGGGCCCGACGCATCGCCGAGAGAGCCCGCGCGAAGCGCCTCGGCATCGATCCAGAGAGCAAGGCCGAGGAAGAGGCCGAGCGCGCTGCACGACGCGAAGAGCTGAAGGCGAGAGCGGAGGAGCGAAAGCGGGAGCGCGAGCGTGAGGACGAGCAGACTGAGGACAGAGCTCCGTCCCTTCCCCAGCGCGCGGAGCAGAACCCGTGATCTCGAGGCTCGAGCACTGGTGGCGCGCACTCGATGATGGCGCTCGCGTGCGCTGGACGGTCGTGGGCTGGCTGATCGCCCTCCATCTCCTCGGCAACGTCTTGCTCGTCCCGTGGATGATCGAAGATGCCGCCATCACCTTCGCCTTCGCCAAGCATGCAGCGCTCGGCGAGGGCTTCGTGGCGTACCCCGGCGGAGAGCGGGTCGAGGGCTTCTCCAACCCGAGCTGGACGCTCATCCTGACCGCCCTGCGCCTGGTGGGCATCTCGCCCTTCATCGCGGCAAAACTCCTAGGGGCGCTGCTCGGCGCATGCACGCTGGCCCTGACCTGCCGGATTGGTGAGCTGTGGTTCGGCCGACGTGGCCTCTGGGCGGTCGCTCCTGTGGCCCTGTTGGCCGTCGACCCCCAGCACATCATCTGGAACGCGTCGGGGCTCGAGAACAGCCTGGTCGTCGCCATGCTAGCCGCGGGCACGCTCGTTGCGCTGGATGACGAGGCGCCCAGCTGGAGCGCTCTCGCCCTCGGCGTACTGGCCATGACCCGCCCTGAAGCGCCTCTGTATGCGGCCGTCTTGGGCGGCATGGGCATCTTCCGAGTCGCCTCGGAGCGGGGCCCTGGCGCAGCGCTCCGCTGGGGGCTCACCCGCGGTGCCATCGCGCTTGCACCGTGGCTCGCCTGGGAGGCCTTCAGCTACGCCTACTTCGCCTGGCCCTTCCCGAACACCTACTACGCGAAGCTGGCCGACGGAGAGGTCCCCGAGCCCTGGATGTGGAGCCATCGCGGCTGGGGCTATCTCCGCGGATGGTCACTGGAGCGGGGTACCGTCGCCCTGCTCCCCCTGTTGATCCTCGGCCAGACCGGCACCGAGGGCTGGCGCCGCTGGGCCGGGCTCGGAGCAGGGCTGCTCACCTGGGTCCTGCTCGTCCCCGGCATGTCCACGCTCTCGTCCTACTGGACCGAGCCCGTGCTCCTCGGACAAGTCCGCGTGGCCTGGTTCTTCGCTCTCGGCGTCTTTCTTCCCCTTGCAGGTCAGGACAGGGAGGGCTCGGTGCGACGGGCACTCGCCTGGTGGCTGCTCGTGGCCGTCGTCGCCTTCGTGCTGGTGAGCAGCGGAGACTGGATGGTCGGCCACCGCTGGCTCTCCTTCGCCGCCCTGCCGCTGGCGCTTCTCGTCGCCGATGCCGTCCACGCCATCGTCCGAGCGGTACCGCCGCAACAGGCGGTCAGGGTCGCCACGGGCCTCCTCACGGTCCCCGCTGCCTGGGGAATCGTCGACTACATCGGCTTCCTCAACAACGCCGAGACCACCCCCTGGGACATCTCCAGGCGCATCGCCTACATCCAAGGCGTACAGGACCGCCTGCAGCTCGACGACATGGTCTACGTCGAGGTGGACTTCGGCGGCACGATGTGGTGGTCCGGTGACGAGCTGGTCGACCTCGCAGGCCTGAACGACGTCCCGATCGCCCATCATGCCTGGGAGCCCGAGTTCTTCGGGGAGTACCTCTACGACGAGCGCAGGCCCCACGTCATGCACGCCCACGGGAACTGGGCCGCCCGTACCGGCATCCGCAAGCACGATGGCTGGCGCGACTACATCGAGATCCCCGGGTACCCCAGCAGCCGGCGCCGCTTCCACGTCGGGAACCTGATTCGGCGGGACCTCGTCGAGTGGGAGCCGACCATCAAGGGCCCAAACACGGCATCGTTCGAGGATGCCCTGCACGTGAAGTGGCGACTCGGCGCACCCCTCTCCGCGCCAGGCGAGGCCCTGCATGTCGAGCTGGCCTGGTCGACGCACCGGCGTCCGCAGCACCGCTTCCGAGCCGTGTTCGTGCTGACCGACACGGTTCGAACACTCTCTTGGGAGCTCCCACCGGCGTACGACTGGGTGCCGACCATGTCGTGGTCGCCTCAGAAGCAGTACGTCAGTCGTCACACCCTGCCCCTTCCAGACGATCTCGCCGTCGGGACGTACGATGTCGCCATCGTCGTCCTCGATGGACGTGACGGAGAGGTGCGGCCCACGACCAAGCCAAAGGGTCGACCTCACTATGCCAAGGGAGAGGCCCGCTGGGACGCTGCGGTCGAGATCGCGGACAGGTCCGTCGCAGACCGACAGGCGCGCTCGACCATGAAGCAGGCACGTGAGCAGGCGACGGCCGGCGAGTGTGAAGAAGCCGAGACCCTACTCCTCGAGTCACGGCACACGCTGCATCCCGACAACTGGCGACCGCACGAGGATCCGAGCGTCGTCGAGGCCATGGCACGCTGCTGGGCGTGGCGCTCCGAGTCGACCGAGCGTCCGGAGAGCGTCGAGGCCATTCGGCGCGCACGGCAGTGGTCGCATCGTGACAGCGAGGTCACCCGGACGGGCGCCGCGCTCGCCGACCAGTGGGTGGCGAGCGGAGACACCGCACTCGCCCGGGACGACCTCGAGCGAGCCCACCGTGCCTGGTCCGATGCCATGATCGCCGACCCGACACGGGCATGGCTGCGCCGACGCATCGAGGCCTGGCGCGACGTTCGCATCGGCCTGACGGACGAGCGTCCGGTAGATGAGGCCTGGAGATGACGAGAGGCTTCCTCCTCGCGCTGCTCTGTGTCGGGCTGCCGGCGACAGCCGCAGAAGACCGCGGCTGGACGGACGGCGTGCCCGCACGGAACGCGGCGGCGGTCGTCTCTGGTCCGGCCGAGGAACCGACCATCACCCTCCCGCGCGAGCTCCGCCGGCGTGTGAAGGGCCCAACGGTGCTGTTCTACTTCGCGCCCACCTGCCCCCACTGCCGGCACGTGGCCCGAGAGGTGCAGGCGCTCGCCGTGACGCTGGATGGCCGCGCCGACCTCCTGGGAATCGCGTCCGGCAGCTCAGCACCCGAAGCCGTCGCGGAGTTCAGGGCCACGTTCGGGGTCACGTTTCCCATCGTGATCGATACCGACCGCACCATGGGAGCAGCGCTCGCGATTCGCAGCACGCCATCCGCCATGCTCGTCGTACCTGACGGCAAGGAGACGGTGAAGGTCCAGGACCTCTGGTATCCCTACATGCCAGGCTACGATGCCCTGGTCCAGGGTCGGGTAGCAGGCAACATGTTCGCGGCCTTTAACGCCGACACCTACATGGGCAACCGTGCCTGTGGGGTGTGCCACGTCGAGGAGTACGAGGGCTGGCGCCTCAGCCATCACTCGGTCGCCTGGCGAACGCTTCAGCGCGCCGACGCGGCAGACGATCCGAAGTGCACGGGCTGCCACGTCACTGGCAACGGCGCGCCCACCGGCTGGGACGGCTCTCCGACCTCCCATCTCGTCGACGTTGGCTGCGAGGCCTGTCATGGGCCTGGGGGCCCGCACGATGGTGTACCGACCGCGGCCACGGCCACCTGCACCGGGTGCCACGATGCGGACCACAGCATCGCCTTCACGCTGGACAAGGGCCTGCCCCTCATCGACCACTTCGTCGGCAATACCCTCTCGGAGGAGCAGCAGCGCGAGCGGCTCCTCGCCCTCCACGACGGCGAGGCCCAGCGTGAGCTCCTCGCCTTCCCCGAGGCCGACACGGTCGGGAGTGCTGTGTGTGCGACGTGCCACACCACCGAGCACACCTGGTGGAGCCGCTCGGCCCACGCCCAGGCCATGAGCTCACTCGACGAAGACAGCGCCACGGACCCGGCCTGCGTCAGCTGTCACGCCACGCCGCGCCACATGGGCAGCACGCCTCCGTCGACGCTCGAGGGCTCTCGGCTGGACGAGGGGGTCGGCTGCGAGTCCTGCCATGGCCCGGGTGGCGCCCACGTCGAGAGTGGAGGAGCGGCAGGCACGATCCAGGGGCTCGGCGAGAGCTGCCCCGTCTGTGTGATCGAGGCCGTGTGCACCAGCTGCCACACCGCAGAGTGGGACAAGGACTGGAGCCTCGACACGCACCTGCCCTTGATGAAGCACACGCCGCCGGCAGGGCCACCCCGCCCGAAGGCTCCCTAGAAGACGAGCCCGGCGAGGGTGAAGGCCCAGCACATCTCCTCGTCCGTGCGCTCGCCGTAGCCGATGTCGATCGGCGGATTGTGGATCAGGTCGGGGTTCGACAGCGAGTTGTTCCAGCTGCAGGTCCACTTCACGGTGTCACCCGGACCCATCTCCACCGAGTCCCGGAACATGTAGGTCAGCTGGTTGTCGAAGTCCCACGAGTCGGAGCGCGCCACACACTCCTCGGTCCCGTCTGCGTGCTCGAGTGTGAGCTCGTAGGAGCGCCCAAGCTGGTGCATGTGAGGGAACACCCCAAGGACCTCGGTGGTCGGGAAGGGAATCTCCACGTCGCCGAGATCGATGCTCTCGGGGATGTAGTCCCGAGAGGTGAAGGCCCAGTCCTCCTCACCGGCCGGGATCACGAAGCTCTCCCGCCCATACGGGTAGATGAACAGCTCCATGTCGACCGCGTCGGTGGTCGTAAAGGCATACCCCGACTGATCCGTCAGCTCGGGTCGGTCAGGCGCGCCGTCGTAGTAGTGCATCTGAATCACGATGCGCTCGTGCGGCTCGACGCGGTAGCCGGTGCCCTCGGGGAAGGTGACCGGAAGCGCTCCCGGCGCCCAACCGGCGATCATGCCGATCTCGAGGCCGTCCATGTCATTGATGCAGTCCCATCCGAGGGCCGGGTCATGCTCCGGAATGTCTGCGACGGAGTCCTTGAAGACGACGATGTGATGCACGAGCGGTAGCGCATCGACCAGCGGCCCGAGGCCCGTGACGAAGAAGGTCTCAGCACGCTCGTGCTCCAGCGCGAAGCACCGGTACTCGTTCTCCGGATTCGTCGGATCGTCGAACACCGGGTCGTAGGGAACGGGAAGGTAGACCTCGAGGTCGGCCCCAGGCAGCTCGAGGTCGACCGCACTCTCGGTCGGCTCGGTCAGTCCCGGCCCCATCACCTTGCCGGTGTCGATCCACTCCGCGAGGAGGTCGCGCTGGTCGGCGGGAAGACTGAGGTGCTCCGAACCGACGTAGTCGCGACAGTCGGGGTCGGAGACCGGCGGCGGCATCTCACCCGCGTCGATCCGAGCCAGCATGTACTCGGCATAGGCCTCCACGACAGCAGGCTCCGTGAAGGACACCGGCGCCGTGCCCTCGGGGTTGTGACAGCGCACGCAGTACTGCGCCATCATCGGCTGGATGTCGTTGTCGTACGACGGGACCGTGCCCTCGATGCCCTCGGGAGTGCAGGCCGCTCCGCCGAGCAGGAGCACGCAGGTGAGTTTGGTTCGACGCATGGGGCTCTCGCTTGGCGTCCAAGCATAACTCGTGAACGACGTTCACACGAAAGCAACCGCCTAAGAAGGGGCGAACGCGCCCGCTCTCACTGCCTCACCCAGCGCCGAGAGATCGGGGTGAAGCTCACGGTCCTCGATCCAGCGGTCTACATGCTGCCGCACGCGCTGCCACGTGAGGCGGGTACCTCCGCCAGGGGTCTCTCCCTGCTCGAGCCGCAGGTCCAGTCCCTGCGCGCCGCACAGCAGCTCGATTGCGGCGACATCCGCCACGAGGTCGACCACGCGGAGCGCCGAGCGCGCCGCGACTGACGCCATCGACACATGGTCCTCGTGGTGCTGAACCACTGGAACGGAGTCGACACTCGCAGGATGGCACATCGCCTTCGCCTCGCTCACGACACTCGCGGCCGTGTACTGCGCGAGCATCAAGCCGCTGTTCACGCCCGAGTCTGGAACGAGGAAGGAGGGCAGACCCGAGAGCTGGGCGTAGGTGAGGCGAAAGATCCGGCGCTCAGAGATTCCGGCCACCTGCGTGAGCGCCGCCTTGAGGTGGTCCGCGACCAGGCCCACCGGTGCTCCGTGGAAGGTGCCTGCCTCGACTACCCCATGCCCCGGAAAGACGAGTGGGTTGTCGACCGCCGCGTTGAGCTCTCGCGACACCGTCGACTCGACGTACGCATGGGCATCCCACGCGGCGCCGTGAACGGCTGGCAGGCAGCGGATGGAGAAGGCATCGGTCCGCCGACGCATGGTGACGAGGCTGGAGCCTGCGACGCGATCCCGGACGAGTGCGGCCACGCGCTGCCCACCATCGTGGCGACGGGCCTCCTGCGCACGAGCCGAGAAGGCCCCCAGATTCGCCCGCACGACCTCACAGGACAGTGCCGCCGCCTCGTCGAAGGTCTGAAGGACCGTCCGCGCGCGCTCGACGGCATAGGCGGCAAGCACAGTCGCGAGCGTGCTCCCGTTGATCAAGGACAGTGCATCCTTCTCGGTGGGACTCAGGACGGGGAGCCCCTTCATTGCCTCCGGACCGGCCATCCTCGCGCCAGCGATCCAGGCCTCACCGCCATAGCCACATGCGACCAATGCGATGTGAGCGAGAGCCGCACTGCCCGCGGCGCCCACCGAGCCGAGCTCGGGCACCACGGGCACGACGTCCGCCTCGAGCATGGCGAGCAGCGTGTCCACGACCGCGGGTCGTGCACCCGAGGCGCCAATGGCGAGCGCATTCGCACGGGCCGCCATGACCGCCCGGACCACGTCGGGTGCGAGCGGCTCACCGACGCCCGCACAGTGGTCCTCCAAGAAGACGCGAACCGTGTCCGAGCCCTCTGACGGTGCCGAGCGTCCCGACAGCCAGCTCCACTTCGCATGGATCACGTCGGCGTCCGGTCCGTCGGCGAGCCATGAAGCCGACTCTGTCATCCGGACCCGTGCCTGTGGACAGAGCGACACCGACGCTCCCGCTCCGATGGCCAGCAGTGCGCGCGGTGTGAGCGACCGGCCATCCAGCACCACGTCAGCCATGGGACACCCCCTGGAGCGACACTGCAGCCTCGACTGCGTCGACGAGCTCTCCTCGCGAGAGTCGCCGGGCCAGCGCTTCGATGGCTGGGCCCGGCTGCCCCACGACCTCACCCACGAGAGCGAGCGCCGCAGCCGTGCCCGCACCTGGCGCACCCTGACCGTGCTCTACGCGCCGACGCACCCCTCGGGCCGCAGTCAAAAGCTCGATCGCGACCAGACGCCAGACGTTCTCGAGGACCTCGGCCGAGCGACGCGCCGCGGTCGTCGACATGGCGACGTGGTCCTCTTGGTCCTCACAGGTCGGCAGGCTGTCGACACTCGAGGGCATCGCGAGCTGACGGTTGGTCGCCACGAGCGCAGCCGCCGTCGTCTGCGGAATCATCAGACCCAGGTTCGGACTCTCCTCGCTTGCCGATGTCGGAGGCAGCCTCGAGGACAGCAGGCCGGTCGTCATTCGATAGACGCGCCGCTCCGAGATCGCCCCAAGCTCGCACATCGCCAGCTTGAGGTGATCTGCAGCGAACCCGACAGGCTCGCCATGAAACAGACCGGCTGAGAAGGCCTTGTTCGTTGCCGGGTCGTCCACGAGGATCACGGGGTTGTCGGTCACCGCATTCAGCTCGATGGACACCTGACGACTCGCGTAGGTCACGGCGTCTCGTACAGCCCCCACAACCTGCGGCGTGCAGCGCAGCGAGTACGCGTCTTGCACCTTGTCCGGCACGCTGTCGACGAGAGTGGACCCCGCGATCAATGCACGAAGGTTGCCCGCACAAGCGATCGCCCCTGGAAACGGCCGCAGCGCATGCACGGCAGGATGCAGAGCACGGGTGACCCCGCGGAGGGCCTCCCAGGAGAGCGCCGCCGCGATCTCGGCCGTGCGCACCAGCCGATCGGCGTCGTGACACGCGAGTGCCGTGACGGCGGCCGTCAGCTGTGCCCCGTTGGTCATGGCCAACCCTTCCTTCGGGCCAGGCACGAGCCGCTCGATCCCAGCCGCCTCCATCGCCTCCGCGCCCGTCATTCGACGACCTCGATACTCCGCACGCCCCGAGGCGCCGTCGGGCCCTCGAAAGACCACGAGACCCAGGTGGGCGAGGGGTGCGAGATCACCCGAGGAACCGCACGAGCCCCTGGACGGCACGACAGGAGTGACCCCGGCATCGAGCATCGCGCAGAGGGTCTCGACCAGAGCCGGACGACACCCGGAGGCGCCCTTGGCCAGAGCATTGGCCCGTAGCAGCATCATCGCGCGGATGACGGGCACCGGCATCGAGGGCCCGACCCCCGCTGCGTGAGAGCGAACCAAGTTCCAGGACAGCGCGCGAATTCGGTCCGGAGAGATCCGCAGCCGCGCGAGAGACCCGTACCCGGTGTTCACTCCGTAGACCGGCATGGGCGTGCCGTCGCTCTGGACGATCTCACCGCAGGCGGCTGCAACGACCCAAGCGTGGCTGCGAGCCATGCGCTCCCTCGCGGCCTCGCCGAGGGCGACACGGCGACCCAGACGGGCAACAGCTGCCACGTCCTCCAGCGTCAGCGAGCTCCCGTCGAGCCGAACGGCCTCTCCTTCCGCCGGATGCACCTTGCCTCCTGAACGACCAGCGGCCGCCATCTGCACATGGCGAGGCGCTTATCACGCCAGGGCGTCGGGCCGAGGGCGCCACTCCGGGCCACACAACCCACATCGAGCTCTCGACCCGCGAATCCAGAGAGACCTCTCAGGAGTATTACCCAATCACAACGCCGAGACTCAAGAGGAATGAACATCTTCCGGCGCCCAGTCGAGTCGACCTCGACGAGCCGCGACGGGCTGCACGATGCACTCGGCGGTTAGCAGTGCGTCCGACGGGAGGCCCGTTGCAGGTACACCGTGGCTCCGCGAGCTGGAACCCCAGCCTTCAGCCCGTTCTCACGATTGGCAACTTCGACGGCGTGCACCGCGGGCATCGCGCCCTCGTGGCACGCACACGTGAGATCGCCGCCGCGCGTGGTGCGCCAGCCTGCGTCTACACCTTCGACCCCGCTCCGGTGCAGGTCCTCCGTCCCGACAAGGCCCCCCCGCGGGTCCAGTCTCTGGACGACAAGCTCGCCTTGCTCGCCGGCCTCGGGATCGACCACGCGATCGTAGAGCCCTTCGACCGGACCTTCGCCCGGCAGGAGCCCGCTGACTTCGCCCGAGGCGTCCTCGCAGGGCGACTCGGGGCTCAGGCTCTCGTTCTCGGGTGGGACTTCCGCTTCGGGAGAGGCCGTGGCGGCACGGTCGAGGGCATGCGCGAGTGGCTCGACATTCCGGTCCTACAGGTCGAGGCCATCGTCGAGGACGGAGCGCCGATCAGCAGCACTCGCATCCGCGCGCTCATCGCGGAGGGCGCCGTCGCGGGGGCAGCTCGCCTCCTCGGACGCAGCCACCTCCTGCGCGGCACGGTCGTCCACGGTCAGGCGCGGGGACGCACCCTCGGCTTCCCGACGGCCAACATCAGTCCGACGACCGCACTGCTGCCTCCCTATGGCGTCTACGCCGTCCGCGTGGAGCGGGACGGTGCGCGCCTTCCCGGCGTCGCCAACCTCGGGCGCCGGCCGACGTTCGGGCCGCGAGACGAGGGACTGGAGGTGCACCTGATCGACTGGTCGGGTGATCTGTACGGAGAGGACCTTGCCGTGGAGCTCGTCGCTCGCATCCGTGGCGAGCACTCCTTCGACGGGCCGGAGGCGCTCGTGAGGCAGATCCGCGCCGACGTCGCGACCGCACGCGAGCTCCTCGCATGATCACGGGCCACAGCGCCACCTACGCCCTGCTCGGCCACCCCGTGGCCCACTCCCTCTCCCCCGCGATGCACAACGCTTGGTTCGCCGCCTACGGCGTGGACGCGGTCTACGTCGCGCTACCTGTGCCACCCTCGGCCGGAGCCCTCGTCGACGCCGTCCGCACCCTCGGCCTCGCCGGCGCGAACGTGACTGTGCCCCACAAGGCCAGAGTGCTGGAGGCGCTGGACGAGGTGGGGCCGGTGGCCGAGGCCTGTGGGGCCGTCAACACCATCGTCCGACGTGATGACCGGCTGCTCGGCTACAATACCGACGCCGACGGCTTCGTGCGCGCCTGGGAGGAGGCCGGGGGACTCCCCGGCGGGACACGAGCGGTCGTGCTGGGTGCAGGGGGCGCAGGCCGAGCCGTCGCACTCGGGCTGGCTCGGGCTGGCGCGCATCGGGTCATCCTCCTCAACCGCTCGGCGCGCTCGATCGCACGTCTCGAGGCTGCCGCGGGCCCGACCACCGTTCGCATCGCGGGCTTCGATGCCTGGACCGAGCTCGTCCGCGACGCCGACGTGATCGTCAACGCCCTGCCCGCCGCCGGAAGGCAGCTCGTCGACGCTCTCGACACCGCCGATCTCAGCCCCGACGCGTGGTGGTGCGACCTCAACTACTGGGACTCCGCACCACCCGGCCTCGCACGGGCGCGAGCCCGGGGCCTTCGCACCCTGACCGGTCACGGCATGCTGCTCCATCAGGGCGCTCTGGCATTCTCCCGCTTCACCGGCATTGAACCAGATCCTGCGCTCGCTCGTTCCGTCCTCGACAGGACGCCCACGTGACCGTTCCCGTGTATGGGGCTGGCATCGCGAGGCCATGGTTCCTAGACTGCACGGTCGGAGGAGCATGATGGCAGAAGTGCCCAAGCTCGTCGGTACCACGGGAGCATTCCGAGGCCGACAGATCATCGTGCCGGAGGGTGGGCTCAAGCTGGGCCGCGCCCCGGACAACGACATCGTGATCGAGACGGACGGTACCTCGCGCTACCACGCCACCCTCCTCTACGACAACGGCACCCTCTGGCTTCGGGATAACGGAAGTCGGAACGGTGTCTTCGTCAACGATATCCGAGTCGTTGGCCACCGGGCCCTCAAGGTCGGCGATGTCGTGAGCATCCTCGGCAACCAGCTCGAGGTGCGCTGGGAAGACGTCACCACCCCGGCCGTCCCGGCGCTCGAGCCGGCCACCGCTCTCCAGCCCGACCCACACCCTGCCGACGCCGACGACGAGACGTCCGAGGTCGAGCGACCTACCGCCAAGAAGCGGTGGTTCTGGCCGTTTTCCTAAGTCACCTACAGGTTCGAGGAGCCCCCCGTGATCGAGAGCGTCGAGGTCGTCATCCGCCAGCCCGGACAGCCGGACCGCACCCAGCGGCTGAGCTCTGGCACGACGAGAATCGGCCGAGCGGACGACAACGAGATGGTCCTCGCCGATGTCGGGGTCAGCCGCTGGCATGCGAGACTGGTCCTCGATGAGGAGCAGGTCCTCCTTGAAGATCTGGGGAGTGGCAACGGCACCTACTTCAACGGAAGCCGAATCCAGAGCCAGGTCCTGCAGGACGGCGACGAGGTCGTGGTCGATCCCTTCGTGCTTCTCTTCCGCATCCGCGGAGCACACGCCCCCTCTCGCCGCGAGGAGACCAGCGCACCTGCACGCCTGGAGGTGGTCGTCGGGACGGGCCTCGCCGGGAGCACCTACCCGCTGACCATGGACCACCCCCTGACGATCGGCCGCTCCGAGGAACGGGACCTCGTCGTCCCCGATCCGGCCGCCTCGCGTCATCACGCGACCGTCGTCTGTGAGGGCGGCAAGTGGGTCCTACGTGACGAGGGTGCCGCGAACGGGATCTTCGTCAACGAGTCGAGGGTCCGACGGGCCGAGCTGGCGGACAGCGATGTCATTCGGATCGGCAACACCGAGCTTCGCTTTGTGCTCGCTGCGCGCCCACTCGGCGAGACCACGACCCAGGTCGTTCCCGGAGAGGTCTGGAACCCACAGGCGGGTCGTAGCCAAGCGAGCGCGCCGGCTGCCTCGACAGCGGCTCCGCATCCCGATCAGGCAGCCTCCCAGGGCAGGACCCGCGGCCCCATGGTGGCGCTCGTCCTCGGCGCTCTCCTGCTGCTCCTGTGCCTGCTCGCCCTCGTGAGCGTCGGCCTCCTCGGGGTCGTGCTGTACTACACGGGCGACCTCGCGGCGGAGGTGAGCGGCGGCCCCCCGACGTGGCACGTCGAGCACACCGAGCCACTGCCGACAGCCCCCGAGGCATGCTTCGAGCTCGGCATTCAGCGCCTTCGCGCAGGTGAGCCCGGGACGGCTCTCGAGGCCTTCCACGCAACGCTCGTGGCGCAGCCCGGTCATCCCCCGTCAGAGCGCTTCGCACACGCTGCTGCGGAGCTGGTGGTGATGGAGGCGCTGACCGAGGTGTTCACCGAATCCGAGAAGCAGCACCGGGCACGCCTCGCCGAGCGAGACCAGCTGCTGGAGCGCTCTCGGCGCAGCGGACGCGTCGGGCGGACGGCGAGGGCCGACCTCGTGTCTCGCTTCGCTGACGATCCGGTGGTGACGGAGGCCCTCGAGCTCCCACCATCCGAAGCGGCACAGTCTCGACGCGAGCAGGCGGAGAGGGCGAGCACGCTCGAGCCGGCCGAGGCCTTCGCAGTCTGGAGCGACCTGCTCGACTCCGCACCGGCCGCCGAGCGCGCGACCGCTCGAGAGACCAGAGACCTCCTGGGTCGAGAGCTCGCCGAGCTGACTCATCGGAACTGGATCGCCTCTCTGGTGTCTGAGGAACAGGGCGACGCCGTCGCCGCGGCGGAGCACCTCGCCGAGGTGAGACGCACGTGGCCCGACAGTCCGGCCCTGGCCCTCCACACCTTGGATTGAGATGCGTCAGCTCCTGATTGCCCTGCTCCTCGCAGGCTGTGCCAAGCGCTCCCCCGCCTGGTCCGACCCCTCTCTCGTCGACGAGGTGGACGCGGTCGAGGCCCAGGCGCCGGAGACCATCCTCCTCGACGCCACCACCTCGGACGACCCCACACCCCGCTCGCGTGCCCTCACCCTGCTCCTCCGCACCGCCGAGCCCGAGAAGGTCACGACCTTCGGGGCGATTGCGCTGGCCGATGCCGACGTGTGGGTGCAGCGTGCAGGGGTCCTCGCTCTCGCCGAGCGCCTCGATGCCCCCGGCGCAGAGCAGGCCCTCGTCGCCTACGCGACGCGCTCCGATGCTCCGCCCACGACGAGGGGTCTCGCCGCAGAGCGCCTCGTCGGGACAGCCGAGCTGGCCGACACCCTCGGAGCGGCCTGGCGAGCCGCGTCAGAGCCCTGGGACATCGCACCCCTGGCCTTCGCAGCCGCGCTCCACGGCGACGAAGACGCACTCGGCGCTCTGGCCGACGCGCTCGCGACCGGCGAGCTCGACCTCGACGTGGACTTCCTCGACCGCCTCGGAGGCTCTGGACTTGACCTGAGCGACGCCCTCCGCTCGGGCCAAGAGCGTGTCGAGGAGGAGCTGGAGCTACCCTACGCGGCAGCGCGCCTGCAGCTCGGAGACCCGGCGGGTGAGCAGGCCTTTCGACGGACTCTGTCGGACGACTACGTCCTCCGGCGACTGGAGGCCATCGACTATCTCCTCGACCTCGACCATCCCGCCTCCGCAGGCCTCCTGAAGCGCGCACGCGGCGCAGGCCCGGAGGTCGTCAGCCAGTACGCCGAGCTGGCCCTCCTGGCTCACGACGTCGGCACGTCGACCACGCTGGAGGAGGGCTACGAGCAGTCGGAGCGCGAGGTAAGACTGGCGGCGGTGATGGTCGCCGAGCGCCTCCTCAGGAGCGGCTCAGCCGACCGAAAGGTCTCGCGGGCCGCCCGCCGCGTCGTCGAGAGCGCTGCAGTCGACGAGGCCTCCGAGGTGCGTGCCGCCGCGTTCGCCGCCTCTGGCGAGCAGGGTACCGTCGACATGCCCTTCGAGCAGGGCATCCGAGACGAGGTCAAGGCGGTGCGCATCGAGGCCGCCGGAGCTCTCCTCAGCCGCGAGGCGGGCTGACGCCGAACCCCATAGTCGCCCCGAACAGTCCGACGACCGTGCTGGCGATGATGTCGGGGTCGCCGAGGTCGGTACCGACGAGCACTTCGTAGAACAGTCGCTCCACCGCCCCGAAGACCACGAGCACGGCCAGGCGAGGATCCGCGACCTGGATCAGCCCCCGCGAGGAGGCCTGCTCCGTGAACGAGATCGCCTTGTCGAGCAGCCGGAGCTCGACCTCTCTGAGCCAGACCCCACCCTCGTCGGGCTGCTTCGTCTGGCGAAAGGCAACCAGGATCTCGTCACTCCGCGTCAGACCGACGGCCGCGAGCGCAGCGCCCATCTGCTCGTACACGCCCCGGACCTCGTCGATGCTCCTGCAGGAGGGAATCTGCTCGACCACCTCGTCGAGCACGGCCTCGACCGGGACGACCCAGCGCTCCATCAGAGCCCTGAACAGCGAGAGCTTATCCGGAAAGTAGAGGTAGAACGTACCGCGAGCCACGCCTGCCGAGGCCGCCACCACCTCGATCGACGCTCCATCGTAGCCGGCCTCGAGGAACGCACTCAGCCCAGCCCCGAGCAGCGCCTCCCGCTTTTGGCGCTTGTTCTCCTCACGCCGACCCACCGCTCCCTCCGCTTCGAGCCGGATGTAACCGTCGTGCCCCCGGGATACGGCATCTTTGCGGCACCTGACGGAGGACGGATGAGCGGACCGGGCCTGACCTCGTGGGCGAACTCACTTCGCAATCGGTACCTCTCGGGCGAAGCGAGCTTGTTCCTTCTGCACGGCAACGTCCGCGATCTCCACCCCTGGACCGACGACTCGGGACAGACACACTGGGTCGATCTGCGAACCTACCTAGAGCGCTTCCTCGAGCGCACCCGCGACGTGGTCGCCTACTACAACGTCTCACAGGGACTGGGCTTCACGCAGCGGGCGCACGAGCACCGCTTTCGCAGCATCGTGGACGCCCGCCGCATGGCTCGCGGCGCCTCGAAGCTCGGCGCGCTGCCGACGACCTCAGCCGAGGTGATCCCCGTCGTCGAGGACATGATCAGCGACCCCTCTCACAGCTCCGCCGTGGTGATCGACTTCTTCGAGATGGTTGCTCCCAACGCCGATCCAGCCTTCATGGTGCACGAGGACAAGGCGAACCTCGTCTCGCTGATGCGGTGGTCCACCGACCCGGCCTTCCTCGCGACCGACAACCTCGTGATCCTGATCACCGAGCATCTCTCTGATGTCTCGCGACGCTTCACAGCATCGCCCCAGCTCGCGACCCTTCACCTGTCCTTCCCCGACGAGGCCACGCGCCTGGGCTTCCTGGAGGCCTCCGACACCTCGGACGTGAAGCTGTCGATGGACAAGTCGGTGCTGGCGAAGGTCACGGCGGGGCTGTCGCTGCTTCAGATTCGAGCCGTCCTGCGGTCTGCGGCCCTCACTGGATCGGAGGTGGACTTCGAGCTCGTCTCGTCCCGCAAGAAGTCGATCATCGAGCAGGAGTGCCACGGCCTCGTCGAGTTCATTCCTCCCAAGCACAACTTCGAGCATGTGGGTGGGATGGCTCGCATCAAGGCCGAGCTCAACCGCGTCTCAGAGGCGGTCCGGCGAGGTCGCAGGAATCGCGTGCCGATGGGCATGATCTTCGTGGGCCCGATGGGCACCGGTAAGACCTTTCTCGCCGAGGCCTTCGCCACAGAGTCTGGCCTCACGTGCCTCAAGCTCAAGAACATTCGCGACAAGTGGGTCGGCAGCACCGAGTCCAACCTCGAGAAGGTGCTCGAGCTCGTCGATGCGCTCGGCTACGTCCTGCTGATCCTCGATGAGGCGGATCGCGGCCTGTCGTCCGGCTCGGGGAGTGACGGCGGGGTCAACTCCAGGGTGATCGCGCGCCTCAAGGAGTTCATGTCCGACACCAGCCATCGGGGTCGGGTCGTGATCCTGATGATGACCAACCGCCCCGACAAGCTCGACGTCGACCTGAAGCGCCCCGGTCGCTTCGACATGAAGATCCCCTTCTTCTTCCCCGAAGAGGCCGAAGAGCGTCGCCTGATCCTCCAGGCCCTCGTGCGGAAGAACAAGCTCATGCTGGACGACGATGTGTCCTTCGACGGCGCAGTGGAGGCGACCGACGGCTACAGCGGCGCCGAGCTGGAGGCCGTGCTGCTCGCCGCCGCCGCTCTCGCCGGCGAGGACGATCAGGAGCAGCTCAGCCAGACGCACCTCGACCAAGCCGTCGCTGACGTGATCCCCTCCCGCGACACCCGGATGCTCGAGTACATGGAGCTCCTCGCCGTGTTCGAGTCCAGCTCTCGAAAGATGCTCCCCGAGCGCTATCAGCACATGGACACCGGTGAGGTCCAGCAGCGCCTGGACCAGCTGCAGGCCCTCCTCGGCCGCCGAGCTTCTTGACAGACCCGGCGAGGGTTGACGAGCCCTCGTGAGCGGCGTATGTGCCGTGGGCTTGCGCTCCGACCCCTCGGAGCGCTGACGAATTGGGCTCAACGCCTCGCCGGCGTCCGGCGACGCACGCCCCTTCCCGGAGAAATGCCATGTTCGCCATCGTCGAGACCAGCGGCAAGCAGTACCGAGTCGCAGCCGGCGAAACGATCACCGTCGACCACATGCAGGCAGAGGTCGGTGAGACGATCACCCTCGACCGCGTCCTGCTCGTGTCGGGCGACGACACCCGCGTCGGCGCACCGACCGTCGATGGTGCCAGTGTCACCGCCAAGGTCACCGGCCACCCGCGTGGGCAGAAGGTCATCACGTTCAAGTACCGTCCCCGCAAGCGCTACCGCCGCCGGGTCGGCTTCCGTCACAGTCACACCACCCTCGAGATCGTCAGCATCGACGGCTGACGCTCCTTCACTGCGGAGACACTCCGATGGCACATAAAAAGGGCCAGGGCTCGACCCGGAACGGTCGCGATTCCAACCCGCAGTACCGCGGCGTCAAGAAGTACGCCGGTGAGGTGGTGCAGGGCGGAAACATCATCATTCGCCAGGTCGGCAGTAAGATCCACCCGGGCCGGAACGTCGGCATGGGGCGTGACTTCACGCTCTTTGCAAAGACCGAGGGCACGATCCTCTTCCACACCCGGAACAACCGCAAGTTCTGCTCGGTCGTGCCGCTCGAGGGCTGAGCCTTCGGGCCGCCCACGCAGCGCCTCGCGGAGCGACGGAATGAGCCACGGCACGATGCCGTGGCTCGTCTTTTCTCTGGACCCCAGATGCGCTTCGTAGACGAGATTGAGTTCGTGGTCCGCTCCGGTAACGGGGGCAAGGGAGCGATCAGCTTCCGCCGCGAGAAGCACGTGCCCCGTGGCGGGCCCGACGGCGGCGATGGCGGCCGTGGCGGCAGCGTGATTCTCGAGGCCACGCGGCAGCGGAACACGCTGGTCGACTTCCGCATGAACAAGGTCTACTCCGCACAGAGCGGAGAGCCTGGCAAGGGCAACCGCGCCTACGGACGCTCGGGCAAGGACCTCCTGCTCGAGGTGCCCGTCGGCACCGTCGTGTGGAATGCCACGACCGGTGAGCAGCTCGCCGATCTCTCCGAGGCTGGCGAGCAATGGACCATCGAGGGTGGCCACGGCGGCAAGGGCAACGTCCACTTCAAGTCGTCGACGCGGCGCACCCCTCGCTTCGCCACGCCAGGAGGTGAGGGAATCGAGCTCCGACTCCGGCTCGAGCTGAAGCTCATCGCGGATGTCGGGCTCCTCGGCTTCCCGAACGCTGGCAAGTCCACCTTCGTCTCGACGATCAGCGCAGCCCGCCCCAAGGTCGCCGAGTACCCCTTCACGACCCTCGTGCCGTCACTCGGCGTGGTCCGAGTCGGCACGGGCAACTCATTCGTCGTCGCCGACATCCCCGGGCTGATCGAGGGGGCGGCCGAGGGGATTGGGCTCGGACACCAGTTTCTGCGGCACGTCGAGCGCTGCAGCCTCTACGTACACCTGGTCGCGGCCAGCGATCCTCTGGGCTCTCCGGTCGAGCGCTACACCGCGCTGCAGCGGGAGCTGGCACAGTACGACGACAGCCTGCCGAAGCGGCCGCAGCTCGTCGCCCTCTCGAAGGTCGACACGCTGCCGGACGACGAGGTGGCGACCCTGTGCGCCGAGCTGCAGAGTGTCTGCGGCACCCCCGTGTTCCCCATCTCCTCGGTCTCGCGAAAGGGACTCGGGCCGCTCCTTCATGCGGTGTGGAGCGTGGTTCAGGCCGACAGAGAGCGTCGTGCTCCCGCCGAGGGCGAGGAGGAGTGATGTTGCCGACCCCACCCGCCGAAGGTCACAATACTGCTGGGGATGCTTCCCCGCCCGGCCGCTCTGGCCACTTGGAGGACCCGATCCAGCCCGAGACCCTCGCGACTCTGGTCGCCACCAACGCCATGGAGAAGAAGGCGCAGGACGTGGTGATCCTCGACCTGCAGGGCCGCATCGACTACGCCGACATCTTCGTGCTCTGTACCGCCAACAACCCACGGCAGGTCGTCGCGATTGCCGATGGCGTCCGCAAGTTCGCCAAGCAGACGCACGGGCTGCTGCCGAACAGCGTCGAGGGCATGCAGGCAGCCCGCTGGGTGCTCGTCGACTTCGGCGACGTGGTGCTGCACGTCTTCGACCAGGCTGCTCGCGGGTTCTACGACCTCGACAGCCTGTGGTCCGACGCTCCGCGGCTGCCGCTACCCGAGGTCGAGGGCACCGAGGAGTCCCTCTTCCCGTTCGCGTGAGGTTTCGTGTCCTCACGGTAGGCCGCAGCCGCTGCAGCTGGGCCAACGAGGCGGTTGAGGACTACACCAAGCGCCTTCGCCGACACGGAGGCGTCGAAGAAGTCTCCGTGAAGCAGTCCACGTTCCGTGGCGACGTCGAGGCTGTGCGTGACGCCGAGGCAGCCGCCCTGCTGGCCAAGATTGGTCCACGAGACCGACTCGTCGCGCTCGATGAGCGCGGGCTCCAGCTCGACACGTCCAAGTTCACGCGACTGGTAGACACCGGACGCCAGGCTGGCACCGTGGTGTTCGCGCTAGGCGGGCCCTACGGTCACGGAGCGGCGCTCCGCGAGCAGGCCTGGCGCGTCGTTCGTCTCTCCGACCTCGTGCTGAATCACGAGGTGGCACGCGTGCTCCTCTACGAGCAGCTCTACCGCTCCATGACCATCGTCGCGGGCGTTCCGTACCACCACTGAGACACGACGTTCACGGGAGCGACAGGCCACGGATCGTCCGTTTGGTTACCCGGTGTTCCGGCGCACACACCGCCGGGAGGAGGACAGATGCGGGTCCTGTTCGCGGACAAGCTCGCCGACCATGCTCGGACAGCGCTGGCCTCCAACGGCCTCGAGGTGCGCGCAGAGCCGACCCTCAAGGGTGACGCACTCACTGCTGCGATCACAAAGTTCGACCCTGATGTTCTGGTGGTTCGGTCCACCCGCGTGACGCGCGACCACATCGATGCAGGACGTGCCCTGTCGCTGGTCGTGCGTGCCGGAGCCGGGGTGAACACGATCGACCTCGAGGCCTGTGCCGAGGAGGGTGTGTTCGTCGCGAACTGCCCTGGGCGCAACGCTGTCGCCGTCGCGGAGCTCACCCTCGGCTTGGCCCTGGCCATCGACCGCCAGATCCCCGACAACGTCCTCGAGCTCCGAGCCGGTCGCTGGGACAAGAAGCGCTTCTCCAAGGCCGACGGCTTGAAGGGACGCACGCTCGGGCTCCTCGGACTCGGCAACATCGGACGCGCCGTCGCCAAGCGCGCCCAGGCCTTCGGCATGGAGGTGCTCGCATGGTCACGGTCTCTCGATGACGAGACGGCAGCCCGACTCGGCATCAAGCGCTACCCGACCCCGGAGGATGTCGCGCGACGCGCGGAGGTCCTCTCCGTGCATCTGGCGCTGACTCCCGAGACCCGCGGGCTGATCGGCCAGTCGGTCTTTCGTGAGATGAAGCACGCGGCCATCTTCCTCAACACCTCGAGAGCCGAGGTGGTCGACGAGGCCGAGCTGATTCGCGCCCTCGACGGCAAGGGGATCCGCGCAGGGCTCGACGTGTTCTCCGACGAGCCCGCCGCAAAGCAGGGACCGTTCTCCCACCCGCTCGCCCAGCACCCCAACGTGACGGGGACTCACCACATCGGGGCGTCCACCCAGCAAGCCCAGCGGGCAGTCGCGGATGCCGTCGTGGAGGTCGTGACCGCCTTCCACGTCGAGGGGCGCGTGCTCAACTGCGTCAACCTCGCTGCTCAGAGCCGGGCCACCCACGCCATCGTCGTGCGTCATCGAGACCGGGTGGGTGTGCTCGCGCGAGTGCTCGACGTGCTCCGACGTGGCGGCATCAACGTCCAAGAGATGGACAACACCCTGTTTGCAGGTGGAAAGGCCGCCTCTGCACGCATTCGCGTCGTGGGTGAGCCCACGGATGCCCTCTGCCGCGAGATGCTCGCGCTCGAACACGTGCTGCACACGTCTGTCGTGCCGCTCGACTGACAACCTCCAGCTTGCCGGAGTCCCTCATGGACCGCATCCACAACTTCTCCGCAGGTCCCGCCGTCCTCCCTGAATCCGTGATCCGCGAGGCTCAGGAGGATCTGTGGAGTCATGCGGGGAGTGGCCTCGGCATCTGCGAGTGCAGTCACCGAAGCCCGCAGTTCGACGTGGTGATCGACAACGCACGGGACCGAATCCATCGGCTGCTCGGTTGTGACGCCGACCAGGAGGTGCTCTTCCTCCACGGCGGGGCCCGCACGCAGTTCTTCATGCTGCCGATGAACCTCCTGCGAGGAGGACGAGCCACCTACATCGACACCGGCAAGTGGTCCGATGGCGCGATCGACGATGCCAAGCTCTACGGCACCGTGGACGTTCCCTTCTCGTCGAAGTCCACCAACTACGACCGCGTTCCAGGACCGGGGACCCTCCCCGCCGTGCCCGACGGCACCGTCTACCTGCACTACACCTCGAACAACACCGTCGCCGGCACCGAGTTTCATCACATCCCTGACGCTGGCTCGGCCTGGCTCGCCTGCGACATGTCGTCCGACTTTCTCTCCCGCCCGGTCGACGGCTCGAAGTTCAGCTTCATCTACGCCGGAGCGCAGAAGAACGTGGGCCCCTCGGGGACGACGGTCGTCGTGATTCGCAAGTCCCTGCTCGAGCACTGCGACACCGCTCTGCCCCCCATGCTGCGCTACGGCCTGCATGTGAAGAAGGGCAGCATGTACAACACGCCCGCCACGTTCCCGATCTACGTGATCGAGAAGGTCACCGCCTGGATCGAGGCGCAGGGTGGCCTCGAGGCCGTCGAGGCACGCAACGTCGCCCAGGCGAACGCAATCTACGGAGTGGTGGACGGCTCGGACTTCTGGAGTGGCAAGGCTGAGCGGGCCTCACGCTCCCTCATGAACGTCACGTTCACCACCGGAGACGACGACCGCGACATGCGCTTCGTCCAGGAAGCGGCCGCGGCCGGACTGTCCGGTCTCAAGGGCCACCGCTCCGTAGGCGGCCTGCGCGCCAGCATCTACAACGCCCAGACCGACGCGGCCGTGGAGGCGCTGGTCTCCTTCATGCATGACTTCGAGAAGCGCAACGGCTAGCAGGCGTCCCAGCCTGACCCATCAGCGGAGGTCCCATGGGCGAATCAGAGAGCGGCAACGACGAGGTCGACGGGTTCGACGACGGCAGCGACTTCGATGACGCTGAGGTGGTCACATTCACGGACGATGAGGGAGCAAGCCACAGCTGCCTCGTCCTCGCCGTGGTCGAGCACAAGGGGCAGGAGTACGCGATGCTCGCGCCCGTCGCGCAGCTGAAGGGGGGCGATGAGGACGACCTCGAGCTCTTCCTCTTCCGCTACGAGGTCGACGAGGACGACACCGAGGTCTTCTCCTACATCGACGACGAGCGCACCTTCGCAGCCGTTCAGGCTCTGTGCGAGGGCCTGATGGGGTGAGCGGGCGTCACAGCGCCCGAATCACCACTCCCTCTCGCAGCTTCGGCTCGAACCACGTCGACTTCGGCGGCATCACCTGCCCGGCATCGGCCACTGCGAACAGCTGGTCGAGTCCGGTCGGGTAGAGGTGAAAGGCCACGGCGGCCCCACCGTCCACGGCAGAAGCGAGCGCCGGCGCGCCGTGGATGCCACCGACGAAGCGGATGCGGGACGAGCGCCGCGGGTCAGTGATCCCGAGCAGCGGCTCCAGGATGTGATCCTGCAGGATCGCCACGTCGAGCCCCGCCACCGGATCGTCAGACCGCAGCGCGGCCGACGGCGTCAGGCGGTACCAGCGTCCTTCGAGGTACATCGTCACGGTGCCACGCTCGGCAGGGACGGGGCTCGCAGTGGGCTCGACCGTGAAGCCCGCTCCCTCGACCGCTGCGAGGAAGCCCGCCGCGTCGTGGCCGGCGAGATCGTCGACGACGCGGTTGTAGGCCATCACCTGCAGCCGGTCTGCAGGGTAGAGCCCTGCTAGGAAGTAGGCACTCGCCCCGTCACCGCGCTGCGCATGAATCCGCGAGGCGGCTGCAGAGCGATGGTGGCCGTCGGCAATGTAGAGCCGATCGACGGCCGCAAAGGCCTCACGAATCGCCTCCACCCGGTCGAGCGGCGCACGCCACAGCGTGTGCACCACGTCATCCTCGGTCGTCACCTGCCAGGCCGGCGGCGCAGCGGTGACCTCGGCCGTGAGCTGCGCGAGCGCCTCGGTGGGACGGTAGGCGAGGAAGACCAGACCGACCTGCGCGCCGAGCACGGCCATGTGGTGCGTGCGATCGTCTTCCTTGTCGGGCCGTGTGAACTCGTGCTTCGCAATGCGACCGTCGTCGTACTCCGCGACCGATGC
Source organism: Pseudomonadota bacterium (assembly GCA_002862545.1). Taxonomy (GTDB): domain Bacteria; phylum Myxococcota_A; class UBA796; order UBA796. The sequence goes on from PKDJ01000153.1 coordinate 25,170, forward strand.
TGCCGCGATCACCCCCACCTGCCGGTGCTCCCCCATCTGCTGACCGTAGAAGTAGAAGTTCGGCTCTTCGTCTTGCACGAGTGTGCCCTCGGCCTGAAAGGCCTCCAGCGTCTCGCGCGCCTTCAGGTAGGCGTCATCAGAGTGCGGATCGGTGCCACGCTCGAGGTCCACCTCAGGCCGCGTGATGCGGACGAATGACCTCCGGTTCTCGGCGATCTTCCGCGCCTCCTCTTCCGAGAGGACGTCATAGGGTGGGGCGATCACGTCACCCGCGAGTGAGTCGAGCGGGCGCACGGCACCAAACGGGCGAACATCGGCCATCGGGGGTCTCCACACTGGCGGAAGCGCGGCTAGCCCTGAGGCAGTCGCACGGGGTAACTTCACCGCCGGGCGCTACCGCGCGGCGGACCGCTCACGTATTCCATCCCCCTCACTCGCGGGAGCAGGCATGGCCCTCGGAGACTGGATCTCAGGTCTCTTCCAGTCCGAGCAGACGCGGGGTCTGTCTGGAGGGTCGGCACCGTCGATCGCCCTCGATGACGCGAACCCCTACTACAACTACCGGCTGCGCCGACATCGGGCAGAGGGCGACCTCATCTCGGACCCCGCCCTGCTCTGGTACACCTCGCCCTTCGTGAAGCAGCGCTCGGGCCTCGGTACCCACGTCGCGAGCGAGATCGGTGACGGTCAGGCCAACTACACCGACGTGCTCATCGTTCTCTCCCGGGCAGACCACACGCGAGCCACCGAGACCGACAGCTGGTTCGCGGACGCTCAGCGGGCGCTCGGGCAGGAGTTCGAGACCTTGTGTCGTCGGGAGGGACTGCGCCGACGCTTCGAGCATCGCCCACTCGGCTTCCGCTTCATCGCGGATGGTGACGAGGCCATGGGAGCGACTGAGCTCGGTCTCGAGGCCGGTGAGTTCGTGACGGGCCTCCTGCCAAACCTCTACACCGGCCCGGTGCGCGGCTCGTGGCCCGTGCTGAGCCTGCACCTCAACATTCCAGGCGCATGGGAGGGCTACCGAGAGGTCGGCCGGCTGCACAACGATCAGAGGCTGTTCACGCTCGGCTCCCACTGGCTCGACAACTTTGGGCATCCGGCGCTGCGAGAGGCGTCGCTGTACCGGCTCCAGCAGTACCCCGACGGCAGCTTCGTCCACATCGTCAACCCCGACCTCCAGGACCGCTACCAGGTCACGAGCGAGGACCAGGAGGGCGCACACGTCCTCACGCTGGCGACGCGGAGCGGCGAGCCGCTCGCCTACCTCGTGCTGGTCGCCGAGGAGCCTCCTGCGAGCCGTGCCGTCTCCCTCGACCCCGAAGACCTCCCGACCGGCCCCAGTGCACGCCCTCCCATCCCGAGTGTCGCGCCGCCCATGCTCCTCGACAAGACCGACGAGGCCGCGACGCCCGAGCAACGGACCATCTTGCCGGAGGGTCCGAGCGAGCGAATCTTCACGCTCCAGGAGCGCGGCGTCCTCCTCCAGAGGGTCCACTTCTCCGCCTTCATGCAAGGCTACGACGTGTACTTCGGCCGCCGGGGCGAGCTGGGCACGGTCGTGGAGGACCCAGCAGCGACCTTTCAGGTCCGTCGCAAGTCCGTGTCACTGGTTCCGCATGTCGAGGGCGTCGTCGTCGATGGCGAGACTCTGCCAGTAGACACGGAGCTCGAGATCCGGGGGGATGCTCGCATCACCGTCGAGGGACAGCGTCTGGAATACCGGGATCTTCGTGGACTCAAGGGCACGAGCGGGTGGCCTTACGTCGGTGAGATCCGTCGACCCGCCTCGAGCACCTACATGATCTGGGGCGACTCCTACCAGGTCGGTCGCTCGCGTGACTGTCGCGTGGTCCTTCCCGACGAGACGCGAAACGACAACATCCGGTGGAAGGCGAAGGTGGGCGATGGTGCGACGATCCGCGCGCGAACCGGAGAGATTCCAAAGTCCAAGTTCTACACCGACTCGATCATGGTCGCGTCCGAGCATGCCTCCGTCGACCTCCGAGACGCTGCCCCCCGAATCGTCTGCAATGCACGACACTGCTACGTCTACGTCCGGCGCGGTGAGGACCACGAGCCGCTGTACCCGACCACGTCGCCAGAAGAGCCCAAAGACATGGATCTGTCGCCTGGCGATGAGATCCTGATCGGCAACTGCCTCTTCCATGTGGGCTTCACGCCTGCGGAGGCCGGCACTCGCCCAGCGCCCGCTCCACCGGTCTCGACAGACGCCGAGCCTGCTCCCGCCCCACCGGTGTCGACGGAGCCAGAGCCTGCTCCCTCGCGCCGCCTCGACCCGGGGGCATCCCTCTCCGACGCACCACCGCTGCCCGCGCTGCGAGCGGCTGACCTGTCGGCACCGAGCCTGCAGCCACGTCCCCTGGCCCCTCCCCCTCCTGCGCTGCGAAGCCTGGCCGACGTCCCCTCGCCACACTCACTCAGCGCGGCGTCAGAGGGCCCTCCAGCACCCGCAACCGGCAGTCCACCACTCTCGAGTGCACCCCCCCCGCCCCCTCGAGTTCAGGCACCACCGCCGCCAGCCTCCCCGCCGGACACGCTCCCCGACGAGCCGACCGACTTGCGGGCACCCGAGCCCACCCCTCAGGAGGATGACGGCGCTGATGCACCACCAGGAGCAGCCGAGCCGCAGGAGCTGACCCCGATCGCAGACCTCTCCTCTGGCGAGCCGCACGAAGACGACGCACCCACTCCGTTGCTCTCCGACATCGACGATGAAGAGACCATCCCTGACATGGTCGACCCGTTTCGGAGCATCGGCGGGCCACCTCCCGTCCTGAAGCCCGATGTTGGCGGATGGGACGAGGACTGGCAGGAGCCGGTCGAGCCTCCCCCCCTGGCGAGCAGCATCCTGACGACCGCCACTGCGTCCGAGGTCTCCCCAACCGCGGACACCTCGGAGACCCAGCCGGTCGCAGAGACCGCGGCGGCGAGTGAGGCTCCGGCAAGACGGGTGATCTACACCGACGATCGCGAGGCCCAGTTCGAGCTCGGTCGGCCGCTGCACGTCGTCCTCGCCGGCTGGATGCTCAATGGTGAGGCTGTCTGCGGCAATCACACCGGCGCAGACTTCGTCCTCCCCGAGAACCGCGTCGTGGAGGAGCAGTCCTTCGAGCCCACCGACTACTTCCGACTGAAGGTACGGGGTCGACGCGGCAAGCTGACCGTGCTGGCCCCCTCAGAGGTCCTGATCGACGAGGACGACCCCACCGCCGAGGAGTACACCAACCTCGAGGAGCACACGTTCGACGTGGTCCGACGTGATGAACTCGGCGACGAGGACTTCTCCATCCGCCTGTCGCTGACGGCGGACCGCTCTCTGCCCGATCCTCGCGCACGGCTCTTGTCCCTCGACTATGAAGACCCTCTCGCAGCGGCCCTGGTCACGCGTGGCCTCCCGAAGGGCACAGAGCGGCAGCTCGACCTCGGCGGAATCACGATGACGCTGCGCTTCGACGGGGAGACAGTGCACTTCTCCGACTACCTGGACACCTACCGCCAGGGTGACCAGTTCAAGCCGTTCTTCGTTCAGCGTGGAGATTCTCGCTTCAAGACCGCCCCCGAGGACGGCACGGTCTTCCAGCTTCAGGCTGGCGACCGCCTGGTCGTAGGCACGTGTGTCTACGTCTTGTTGGAGGAGTAGTGTCACTCTCAGTTGGAGTCGTCTGCGAGCGGGGGATCGGTCCCGAGCGTGGTGGTCGACTCACCAACGAGGACAACTTTCTCGTCGCCACCGACGGCCGACTCCGCATGCGGCACCACATGCAGCATGAGCCGACCAACATGGGCCTGCTCGCCGCCGTAGCCGACGGCATGGGCGGTGTACGCGGAGGTGAGCTGGCCTCCCGCTCGGCGGTCGAGTGGCTGACTGCACTCGCCCGTCCTGGCCAGGGCAGCATGACAGCCCGCTCCCTCCTCCAGCACGTGCGTGAGGGGCATCGAGAGCTGCACGGTCGCTTGCGCGACTCGCCCCAGCCGGGCACGACCCTCACCCTGTTTCGGGCCATGGGCGACCGGGCCAGCTGGGTCAGTGTCGGTGACTCACGCATCTACCGACTGCGAGCCGGCGAGCTCGAGCAGCTGTCACGCGACCACACGCGCAACGAGTTCCATCAGCGCGATGGCACGCCACTAATGGCCGCCGGTGACGGACTCTGCCAGGGGTTCATCCTGGGCTCTCGCGGGCTGGGCTTCGACAACATGATCCGCCTCGAGCCCGCTCTCGACGCCGACACGGTCCTGCTGCGCAGCGGAGATACCTTCGCACTGACCTCCGACGGCGTGCATGACGCACTCAGCCCCGAGACGCTCACACGCCTGCTCGGACTCGAGACGCCCCAAGCCTCGGCTCAAGCGCTCCACGACGCGGCCATCGCCGCTGGGAGCACCGACAACCTCACCGCGCTGGTCGTGCGCGTGGACGGAATGCTCCCGATTGTCGATGTCCCACCCGAAGACGAGAGCATCGACACCATCAACTTCTGACGCAGCTACTTCGTCCGCTCGATCACGACCTCGTCAAGGATCACCTCGGCCTCCCCGGACTCGAACCAGCCCAGAGCCCAGGCCGAGCCGACCAGCACCAAGACCGACAGACCGGTGCCGACGATGGCCGTCACTCCAGCACTCGCCATACCCAGGCCCAGCACCCCAGCAAGCGCGCCCAGGAATCCCGAGAAGCTCGAGCGCCGCGGCGGCAGGTCCGGCAGCGATGGAGTCGGAGTGGGTCGCTGCGGCGTGGGCTCGAGCATCGGCGCCGTGACCACGGACGGGGAGGGCCCGGTGACGCGCTCCACCGTGCGGGCAGACGCGACGGTCGGCTCCGAGACCGAGGACACACGCGCCGGTCTGCTCGACCCGACCGGGTTCCGCACCCACACCGTGCGATCCGCGCCCAACAGCTGACTGGCCCCTTGTGGTCTGTCCTCTGGGACCACGGCAGGCTGACTCCCGCCAGGATCGGGCTCGATGCCCCCCGCGGCTCCGATGACGTGGAGCTCGTCCAGCATCATCCGCACCGACGGTCGCTCGTCCGGCGAAGCGTGCATGGCAGAGGCGATGAGTCGCTGCAGGCACTCCCGCTGCTCCGGGAGGCCATCCAAGTCCGGCGGCAGGCGAGGAGGGAGCTGGGCGTCGAGCTCACCGACGCAGGTGTCGGGATTGGTGCGGTCGCTGAACCGGACCGCGTGCATGCCCGTCAGGAGGAAGTAGGCCAGAGCCCCAGCAGCAAAGATGTCGGTCGCTGGCGTCGGGCGCAGTCCGAGGAACTGCTCGGGCGCGGCGAACTCGGGTGTGCCCATGAAGATGCCCTGCTGCGTCGCCTGGCCGAGTCCCGGTCCCGCGAGCTTGGCGATACCGAAGTCAGCGACACACACGTGAGGCACCTCGTGTCGCTCGACCCGCTGTCTCAGGAGCACGTTGTCCGGCTTGAGGTCGCGATGGACAACGCCTCGCGCATGGGTCTCTGCGAGTGCCGAGAGGACCTGCCGCAAGACCGCAGCGACGACAGGAACAGGCAGAGGACCGACGCGCTGGAGATGCTCGGAGAGACTGCCACCCTGCTCGTAGAGCGTCACCAGGTAGGGGGTCGAGCCGCTGCGGTGAACGAAGCCCCGACAGTTCACGATGTGGTCGTGCTTCAGCTCGCGGAGGATCTGTGCCTCGGTCGCCAGCCTACGCAGATAGGTCCCCGAGGACTTCTCGTCGTAGAGGAGCTTGATCGCCAGATCGGGCGGCCTCACTCGCCCATCCGAATCGAGCTCACGGGCCTTGTAGGTGATGCCAGCCCCACCGACGGCCAGCACGCGCTCGATCTGGTAGTGCCGATCGAGCACATCCCCCTCCCCGAGCACGCTGGCCCAGCCCTCCACCGGGCGCGGGCGCGCACACTTCGGATTGGTACAGGCCACAGGGTCGGGGTCGAAGGGTGTCAGGCAGCGCGTGCAGTACAGCCGGCGCCGACTCATCTCCCCCCCACGAAGCGCTCCGCCGGAAGCACGCAGAAGCCCTCTCGAGCCAGATCGCGCCACCTCGCATGGAACACCTCGACGCTGGGACGATCCGTCTCGCGATCGATCGCATGCCCACAGGCATCGTCACTCGAGGACGGCTTCGCGAGCCGCTCGGTGCACGCACGCACACCCGCGATGACCTGCCCCTCCTGCACACCCTCCACGGGGCGACACAGATCATCGGAGACCACGTCGAAGATGACCACCTTGTACCGTCGTCCGGGGTCGCGCTCGCTTCGTCGAAGCCCCAGAGCTTGGAGGGTACGCCCCAGCTCATCTCCGAGACTGGCGATGTCCGACGTTCGAGCGACTCGGATCCAGCCCCTCGCACGCTTGCCCAGCGGCGAGACCCATGCCACGGACAGCGTCTCCTCGGGACGGGTGAGCCCCTCCACCTCGCAGGGGGTCGCCAAGGCGAGGCCGATGAGGGCGATGAGGACGCTCAAGCGAGCCGCCCGCCTGCCCGCGCCGCCAGGACGCCGTGCTCCACGCCACCCAGGAGCTCGGCATCGACCGGTGGCAGCCTTCGGAAGAACCTCTCCCGGAGAGCTCGAACCCGACCGACTGAATCGACGGCGGCGCGATCGGCTGCCGAGGACCGCTCCTGATCGCGCACCAGCGCCTGAAAGGTCGCGTACTGCGTCTGCACGTCGTTGCAGCACAAGAAGACATCGACCGAGGCCTCAGTCGCGAGCCGAACCTGCTCAGGAACTGGCCAGCGTCCTGCGACCGCCTTCATGTCCATGTCGTCCGAGAAGACCACCCCACCGAAGTCCAGGCGCTCGCGCAGGAGAGCCCGCGTGACCCGCGAGGAGAGCGTGGCAGGGCGCTCCTCGTCGAGAGCGGGGAACACGACATGGGCCGTCATGACACTCCCGACCCCCGCCGCGACGGCAGCCGCGAAGGGACGCAGCTCACAGTCCAGGAGCGCGGGAAGCTCCTTGTCGACGACGGGAAGGTCGAGGTGGGAGTCCACGCTCGTGTCGCCATGACCAGGGAAGTGCTTCACGCAGGCGATGATGCCGGCCTCTTGGTGCGCCTCGAGGTGCGCGACGACATGACGGGCCACCTCAGCAGGGTCCCGGCCGAAGCTTCGGTCGCCAATCACCGGGTTGTCCGGGTTGGAGTCCACATCCGCGCAAGGCGCGAAGTTCAGGTTGAAGCCCATGTAACGAAGCTCAAGCGCCATCGCGCGCGAGACCTCCGCCGTCAGGCTGCCTGCCTCACCCACCGCGCGCATCGCCGGCCAGCGCGTGGCGGGCTCTCGGATCCGCTGTACCCGGCCCCCCTCCTGGTCCACCGACAGCAGAGCAGGGTGATGAGGGTCGACGAGAGAGGCCAGCTCACGGTTGAGCTCCCGCACCTGCTCGGGCTCCGCCACGTTACGCGCGAACAGGATGAAGCCCGCAGGCTTGATCTCGCGAACGAGCGCCCGCAGATCGTCGTCCACGGCGTGTCCAGCGAGACCCACGACCATCCGCTGACCCGCACGCCGCTTTCGGTCGGCCAGCGAGGTCTGCTCCCCAACGGCTGTCACACGAGTCCGGTCAGTCATGCGCGCCGTCCGGGTACTCGGCGAGCTCGATGAGCACACCGCCCGTGCTCTTCGGATGGATGAAGCAGACACGGGTACCGTGAGCCCCGCCAAAGGGGGCGTCGGAGGTGAACCTCCATCCCTTCGCCTGCAGACGCGCCATGTCGCCGTCGACATCGTCCGTGCGGAAGCAGAGGTGGTGGATGCCGGGTCCGCGTCGCTCCAGGTGCCTCACCAGCGGCCCTCCACCATCCAGCGGGCTCACGAGCTCGATGCGGGTGGGGTGCTCGGGATCGGAGACAGGAAAGAAGGCGGTGCGGGTCTGCGCGGACTGCACATCCTCCGTGCCGCTGAGCGTCAGCCCCAGGTCTTCGGCAAACCGTCGGATGGCCTCGTCGAGCTCTGGAACGGCGATGGCGACATGGTCGAGATTCAGGATCATCGGTCCTCCGATCCGGGGCCAGACGCAGTCAGTGCATGCTGTGCTGGGATTCTGCCAGGCCCGGGTAGGACGCGGAGAACCAACGCCACGCGAGCGTGTGCAGGTGCCCCTCGACAGGCACACCGACCTCATCGCCCACCTCGGCATCCGCTTGATGCCGTCGTGCCTCGCTCAGCGAGAGCCCCTCGGCCCCCACCTCCACGAACTCGACGATGCAGCTGCGAGCGGCGTCCCACCGGTCGTCTCGCCCAGGCCGCAGCGAGTTCACCACAGAGAGGAGGCGACGGAGGACCTCCATGCAGTTGCTGTGCTCCCGGGAGCGCTCGAGGGCATCCGCGAGGCGCACCCGATCTTGCTCGTCGGCCAGCACGAGCCAGAGCCGCGACCGCGAGACATCGCCGCGGCCGGAGAGCTCGATGTCGGCGCCGACCTCCATCGACAGATCGAACAACATGTCGACCAGCCGAGTGAGTGGGCAGGCGCCTGTGATGTCGAGGACGGCGCACAGTGCGCTTCCTCGGTGCTCGAAGACGACCGGGAGTGCCTTCAGTCCGAGGCTCTGCTCGATCGGAACGGCAGGCTCGCCGCGCTCCAGCAGCCAGGCTGTCAGCGCGTCGAGGTCCATGCCCTCCGCGACCGTCTTGAAGCGCAACTCGAAGCTCAACCTGCTCTCCTCGGGCCTACTCTATCGGGATGGGCGACGGGCGCGCCGCTCGCGATGCCGTCGCTCTCGCCAGTCGTCGCCGCGAAGCGGCACGAAGTCACACATCTCACGCAGTCTCGAGTAGACGCGATCGCCCACTCGATCAGCCAGCGTCGGAGCAGAGCGCACCCTCCCCCGCGCATCGACATCAGCGGCGTTGCCACGGGCCTGACCCGTCGCAACCCCAGGAGCGAAGTTCGTCGTCGCCAAGATCGGCAGGCCTGCGTTGTAGCGACGACTCACGAGCTCGTCGAGCACCGTTCCCTCGAACTCCGTGTTCCGTCCCTTACCCAGCTCGTCAATGGCCAGAACGTCGACCTCCGCGAGAGGCCCTAGGAGCGCCGCCGAGCCCTGGCCGAGATCGAATCCCTGCTTGATGTCCGCCAGCAAGTGGCTGAACTCGACGAAGCGAGCCGAGACCCCACGGTCGAGAACGAGCTCTCGCAGAAGCGCGACCATCAGGTGCGTCTTGCCGCGACCGACCTCACCGTAGAGCACGAGCCCACGGGTCTCCTCACCCGGCACGAGCCCCTGAACCCAGCGACTGACCTGCACCAGCGCTGCAGTCTGCACGCTGCTCGTCGCGCGAAAGCTCTCGCGCGAGCTGTCGTGGTGCCGCGCGGGAATACCCACCGCATCGAACATCGCCATCCGGCCGACGGCATGCCGGCAGGCACAGCGCCGCAGGGGGGAGCGCCGGTCGGTGCCAACCCGGACCATGCCGGAGTCGCCGCAGAGCGGACAGGGGCCCACGCACTCGCAGCGCAGGGCGACGGCCGAAGCGCCTTTCTTGCCGATGCTGTAGCCACGGCCACGACAGCGTGTGCAGCTGTCGAGCGCACCGGGATGGGTCGTTGGGGCACTCATCAGGTCTCCACCAGCATGTGCACCGTCGCAGCGGACGCCCAAGGGTATCGCTGTCGAAACAGATCTCGGGCGGTCTCCTCGATGATCGCCCCCAGCGTCGCTGCATCCACCATGTCTACCAGATCACCCAGCTCTTCCTCCGCGGCCCGACGTAGCGTCTCCTGCTGGTCGCTCGGGAGCGCCGCATAGGTAGCCTGGAGGAACGACCGAATCTCGCGGAGCGCTTCCCGGAGTAGTGCATCGGCAGGAACAGGCTCCAGTCCAGCCAGCGTGGAGGCCAGGCTCTCGACGGCCGGGTCGGTGAGCGCCGCCACCTCGAGGGTCGCCAACAGAGGCCCCAGAGGATGGCTGCGCTCGGTCTCTGGAGGCTTCCGCCATGCCGGACGCCCCACCTTGCCCAGGTGCCGTCGGGCGTGTCCCAGCCGCAAGGGCACTCGACTCCGGGATCGTCGACGAGCCTCACTGGCCCGCTCCAGAGCACACAGAACAGCCTCCACAGACACCCCTTGGTCCAGCCACTGCACGAGCAGGAGAGCATCCGCCGACGACAAGAATGGGGCTCCGCCCCGAAGCATCACGAGGTGCTGCCGGATCTCGTCTGCCGCATCCCGGTGCGCGACCGACTCCTCTGAATCGGTGTCCATCGCGGCCTCCTCGCTCCGAGCATGGGTGTTCTTGACTGCGGCTCCACAGGGGATGTGTGCCACTCGGCCGGCGTTCGGACTATCATCCGCCGTCCATCCGATCGACGAGGCGATCCATGACGTTCTCCAGGACCGCGCTGACCCGGTTCCTCACCCTTGCGCTCCTGGCGTTCAGCGCCCCAGCACTGGCCCAGTCCACGGACGACTTCGACCCCGAAGAGGGTGACGAGTTCGAGTTCGAGGACCTCGCGGACCCCGGAACCAACGACACGACGGGGTCCGAGGGAGACGAGGAGAGCGAGCGCATCGAGGAAGACGACGACCTCGACATGCTCGGCGACCCTGACGACGACGAGCTCGACGGCTTCGAGGACGCCCTCGACGGTGAAGACGAGCCCTTCGATCTCCTCGATGGCGAGGAGGACGCCGGAGAGATCCTCCCGGGGCAAGACACCGCGGCCGCGTACCGCGCCGCCCTGGCGCGCCTCGAGAAGCAGGCGCCGGACGAGGAGCTGCAGGGCTGGGAGGCCTACCTCGCCGAGTATCCGAACACGCTGTTCCGCAAGGCGATCGAGCAGCGCATGGAGGAGGTGGAGCAGAGCCTCTACGGCATGCGGATCGGTCAGCAGGGCGGCGGCGTCGACGCGCTGAACGCGGAGATCCCGCTGAGCACCGGCATGCTCCTCGAGAACATCAACCCGCGCACCCGGCTTGCGGCTGGCTTTGAGTGGGGCCTGCCCAACTACATCAACCTGATGGCCGACTACGAGCACGCCGTCTCTCGCACCTTCTCGTTCCACGCGGGCGTGAGGAACCGGTACTCCGGGTACAGCATCGAGCCAGGCGTTCACTGGGCCATGGTGAAGTCGACCCGCACCCAGACCATCGTGACGCTGATCGGCGACCTGCACTTCAACACCGTCCCAGCCTACGCGGGGATTCGGCCCCAGCTTGCCATCGGGAAGAAGTTTGGAGACCGCCTCGACCTACAGGCTCAGCTCGGGCCCGACATCGAGTTTCGGTCGCCGCTCGACCTGCGCATCGTCGGTGGCTTCAACGCCACAATCCATGCCAGCGAGGTCGTGGGCATCTTCCTCGAGTCGATGGTCCACATGAAGAACTTCCAGTGGGACAACGGAGCCTTCACGTTCAACACGATCACCTTCGGCCTCAAGTTCTACCCGGGCGCCAACGACGACGGGCCGAAGAACACAGAGGCCAACTTCGGTGGCACGGTTCCCTACTGGAACAACTACTGGCAGTTCCACTTCGGCTCACTGATGGGCCAGGCCAACATCTTCCTCGACTGATCGTGCGAGCCGCTCAGAAGCGGTGACGCACCAGTCGAGAGAGGAGCGTGCTGACCTCAGGCGTCTCTTCGCCGCTCTCGAGCGTTCGAAGAACGCTGTCGCCGTCGCTGTCGAGGTAGTGATCTCGGTAGTGACGGAAGCGGTCCAGGGTGCGCTGGACCGTCAGCTCCGGATGGAACTGACTGGCCCAGAAGGGAGCACCTTGCACCTTGAAGGCCTGCTCCCTGCACACATCGCCGGTCGCGAGCCGCTCGACACCGCTCGGCATCTCCGTCACGTGATCGTGGTGTCCCTGCTGCGCCCAGAAGCTCTTGGGCAGGGTCGAGAACAAGGGATCCGCCTCACCCGCGGGCGTCAGGTGGAGCCACGTACTGCCCATCTCGGTGCGAGACTCGTCGTTCTCGACCCGCCCGCCGAGAGCCAGCGCGAGCCCCTGAAAGCCGAAGCACGATGCCCACGCCGGCACACCCATGTCCACGACATCGACCAGCAGATCGAGCCCCTGCCGAATCCAGACCACGTCGTCCAGGACCGAGAAGGCACCACTGCCACCGAACAGGAGCGCGTCGACCTCCTTGAGCCGCCAGCGCGCCGGCACTCCCTCCGTCATGGAGTGAAACGCCACCTGGTCGATGTCCAGCTCACAGGCCTCCGCAAAGCACAGGCGCTCGTGAGCAGCCATGGGATCCTTCGGATCTCGCAGGCTGATGAGAAGCACCCGGCTCATTCTGGAAGGCGCCCCTGGCCGAACACGACCCGTCGGATGGCGTGGGTGTCGTGGAGCACCGTTAGGCGACGCATCAGCGCCCCAATGGCATCGTAGGAGGCTCGACCGAGGTCGAAGACGTAGGACACAGCCCGGTCACCGACGACTTCCGGGTCGGTGACGTAGTGGAAGCGCCCCTTGTCCTTCGAGCCGTACTCACCATTCCAGCCATCGAGGTACCAGGAGCCAATCACCTCATCCACGCGGTCGACGAGGGACTCTGAATCACCCGCATCGTCGAACTGGACGGTCAGAGAGAGCCAGTGCCACGGAGCCTGGGTGCACACCCAGACCTCGAAGGCCCAGCCCGACCAGGGGACGAGGATCGGCACCTGGGCGAGGGGCTCCAGGCCCTCGATGTGCACGATCATCGGCTCCTGCTCCGAGTAGACGGAGGCAACCGTGTTGTCGGCTGGGTTGACGAGATCGACCCGCGTCAGCGCGTACTTTCGGGCTCCGTCAGCGACGATGGGCGTCATCTCTCCATCCGGGCCGCGCCCCATGCGGGCCGCCTCGGTGTACCAGCCCTCAGCTTCCTGTCCTGACGTGACCTCGTCGAAGTAGCGCACGTACTCGGCTTGGTGTGCCTTGAGGAAGATCTGCCCGTCTTCTTCCTCGTGCTCGAGCAACAGCTCCAGCGCGCCAATCAGCGCCTCGCTGGCCTCACGTCCCTCACCATCCAGCAAGCAGAGCGCATCCTTGTAGACACTGACACCATCGTGCACCTGACAGCTGCTCAGGAGCAGCTGGCCAAGCTGCAGCCTCGCCATGACCTCCTCGGGCCACTTGGCGATGGTGTCCTCGAGGACGCGTCGTGCGTCGGAGACCCGATCGAGCAGCTGGTATGCCGAGCCGAGACCACTGTAGAAGTGGCGCTTCATCTCTTGATGCTGTGGCTCGTCGTACGGCTCAGAGAGGGCCACGGCTCGCTCGAGGTAAGGCACGGCGTTGCCGACATCGCCGCGGTGCATGAAGGCCATGCCCAAGGCGTTGTTCAGATCTGGACGCTCCGAGTCGATGGCGAGCGCCGCCGTGAACGCTGCGATCGCATCATCGAGCCGCTGCTCGCTGATGGCCGCCATTCCGGCGCGCGCGTGCTCGTCGAGACCCATGTTCGCACCCTCCTCGGACCGCCCGAATATCGCAGCCGAGGTGCAGAGTCATGGACTCCAGAGCCTGTCAGCTCTGTGCAGGCGCCTTGATGTCCTTCGTCACAAGATCGAGCAGCTTCGCGGAGAGCTCGATGATCTCGTTGTGCGAGAAGCCCTGGGACCGCAGCTCCCGGAAGAAGCTCTTGGCCACGGTGTCGTTGCGGCGACGGAGCAGCTGTGGGTTGGACGCAACCATGTTTCGAGCCTCCAGGCGAACTGCCCGCACCCCTGCAGGAATCATGCCAGAGTTTCGACAGTGAGATTCCAGGTCTCACCGTTCTGGGTGCGTCGCCCGCTTCGCGGGTGAAGGAGCGGTGGCGCGAAAGACACTTCGCACCTGCCCACGATCTCAGGACGTCCCAGACCGCCGCGACGGCTACCTCTTCGCCTTCTTCCGAGCCATCGCGATGTAGGTGTCGATGTTTGGAATGTCCTCGTCGAGCTTGCGGGCCCGCATCAGGTCTTCCATGCCCTGAGGGTAGTTCTTTCGGTAGTAGTGGCTGATGCCTCTCCGACAGAACGCCATCGCATGATCTGGTGCGACCTCGAGCGCCTGGTTGAAGTGGGAGATCGCCTTTCGATAGTCCTTTCGTGCGAAGTACAGATCGCCGATGGCGATCTGCGGCTCCGGGTCCGTCGGCGCGAGGTCCTCTGCGGTCATGAAGTCCGACATGGCTCGCGTGTAGTCGCCGAGGTCGAGATAGAGCCGGCCACGACCCACGAATGCCCGGTGATGGTCTGGGTCGAGGTCGATGACATCGGAGTAGAGGTCTGCTCCCGTCTGCATCTCGCCCGCGCTGGCCGCGCTCTCGGCTCGCTCGAACAGCGCATCGACCTCGGCCTGGGAGGGGTCGATCTCTGCAGGCGCCAGGACCACGGGCTCCGGCTCTGCCGATGCAGCTTCGTCATCTTCGTCGTCGTCGACGTACTCGTACTCGTCATCGTCATCGTCGTCGTGCGCCTGGAGCGACACTCGGAAGCCCCCGGCCGAATCCTCGTCTTCGTAGTCCTCGTCGTCGTCCTCGCCGTAGTCACCGACATCGCCGATGGCGATGGGCTCGTCTTCTTCGTCGAGACCGATCACCTTCCCCGTGCCAGCCGCCGCGTTGATCTGAATCGCGGCTGCGCGCGGCTTGGCCTCATGCCCCTCACGAATCGTGGGGAGAGAGGGGCCCCCGTAGAGGCCCGCCGTCACCGGACGACCAGCATCCGCCGAGGCCTGACGTCCCGCGTTGTCAGGAGAAGCGGATGCGGCAGAAGACTGACCCGCAGCCTGTCGGCGTAGGCGATCGAGGTCGCCGACATCCGCCATGAAGGGATCTTCCTCATCCGCGAAGGCTTCCTCGAGCTCATCATCCAGCACGTCGAGGCTGTCGGCAGGCTCTGACTCCCCATCGTCGACAAACAGCTCTGCGTCGAGGACGCCGAGGGCGTCGTCATCCGAGCTCGACTCCCGCGTGTCGTCGGAGAGTGTGTCGATGAAGTCCGAGTCGAGAGCGAGCGTGTCCTCGGCCGCCTCGTCGGGCTGCTCCTCGTCACCAGGCGGCGGTGCCGGAGCGATGTCCGACTCGTCCTCCGCAACGGGCTCGTCCGACCAGGAGACGAAGCGATCGAGGTCGTCGGCTTCCGGCGATGGCGCAGCCGACTCGTGAGCTCCACCATCGTCCTCTTCGACGACGTTGCCGTCGTCGTCGTAGGCGATGTAGCCCACTCGGGCGACCGGCTCGTCGTCGATCGAGATCAGGGACGACAGGTCGTCGACCAGGGCTTCCTCGCCACTCGACTCGGCCTCGGGCGGGGAGTCAGCAGCCTCGTCGAAGACCACGAAGTCGTCGTCCGAGAAGGCGACGAGAGAGTCCGAGCCGTCCGACTCGTCGGCACTCACCGGGTCATCGTCGAAGTCGACGAGCGGCGTGTCGTCGTCGAAGTCTACCAGTGGCGTGTCATCTTCAGCCATCGCCTCGAGTGGCGCATCCGGACCAGACAGAGCCGCCGGCTGCTGGCCCACGGACCCATCATCCAGCTCGAACGAAAGGTCTGCATCGAGATCGAGCGATTCGTCTTCGGTGAGCTCGATCACCAGGTCGTCGTCATCACCCAACCCCGGGTCCGCAGAGTCGACCACGTCGGGCTCCAGCACTGCAGCCTCGGCGATGTCGGCCACCAGCGGCGGATCACCGTCAGAGCGCACCTCACCACGGGGGGCACGCACCGCCTCATCCTGCGGCCCGGAGGCCAACAGACGCTCTGCATGCCTACGCGCGACCAGCTCTGCATCGCGAAAGGCCGGCCAGGGCAGCTCCTTCGCCGCGAGGGCTCCGAGGTAGGCCTCAGCCGCCTCCAAGGTCGCCGAGAGTTCCTCCAAGCTGTCCACGAGTGCTCCCGTCAGCGTGCGCTCGCCGAGATGCTCGCGAGCCGGTCCACGAGACCCTCTCGAAGGGCTCGGAGAACCATGATGTTTGCGTCGAGATCATCTGCCGTGGACGCATCTCCACGGTCTCGGGCGTCAGCACTCTGCTGCTGGTCGGACTGGATCTGCCGATCGGCGTCTCCAATCTGCGCGACCAGCTCGCGACTCGCGCGAACGAGCCCCATGATCTCCCCGATGCGACTCGAGAGAACGGAGTCGAGTTCGCTCTTCACCGCCTCGAATCGGTCATCCTCGGCCATAGACACCCCAACGAAGCTCGTAGAGCGGCCGTCCGCCTCGGAGCCCGAGGAAGGTACCACCGCTCCGATCGCCCCGTCAACGGCATGCACGTGCCCTCAGGAGCGGATTCCATGGCGCTTTAGCATGCGCGCCACTGTCTTTCGATCCACACCGGCCTCACGCGCAGCCCTCGAGATGTTGCCATCGCACCTCTGGAGGAGATCTTCCAGGTAGTGACGCTCGAATGACTGGATGATCCTCTCCCGTGCCTCCTTGAGGGAGAGCTCGACCGCCGGCAGTGGCAGGCCATCTCTGGCGCCCGTCTTCGCGGCGCGTGTCTGCGTGAGCGTGTCGGGGAGGTCCGCCAGCTCAATGCGACTGCCGTCGCAGAATGGCAGTGTGCGCAGCAGCACGTTTCGCAGCTCTCGCACGTTGCCCGGCCAGCGATACGACCGGAGGACCTCAGCGACATCCACCGAGAGCTCACGGACCCCGTGGGCAAAGCCCGCTCCGTCGAGGAGGTGAGCCGCCAGCAGCTCGATGTCCTCCGTCCTCTCTCGCAGAGCGGGTAGCGGAACCTCGACTACGGCGAGACGGTAGTAGAGGTCCTCCCTGAACGACCCCTCCTCTACCATCGTCCTCAAGTCTCGGTTGGTCGCCGCGACGACGCGAACATCCACTGGACGCACGCGCCGCTCGCCCACTCGCCTCACCTCTCGCTGCTCAAGGACGCGGAGCAGGACCGTCTGAAGCTCGATGGGAAGCTCGCCGAGCTCGTCTAGGAAGATCGTGCCGCCATGAGCCTGCTCGAAGACCCCTGCGCGGGCCTGCACAGCACCGGTGAAGGCCCCGCGCGCGTGCCCGAAGAGCTCACTCTCCACCAGGTTTCGAGGCACCGACCCACAGTCGAACACGACGAAGGGACCGCTGGAGCGCCTCGAGCGCTGGTGAATCGCTCGACTCACCAGCTCCTTGCCCGTGCCGGTCTCGCCCGTCACGAGCACCGTGAGAGTCGTGGGAGCGACCCGATCCAGGACGGAGAAGACCTCGCGCATCGCGATCGACTGCCCGACCAGCCCCTCGAAGCGCGTGTCTTCGGTCGGCACGATGTCGACGACCTCGTCTCGCACCTCTAGGCGGATCTCGGTCTTTCCGACCCTGAAGGTGCGACCGTCGGCCAGGAAGACCTCTCGGACACGAACATCACCGACGAAGCTCCCATTCGTGGAGCCAAGATCGTGCAGGAGCAGCCCCTCGGGCGTTCGACGAATCTCGGCATGCGCCCGGCTCACCGTCTGGTCGGTGAGCACGAGATCACTATCGGCAAGGGCGCCGATGCGAACCACCTCCCGATCGAACTCGCCCGAGAGCCCGGAGTCGGGCCCGCCGACCACGGTCAGCCCCATGCGATGAAGGTGGAGCTGCCGCTTACCCGCGGTCTCGTTGATGACGGAGGTAGTCTCGGGCATGGGCTCTCATACCCCATCGAGTGGTGCTGTCGCGGGTCAGCGACGCTTGCGTCGCCCACGTGCCAGAACTCGCTGAATCGACCGTCTGTCCATGCCGGACGCGCGTGCCGCTGCGCTGACATTGCCCTCGTGCGCCTCGAGCACGGCAGCGACATACGCATCTTGGAAGGCATCGAGGTACAGCCGACGCGCCTCCATGTAGGTCAGATCAGTGCGAACCTCCGGAATACCCGACGCAGCCTCTCTGGCACCCTCACCCGGCAGACGTGGCGCCGGGCGGTGGAGCGAATCCGGAAGGTCATCGATGCCAGCCCTAGACCCGATCGTCATCGCAGCCAGGTACCGTGCGACGTTGCGCAGCTCGCGTACATTCCCCGGCCAAGGCCAGGACCTCAGGTGTGCCAGAGCGCGTGGCGTGAGTCGCGGCGGCGGCCTCCGCATCTCCCGTGCTGCCTCGGAGAGAAACTGACGGAGCAGCAGCACCACGTCGTCGTCACGCTCACGCAGCGGCGGCAAGGCTACCGACACCCCGGCGATTCGATGGTACAGATCCTCGCGAAAGAGCCCGTCCTGAAGGCGCTCGCGAAGGTCACGCCATGTCGCCGCGACGACGCGGATGTCCGCGCGCAGCGTCCGGGTACTCCCCACCATTCGGTACGTCCCACTCTCGAGCAGGCGAAGCAGGCGAGTCTGAGTCTCCAGCGGCAGCTCGCCGATCTCGTCCAGAAAGAACGTTCCGCCCTCAGCCTCCGACACGAGACCCGCTCGACGCTGATCTGCACCCGTGAAGGCACCACGCTCGTGACCAAACAGCTCGGTCTCGACCAAGCTTCGGGACAGCGCCGCGCAGTCAACGGGCACGAAGGGCCCCGTGCGTCCCGACAGCTCATGCAGCCGCCTCGCAGCCACCTCCTTTCCCGTGCCCGTCTCACCGGTCAGCAAGACGGGCAGGGGCGTACCCGCCACCCGCTGCAGACGCGACCGCACCGCCTCCATCGCTTGACTGTCGCCGAGCAAGCGACTCACGTGGACCGCCGGGGCACCCACCGACCGCTGGTGATGCGACGCCCACCACGCAGACGGGGATTTTCCATCACGTAGGCCCAGGCACGCTCCTGCAGCAGACCGACCACTACCGAGATCTCGACGCGGCTGTACAGCCCGTCTGCGACTCCTTCGTAGTGGTCGAGCAGCTGCAGCAATCGAGGCCCGGGGGTGTAGACCAGCTCGCCGTGCGCGACCCCGTCCAGACCGAGCTGAAGAGCAGGATAGCCGGCCGGAAGTCGCCAGAGCGAGCCACGCACCGTGGCATCGGCGCGACGTAGGCCCTGGAGGAGTCCGCCCTGTGCTCCACTCGACAGCAGTGTGCCGTAGACGAAGAGTGGAAGTTTGGGAGTCACCCTCCCTCCTCGAGGAACGCCTCGAGCGCCTCGATCAGTGGGACGAGCCTCGCGTGCAGCTCCATCTCCTCCGGTGCGGAGCGCAGTTGGTAGAAGAAGCGCTCGGCGAGCACGGCGTGACGCCCGACGACGATGGCGATCTCAAGGCCCTCCAGGACACGCACCAGCGTTCGGAAGGGCAGCCCACCGACCGGCCGCCGGCAAGGCACCCAGCCACGAGACCACGCGAAGCGGTCGAGCACCAGCAGGGGTGACCCGAGCCGCTTGCCCTCGTAGCGAACCTCCCACTCCTGATGACGGAGCACGATCTCCACTCGCTCCGAGCAGACGCGGTGAAGCAACATCAACGCCGTCACCAGCGCGACATACGGCGAGTGCATGACCGTCCGCATTCGCAGGCTGCGAGAGTCGGGCACCGAGCGAAGGGGGGGCTCACCCGGATGCACGATGCCACCGTGCGCGATCGATGTGCGATGAGACAGATCTGGCAAGCCGACATCTGGCTGGCGGTGTGCCTGTCGCAGCATGCGATTGACCGACGCGAGCCCTCCCTGAAGCAGCGCGAGCATGGGGGGGAGACTGATCAGCAGTCCAGGCTGCTCCCACACGTCGAGGAAGGGGTCTGCGACGGCGAACAGCTCCTCTCCTGGTGAGCTCGCCCGAGGGAACGACTCCAGTGTCCGGTCGAGCAGCACCCGCTCGAGGTCACGGTCGACCGTCTCGGGGCTCAGAGGGCCTCCAAAGAGCCGCTCGTCCCAGGGACGGTAGCGGGAGGCGACACGGTCCTTCCGAATCTCGGCGTGCCGATCGGTCCCCGCCTGCCGCGCATCGGCCAGGTAGTCTCGATAGCCGGGGTCCGACAGGATGACCGAGGCCGTGGTCGTCACCACATCGCGTCGAGCCACGGCCTCTGTGCTGACCACCAGCGCGCGCTCATGACGGCGCGCATCGCCACGCCGAATAGCGAGGTCGACATAGCCGCCGATGGGCGCACTCCCGGCACCAGCCCGGTCGAGCATGGCGCGCAGGTGACCCAAGGAGAGCTCACCATGGTCCAGCAGGGCGCCGAGCAAGTACCGGTAGAGGTCTGGATCGTACTCCCCGAGACGACTCGGAAGAGCGACCGGCTCCTCGGGAGTGGTCCGGACGGCCATCGGCAGCGCGAGCTGTCTGGCCTGCTCTTTGGGACCTCGCGGGCGCTTGCCAGCGGCCGGAGCGATCAGACTGCGAACGGCGGAGGCTCGCCGCAGCAGGGTCGAGGGCGCAAGATCAGGCTCGCGCGACGCAGCCGCACTCGCGATCTGCTTGGACGACGGGAGCTCTCCACCAGACAGACCAAGGAGAGAGCCCGCAATCGGGTTCGACCACACGGCTCGGGCATAGACATCTCCGCGGTCCGCCGAGCCGTAGAGCAGCTCGAGACCCAGTGGGGAGAGCAGGTCGGGCTCGTCCATCAACCCAAGCCACTGACCAGCCTGCGTGTAGTAGTTGACCGTCCTGCTCTCGACCCCGAGCGCCTCCTGCAGGCCGCGCGTGCTGCGCACTCCTCGACCGACCATCTCCAGCAGACGCAGCAGGAGCTGTGGACTGTTCGCGTTTGGAATCCGATCGCGGCGGTCGCGCATTCATGGTCCTCGTACGCCAGCCCTTCCACGCGCCAGCGCGCCGAGGACATCTCCCCAGCGCTGCTCTGCTAACCGGACGACCGGCCCAATACAGCCGCATCGTGCCAACCATACAGTGTCTTCGACCATCACACTTGACACGGCAAGTCATCAGAGGTACCGTTCTTCAACCCTCCCTCCTCTCCCTCCCTGCATCCCCTCCCCGGGGCCCCAATGAACCGCCTCGACCGGCGCATCGCACTTCTCCGCGGCAAGCGGAACGGATGCTTCGACACGGACCAGTACTACCTGGAGCGAGCTGCTCGAGCCCGCGTAGCGCGACGCGTCAGAGTCCATCTTCGACGCGGCCAACCGCTGATGCTCCTTGCACCGCGATGGAGCCAAGCCCATCGCTTCCTCGACGATGTCGCTGTCGATCTCGCCATCGGCGAGCCCGCCACAGCCGCCCGACCCCTCTCGCTGGCTCCTCTCTCCGGCCGCACCACACACCAGGCCTGGGCCTGGCTGGTGCAGGCCTTGGCCGAGTTCGGTGATCTCCACAGCCC
>PKDJ01000154.1 GCA_002862545.1 Pseudomonadota bacterium
GGACGCCGCGCCCGCTTTCCGGATGCCGCCCGGTCGACTACGATGCGTCAGGCCCTAGCCGGGAGCCGTACATGACGCGATGCAGTGCAGTCCTCTTCCTGATCGCGGCGACCGCCGGCTGCTCCGACAACGACATCGGCTTCTCGGGCGTGCGGGAGTCCAACAAGGTCACCGAGCCCGACATTGCCGTCGAGCCGTCGGTCGTGGACTTCGGTGCCGGCGTTGCTGGCGAGGTGCTCCCTGGGGAGTTCTCCATCCTCAACGAGGGTGACGAGGTCCTCGAGGTGACATCCATCCTGCCGACTCACCCCTCGTTCGTGCTTGTGGCACCGGAGCTTCCGCTGAGCATCGAGCCTGGTGAAGCGGCCCCTGTGACGCTCGAGTGGACCGTCTCCGGCAACTTCGCGAACGAGGCCCTGGTGTCGAGCAACGACCCCGACGAGAGCGTCGTGGAGGTCGAGCTCCTCGGCTCGCTAGCCGTGCCTGGCCTCGCCATCGAGCCGGAAGAGATCAACTTCGACATCATTCCACCGCTCTGTGAAGAGGCGACCCTGTTCCAGCTGGTCAGCGTCGGCGGGGCGCCCGTCACGGTGGAGTCCGTGGTCGTGGCCGGCGACTGGTACGATCTGGACTTCCTGCCCGACATGCCCCTGACCCTCAACCCGGGTGAGTCCGTATCGGTCGAGCTGCTGTTCACACCGGAGGAAGAGGGCGAGTTCCCCGGCCAGATCGTGGCCGTGAGTGACGATCCCGTCGGTGACGCCACGGCCACCGTCTGGGGAGCGGGTCAGGTGGGCGCGACCTGTGACGGCATCGGCTCTGGAGAGCTGGTCTTCGACGTCCAGTACGAGCGCGCGGACGTGGCCTTCATCGTCGACAACACGATGTCGATGGAGCCCGTGATCGTCGCCTTTGAGAGCAACATCTCCGGCATCTTCAGCTCCCTGAGGAGCTCCATCCCCGATCTGACGATCGGCTACGCGCGGCACGAAGACTACAAGCCCGATGCATTCACCGACAGCCGACCGTTCCGCCTGTTCCAGCAGCAGACCGACGACATCGCGCTGGCCATGTCCACCGTAAGCGTTCCCTTCGCCAACATCTCCGGCGGCAGCGACTGGGAAGAGGCCAGCACCGAGGCCCTCTACCAAGCGGCCACCGGCATGGGCTACGACCAGCAGTGTGACGGCTCCTACAGCGCCGACTACGACGTGCCGCCCTTCCGCTCCACACCGCTCGATGCCTTCCACGGCCTCGCTGCAGGCACGTTCGACCCGACGGTGCCCGGAACCGGCGCAGAGGGTGGTATGGGCTTCCGAGAGGGCGTCCTGCCGATCTTCGTCTCGGCCACAGACGCGATGATGAAGGACCCCGAGCGAGGCCACTGGTCCCCCGGAGGGTGTCCGACCGATGCCTCCCTCTACGACGCGATCACCGCCGTGAACGAGCTCGGCGGTAAGTTCGTCGGCATCGAGGTCCTCTCGGGTGGCCTCACATCACCATTCGACCAGATGGAGGCCGTGGCCATCTCGACGGGATCCTACGGCGACCTCGATGGCGATCTCATCGAGGAGCCTACCGTCACCTACTGGGACCCAGCCGACGAGCCGGTGAGCTTCGGCCGTACGATCGTCAACGCTATCGAGGCACTCGCAGCGGCGGCGCGCTTCGACATCGTCGAGCTTGAGATCGTCGATGACCCCGACAGCGTGGTCCTGAACATCGAGCCGGACGCCTACATGGACGTGCTCGCGGGCAACGAGCTGGTCTTCCTCCTCGAGGTCGACGGCAAGTGGGTCGAGCGGGCGGGCACCGGAGTCTCCGAGGCACAGCTCGAGCTCGTCGCAGACGACAGCATCACCTTGGCCCAGCGCACCATCTTCGTCGAGAAGTGATGTCGCCGCCCCTCTGGCTCGCGTTCCTCATCGGCTGCGGCAGCACCGATAAGCAAGCTGGAGAACTCGGGGACACGGGCGTCGGCTCGGCCTCCACGGTGAGTCCGCCCTCTGCGACCCCGGGAACGTCGCCGACAGGGTCCACGTCAACCGGCACCACGACCACCTCCACCCCGACGGGCTCGACTCCCACTGGCACGCTCGACCACACGGGAGACACGAGCAGTGCGCGTGACACGGCGGGCCCGCTGGACACTGCGCGGGCAGACACCGCAGACACCGGTCCCCCTCCGCCGCCACCGTGCCATCCCCTCGTGATTGCTCACCGCGGCGCCTCGGGCACCGCTCCAGAGGACACCCTTGCTGCCCTCGAGCTGGCCTTCGCCTTCGGCACTCGACTGGCGGAGGTCGATGTTCGCGTCAGCTCGGACGGCCGCGCCTACCTCTTGCACGACCCCGATGTCGATCGCACCACCCGCGCGCTCGGTCCGGGCTCAGACCTGACTCTGCTCGAGCTTCGTATGCTGGATGCAGGGCGCTGGAAGGGCGAGGCCTGGGTCGGACAGACGATACCGTCGCTGGCCGATGCCCTACGACTCGCCGACCGCTTCGGGGCGTCGCTCTACATCGACCCCAAGACCCCAGCAGCCGAGGCTGTCGCCGCCGCGATCGACGAGGCCGGTGTCTCGCCAGAGACCGTCTGGCTCTCCTTCGGCGATCCCTTCCAGCTCGAAGAATACGCGGCTCTACTGCCCACTTCACCCGGCGTCTGGTGGGGTGGCATCCCCGAGGACTGGGGCGAGCCAGACTTCGACGCAGAGGCGTGGTTCGAGAGCCTGTCCCTCGCCAACGTAGTCGCCGTGGAGTTCGACTGGCCCACGGTGCTCGGCGACGAGCGCTTCGCTTCCTACAGCGAGGCAGCCCGCGACGTCGGACTGGAGATCTGGACCTACACGGTCAACAACCGAGACGACATGGTCCGAGCCGCAGGCGAGCTGGGGCTCGATGGAATCGAGACGGACTACCCCATTGCCATGCAGGACATCCTCTGTGGCGGCGGCGACGGAGGGCCCCTGCCCGAGGGTGGCCTACGCGGCACGTGGTCGTTCACCGACGGTCTCCTGCCGGAGGGCGACGGCTCTCAGCTGGTCGCCGTGGGTGGACTCGCCACCGAGCTGGGCGAGCCGAGCACCCTCGGCCTCCCGGAGCTACCCGATGGCGGCGCTACCCAGGTGCTGCGCCTGCCTGCACCGACCGCCGAGCAAGCCATCCGGCTGTTCCCCAATGCCATCCACTTCGACATCGGCAACGGGCTCGGGATCAACCAGTGGTCGCTTCTCGTCGACATTCTTCGGCCACCGGAGAGCGCCGACGGATGGATTCCACTCCTGCAGACCAATCACCTGAACGAGAACGATGCAGAGGTCTACCTTCGCCCTGGCGACGGTGCGATCGGCATCCTCGAGCAGTACCACGGGGAGCTACCGGTCAACGAGTGGCACCGTGTCGCGATCACGGTCGACACCACCACAGGCCCTGGCGGCACGATGAGCGTGTTCATCGACGGAGCCGCCGTGGGTGAGATCGCACTGACGGGTGGCATCGATTCACGCTTCTCGCTCAACAGCACCTGGGCGTGGAGCGAGGCTCTGCTGTTTGCCGATCCGGGAGGCTTCACCTCCGCGGTGGCCGTGAGCAGCCTCCAGCTGCATGACCGCCTGCTCTCCCCCGAGGAGATCGCAGAGCTCGGCGCGGCATCCGCCAGTGGCTTGCCCGAGCGCTGACTACTTGCCGCGATCGACATCATTCCAGTGCGGGTAGTCGCTGGTCAGCTTCTGCAGTCCGAAGTGCTTCTGCACCCAGCCGATGAGCTCCGGCTCGAGTGAAAGATCACGCGTGTGATCGGGCCGAGACAGGTCGAACGTCTCGACCTCGCCGTCCGGGGCATAGAGCGTGAGCTCACGCGGGAGTCCGATGGCGACGAAGTCCACCGCGACCCCATCATAGTGACGACTGTACCGGGCACCACGCTCGGTCGCGTAGACCACGTCGTAGGCCTCGGCCATGATGCGCGCTGCCTCGCGCGTCGCCTTCCACCCCTCCGGGTGACGCCAGGTGATGTCGACATCGAGGCCCCACGCCGCATTAGCCTCCTCCACCTTGACGAGTGCGGCATCGAGCTCGGCCTCCGTTCCAGCCCGAGACAGCACAAATGCGCCCCACATGAGGTAGCCACGCTCGGGGTACCTCACGGAGGAGGTGAGCCAGACATCCGCGCCGGCCTGCTCCAGCTGAACCAGCAGGGAGGCCACCCGACTGGGCAGTGTCTTGGTCGGCCGACGCTCGTGCAGTCCGATCAGCTGCTCGTTGCGATCCGTGGGGTTCCGGAAGCGCATCGTCCACTCCGGCCCCAGCAGGGCACCATCCTCAGCCGGCTCGAGCTCAGTCTGTTCCTCAGGCTCATCGACGGCGATGTCGGAGTACTTCTTGCCGTACTCTCGCGGCCTCTTCTTGAAGACATCATCGGGATGCACCAGCAGTCCGTGGGCGCGGGCACGCCCTGCAGGCACCACGAAGGGCTCTCCCTTGCGGCCCGCAGCGCCAGCGACCGCGACGTCATCCAGGAAATAGAGCAAGTCGTCCAGATCGATCGCGCGACGCAGCCGCTCCCGGGTCGCCCGCAGCAGAGGCTCGTCGGCCGGCGTCTCGGCAAGCTCCCAAAGCAGCGTGGCATCGACATCCTGGCCCGCAAGACCGATCGACCAGCCCTCCATGACCTCCGCTGCAGCCGCGAGCACAGAGCGTCGTTCCTCCCCGACCGGCGCCGGGAGGACCTCGAATGTGCGGTTCGCCGGAATGGGCGCGAGCGTCTTCGGCTCGGCGGCCTCGGCAGCGAGCGGCAGCAGGAGAAGGAGGAGAGTGAGCATTCGAGGAGGGGGGAAGGAGCGGGCGAGAGCAGAGGCGCGCTACTGCTCGCAGTAGTCGTCGTGGCCGGCAGCCGAGTTGCAGAGCTCGAGCGGGACGCTGGGGTCCATGCCGGCTCCCTTGGCGTACTCGTACCACTCACGCGCATACACCTTGGTGAGGTTGCGCCACTTCTCGACCGACTTCTGATTCGCCTCAGTCGGGTCTGCCGAGTAGGTCTCATCAGCTGATCGCCAGAGGTTCTGCCCCGAGATGGCCTTCATCTTGTACAGCGCGTAGACGCGCTTGGTGTAGGTGTCACCTGACCAGCGTGTGCGGTTCTCGAGGGCGACGTCCGACCACCGAATCACCGCCGATGCTCGGCTTGGACCCTTGCGGGCCAGGTGGGTGGCGTACTTGTAGCAGATGTCAGGATCCGACTGATCAACCTCTTCGAGGTGTCGCTTGACCAGAGACTCCCAGCCACGCTTGTCGCCCTTGCTGTAGGCGTTGATCATCAGGGCCCGGGAGAACTTGTCCTTGTCGGTCATCTTCGATGCCGCGCTCAGGGACGCCTCCAGGCACGCCACCTGCTCCTCGCTCAGCTTGCCCAGCATCGCCAGGGGCTCGACACGACGCGGCTCGCAGTCGCCCGCCGTGGGCGGCGGTGCAGCCGGCTCCGGCGGGGGACTGGCCACATCGGCGGCGTCTGCCACCGCAGGGGGCTCCGGCTCCGGAGGGGGCGGTGGCATCGGCGCGGGAGCCGCCCGAGGAGCTGGCGCTGCCGGCCTAGGAGGCGGGGCAGACCGCGGTGACGGTGCAGCGCGCGGAGACGGCTGCGGCGCCGCCCGAGGCGACGGACGTGGAGCCGCACGCGGCGCGGGGTCGGCCTGTGCCACACGCACCGGCTCTGGCCGAGGCACCGATCGCCCGGTGTACTCCGACAGCCCGACGAAGGGGTTCAGCGAGGGAGCTGCCTCGAAGTCGAAGAAGCCGAAGCGAAGATTCGCCGGCATCGGACGACCGTCTCCATCGAGCCCCGAATCGGGCGACAGGACGTCGCCATCGACCAGGCAGGCCGACCATCCATCGTGACAAGGGAACATCGGGAACGACGCCTCGAAGTCACTCCAGTCACCCGCGAGGGCGACAGGAGCGAGACACAGGGCGAGCCACGAGCAGACCAGACGCATCCGAACCCCAGTGGTGGGCCGCGCCAAGATAGCAGGTGAGCCGCCCACATGGGCATCGGTCACCTCAGAGAGCGTCGAGCATGACCTCGAGCTCGGCGCGAGCCCCCTTGTCGAGATCGACGCCACCGACGCCGTTGAACACGGCCCCACCCTGCGCGTTCCGCCCCATCACGTTGACCTGATAGGCGCCCGAGCGGAGTCCCTCGAGGGGCAAGATGCCAGAATCACAGGGGACCAACTGGCTCTCCACCACATACTCGTCGTCGAACAACGTGACCTCGACGTCGGCCACTCCGTTCGCCCCGCACATCCGGCCATTGTCGAAGTACCAGGTCACCACGATGTCGCCGGGCAAGGCGCCGAGCACGACCGTGGGCACGGCCGTTGCGACATTCGCCTCTACACGTACACTCCCCGGCGTCGCGTCGTAGCGCGCCCAGCCATTCGCATCGCGCCCCACCAGGCGCACCGTGTACCGCCCTGTGTCCAGACGCTCGACCGCCCCGTACCCATCGGTGCACGCGAAAGACGCGACTTCCTCCCCATCGAGCATCAAGGCCACCTCATCGAGCCCTGCCTCGATGCAGTCCGTCGCGCCGACCCTCCAGGTGACTTCGAGATCACCGGTCTCGGCCGGCTGATCCTCGTAGACGACGGTCGTACAGCCACCGAGCACCAACAGTGCCATCCAAGTGCGGGTCATGTCTCCTCCTCTCCAGTCGTGTCTCGTCTTGAGACACCACAGGAACACCGAAGTGACACCCGTCATTCTCGGCGTCGGGTCATGGCTCGAAGGTCAGCCCTCGAAGAAGGTCCTCGTGCCGCACCACCCAGGCGTCGAGGGGCTCGCGGGCCGAGGTCACCTGCCCCGGCGTCCGACCTGACTCGTCGAGGTGGTTGCGGATGATGATGCTGCCATCGGGCGTGTCGATCTCGGCACGCTGAACGAGTGGAGCCCCGACCGCATACCGATCCGTACCCGCGACCGGGTACACCCCGAGTGCGGCGAACAGGTACCAGGCCGACAGCGTGCCCGCGTCGTCGTTGCCGTCCAGTCCAGCG
This sequence comes from Pseudomonadota bacterium, assembly GCA_002862545.1. Lineage (GTDB taxonomy): Bacteria > Myxococcota_A > UBA796 > UBA796. The sequence goes on from PKDJ01000154.1 coordinate 7,055, forward strand.
ACGCCATCGCTGTAGCGGTTCGCCGCGATCCAGCTCATCGGCTCGACGGTCAGGCGGGGCTCGCCAGTGAGCGATCCAAGTGCTGCGTAGTGCAGAACGGGCTCATTGCCGTGCCAGTAGAAGGTGTCGGGCAGGTCGTCGTCGGGCTCACGGTAGACCTCCTCCCAGTAGGCCTCCAGCTCCGCGTGAAAGGCCTCGCGATCGCCATCGTGCTGGACTGCGATCAAGTCGTCGGCATCCCAGGGGACGTACCACCGGTAGTGGTAGGCGTTGCCCTCGACGTAGGACTCGGCCCAGGCTGCTGCCGACTCCAGCGGCTCGAAGCCACCGTCGGCGTACCGCCCGATGCACCACCTCTGCACCGGATCGTAGGTCTCGGACCACCGACGGGACCGCTCACGCAGCACAGCGGCCTCCTCACTCCGGCCCGCTGCCTCCGCCCACTCCGCCAGGGCCGCATCGCTCCAGGTGTACTCGAGCTGCCGGCTGGCGGGCTGCCCCACATCGTCGAACGCCACCCAGCCTCGCTCGAGGTACGCGGAGATACCGTCACGGCCAGAGCGGGTGGGTCCGCTTGCATGGGCCCAGGACTGCTCCCAGGCCGACGCCTCGTCGAAGGCGATGCCCTTGAGGAAGCTCCCCGCAAACACCTGATCCGCAGGCGTCCCGACCATGCCACCCGTGTAGCCCGTCGCGATCGGCCACTTCGGCACGCCCCCGCCGAGCTCGCCGAGGCGCACCAGCGACTGCACGAGGTCTGCCTGGGTAGACGGATGCGCGAGGATCAGCCACGGATGGAGGGTACGGAAGGTGTCCCACAGGCTGTAGTCCGTGTACATCGGGCGATCGGCTTGATGGACCGCGCCGTCCCAGCGGAAGCGACCGTCCACATCGTCGAGCCGACTCGGCATGATCAGGCTGTGGTAGTGCGCCGTGTGGAAGATGCGCTTCACGTCATCGTCGGCCCGGATCCGAGCGGCCTCCAGGTAGGGACGCCAGGCATCGACAGCCGCAGCCCGCGTGTCATCGAAGGCGGCCGACAGCTCGGCACCGTGGTTCGCCCGGGCCCCATCGAGGTCGACCCAGGACAGCCCGACCCGCAGCGTCACCTCGGTCGTTCCCGGGGCAAAGCGCAGCCAACCGCCCGAGTCAGGGCCCTGCCCGCGCGTGCCTCCATCTGAGGGAGCTTCCGGATCGTCCCATGAGCCCACACCGACGGCCTGGGGCTCGACCGTCCCCACGAAGTGATGCGGCGCGCCGCCATGGCGGCTGCTGTAGGCACCCTGGAGGCTCTGGAACCCCTCGAATCCGTCGGTCGACAGCTCGACCCAGGCGTCACCGATGCTCGCTGTGCCGAGGGTGTGCCCGAGATCGACCACGATCACCGGCTCTGCCCCCGCAGCAAACCGGTATCGGTGGATGGCGCCGTGCGTCGTGGCCGCGATCTCCACACGGGTGCCGTCATCACCGAGCGTGACGCTGTACCAGCCAGGATCAGCCTCTTCGTCGTCGTGTGAGAAAGGAGCCGCGCGACTCTCGCTGCGGGTCCAGGCGTCGTCCCAGCCATCACGAGGCATCACGAGGACGCCCCCGTAGTCGTTCACGCCCATGCCGTGGCTGTGTGTGTGGCTGAACCCATCGATCCGGTCGTCGTCCCAGTGGTAGCCGCCGTAGTGGTAGAAGGCGGGCGCACCGTAGGACGAGTGCCGAGTGTCCGGCCCAACCAGGGTCATGCCGTGAGGCACGGTGGCGTGCGGACCGACGCCGGTGACCTGGGCCCCTGCACCTCCGGTGCCGATGAACGGGTCCGTCCATGCGAACACGTCATAGGAACCGATGGGGTCGATCGCCCCATCATCGGGAGTGGGGACGGACTCGTCGTCGGCGCAGCCAAGGACAAGCAGGAGGAGGATCGGCGCTCGCATGCGTCGGGACTATCCAGACCCCTCGCTCACCGCTCGACGGTGATCGCACCGAAGAGCTTGCCCCCTCGATACGCGCCCATCCCCGCGAGGACCCCCACCTTTCCACGCGGCGCCGTATACACCTGGTGGAAGAGCTCCTCACCATCGCGGTGGGCCGCGTACCTGACCTTTGCCTGGTCGGGCATCAGCTCGAGCAGCGTCACCTTCATCCGCCGCCCATCGATCTTGGCGACGACGCTGCCGTCCTCCTCGAGACGAGCCGACTCTGCGGTGACGCGACGCACGCTCGTCAGCCCCTTCGAGCGCAGCTGGCGCGCGATGCCCTCGAGTCCGGGGTCGACCGGTCCAGCCTCCCGCGCGACAACCAGCTCGACCTTGATCTTCGCCCGCACGCTCGACTGGGCTGGAGGCGACACCCGAGCGAGCCTCGGCGAGGGCGGAGGGCCTGCCAGGGCGGGTGTGGAGAGCAAGATGGCGAGTGCGGCGGCGGTGGCAGTGGTCCAGCGGCGCATGGGCCCCTCTCGTGATGACCAGCAGACGCACATCGGCCGCGCCTATTCGACGAGGACGTCATCCTTTGTAGGGCAGCCCTCGATCCGAGGTCTCGGCACCCCGGACACACCCCTCGCTGGTCAGAGCCGAGGTCAGTCAGCTACCATCCACAGCACACGGAGTCCTGTCCCGATGCGAACCGCCCTCACCCTCGCCGCCCTCCTCCTTCCCGCCCTCGCCTCTGCTGGAGAGGGAGTCCTCTCGGGTCCGTGGAAGACTCAGCCGTTCCTGCGACCTGCCGTCGGAGCGACACTCTTCAATGACGGCGCGACGACCTACACAGCCGTCAGCCTCGGGGGCCAGGGTGGCCTGAACTACTTCCAGAAGCGCAAGCCGAGCGAGCTGCGCTTTCAGGGCACGGCTCGGGTCGCCGGTGCGTACGTGATCGGCTCGGGCAGCAGCGGCTACGACGTACGTGTCGGCAACTTCTTCGGCCCTCGCTTCTCGGTGATCGGCATCCAGACCGGCCCTGACGTGTTTCAGAACCAGTACACGTTCGGCGACACCACGCTCGATGCCACCCTCGGCATGGACTGGCCACTGATCACCACGCTCTACCTCGGCCCCCTGAACGTCTACGGGGGCCTCCAGCCAACCGCCTTCTTCAGCGGCGGTCGTCCGGGCGTCGACTGGTCACAGGAAGACGCCTTCGGCTTCGGCAGCGAGTTCACCTGGCTCGCTGGAGCCTCGCTCGCCGCCGGACCCGTCGGACTGTCGGTCACCTACAGCCGACGCATCACCGCCTACGGTCCACAGCAGGGCTTCGGTCTGGGAGTCGGGTTCTAGCCCGAACCCTCCCTACCGAACTCCTCGAAGAATCCCCGCGACCACTGCCGCCGTCTCGTCCTTTGCGTCGCGATGGAAGAAGTGCCCACCCGAGATGGGGCGCACTCGAAACGCCTCCGACGTGTGCTCGCGCCACGCCCGCACCTCCGCCATCGAGACCGTGGCATCCTCGGAGCCTACGAGGGCTGTGATGGGCACGGGAAGCGGCTCGGCCGGCGTGTGTGCGTAGGTGTCGAGCAGCTCGAAGTCTCCCCGGAGGACGGGAAGAAAAATCGACAGGAGCTCCCTGTTCTGCCGCAGCGCGTCGGGAATTCCACCATAGCGCTGGTCAATCTCGTCGATCAGCTCGGCGTCTGGCAGGGCAAAGAGCGGTGGCCGGGATGCAGGCAGGTGAGGCGCACGTCGAGCACCGACGATCAAGTGAGCAGGCAGCGGTCGGTGCAGCCGACGCAGCTCGCGGATCAGCTCGTAGCCGATCCACGACCCCATCGAGTGGCCGTAGAGGATGTACGGCGTGCGACGAATGAGTGGAGTGATGCCCTGAATCATCGCGGGCACCAGCTCGCTCATCCGTCGAACGAGTGACTCACTGAAGCGCGTCTCCCTGCCTGGCAAGACCACTGGGTTGAGATCGACATCCGCCGGGAGAAGCCCCTTCCAGCGTCGGTACTCGATCGTCCCTCCACCGGCGTGCGGCAGACAGATCAAGCGAGCCCGCGGGCTCGGCAGGGGGTTGCGGATCCAGTCAGTCACGTCGGCCTCGCGCGGACACCCCTGCTACCCGCTCATCCGAGCAGCGCCCACAAGCCGGACGCGATGCCGGCTCCCACGATGATGGCCGCCGCATGACTCCAGACCATCCAGCTCGGGATGTCGCCGTCATCCTCCGCGACGGGATCAGGCTCAGAGACGGGTGGCCTGAGCCGCGGCAGCGTCATCCCGACGAGCTCGTCGATCGAGGGTCCCCCCAGCAAGCGCCCTAGGGGAACGTCGAGTCCATCGGTCAGCAGCACGTTCTTCAGCTCGGTCGCCATGAGGGAGTCGAAGCCAAGCTCGATCAGCGGCCGATCGAGGGGCACCTCGTCCCGCCTGAGGACAGCGCGGGCACGCTCCTGGAGGACGTCGCGGACCGCGCTCTCGAGCGCTGACCCCTCGAGCAGCGACCACCGATCTGCCTGCTCGACGGGCATGGTGGACTCGACCACTTCCCGCGGCCGGAGGCGGTCGAGGTAGTCGCGATTTCCTGCGCTGTCATAGAGCGGTCCGAAGCGCTCCCAGTCGACGCGGGCCACCACGACACCCGAGTGCTCTGCGTCGAGGAAGGCGCCAGTCAGCGCGAGTGCCGTCGACGCGGGCAGGGGCTGCTGACCCATCCGGGCGAGCAGCTCGAGGCCCGCCGCGTCCATCATGCCACCCTCCCAAGGCCCATAGGAGAGTGTCGTGCTGGAGAGGCCAGCCGCTCGACGAGCGCTCGCCAAGCCATCCAAGAAGCGATTCGCTGCGGCATAGGCACAGAGATCGCGAGACCCCCACGCCGCCGCGATGGAGCCGGTGCTCACGAAGACCGGGACCTCGCGCTCAGCGGTGAGGGTGTGGAGCCACCAAGCGCCGGCCACCTTGGGAGCAAGCGTGCGACGGATGGTCTCCGGTTCGGCGTCTTCGACCGCCTGCGGGTGCGTCACGCCTGCTGCGTGGTACACACCAAAGGGACCGTCAATCTGGGCAAGCAGGGCGGCGACGGCAGCTCGGTCCGAGACGTCACACTGGTGCAGCACCACACCCGGCACCTCCCTCGCGAGGCGGGCACGCGGATCGTCCGGATCGTCGCGCAGTGGACGACGTCCGACGACATGGAGCGTGGTCGCCCCTCGGGACGCCAGCCAGCGCGTCACCGCACGCCCGATGGCTCCCGTCCCACCCGTGATCAGCCAAGTACCAGGAAGCTCAGCGCGAGTGGACGGAGCCGAGACGCGCTCCAGTCGAGGGGTGAACCATCCATCCGGGCCGATGGAGACCGCCTCGTGGGCGGGCAAGGCCGGCACGCCGCCGGCGAGGTCGACCACGCCGCCTCGCAGCTGCGGACACTCCACGAACAGACACCGGGCCAGGCCCCACAGTGCCGCCTGAAACGGGTCTGTACGAGCCCCGCGAGTCACGACCCAGAGCCGCTCGACCTCACGCGCAAGCTCGAGGATGCCGGCGACGGCTACCGAGAGCGCCTCGGGATCGGCCACGCCCAGCCAGCGCGCATCGACGACCGCACCCGTCGCCTGCTCCGTGGGGGTTGCACCGAGATCGTCCGCAAGCGAGGCATCCCCGAGGAGCATCCTTGGACCGTCGACGTGGACGCGCTCGACCTCGTCCCACACCTCGGTGTAGGTCCACGCGGGCAGTGCTGCGCGATCCCCCGGGAGCCAGTGGCGAGACCGCTGCAGCGGAGTGGGCGGCAGAGCGGGACGTGCCACGCTCGGCAGCATCGCGTCCCAGTCGACGGGAGCTCCTCTGGCCCACAGCGCGCCCACCGCCGCCAGGAGCTGGGTCACGTCGTCGCCACCGCGACGGAGGGCGCCGACCCAAGCGCCCTCGTCGACCGTCGCCTGTCCCGAGGTGACCAAGACCGGGTGAGGACCGAGCTCGATGAACACGTCCACGCCCTCGTCCCGGAGCGTCTCCACGGCATCCCGCCAGCGCACGGCCTCCCGGGCGTGGCGCATCCAGAACGCCGGACTCTGGAGGGCCGTGTCCTCGACCGCCCCCGTGAGGGCACTGACGAGCGGAACCTGGAGCCTCCGCCAGCTCAGCCCAGCTACGTGCTCTCCCCAGGCGTCGAGCATCGGAGCCATGCGCGCCGAGTGGAAGGCGTGAGAGACGCGGAGCGGCGTACAGCGATGCCCCTCGGACTCCAGAGCCGACCGCGCCGCAGCGATGGCCTCGGCTGCCCCCGACAGCACGACCTCGCTCGGATGGTTGATCGCCGCCACGTCCACCGCGCCACCGACCACCGCGACGACGTCGTCCACCGGCGCTCGCACGGCCAGCATCGCTCCGCCACTCGGAAGATCCGACATCAAGGCGCCGCGCAGAGCGATCCCGCGCGCCGCCGACGTCAGGTCGAGTCCCCCAGCGACCGCCGCTGCCGTCCACTCACCGACGCTGTGCCCCGCGACCACGTCAGGCGTGATGCCCCAGGAGCGCAAGAGCGCAGCGAGGGCCCACCCGAGCGCGAACATCGCCGGCTGCGTGTGGCGAGTGTCGCGCAGCGACTCGTCATCTCCCAGGACCGCATGCAGATCGACCTCGGGAGCCAGCTCCGCCGCGCACGCATCCAGCGCATCGCGAAAGACCGGATACCGACGATAGAGGCCCGAGGCCATCCCTGCATACTGGGCCCCCTGTCCGGTGAACAGGAAGGCGATCTTGGGGCGACCGCCCACGCGCACCGGCACGGGCTCAGTCCCCGGCACCCAGCCCGCACGGAAGGCGTGCCGCCGACGGTTGGCGAGGCCTCGGGCGGCGCCCGCCCCGGGTGTGACGACCGCAGCCAGAGCGCGCACCCCATCCGCCGACGGGGCTGACAGCGGGTGGAGCCAGAGACCCTCCTGAGGAGAGACGGCTCGCGTAGGCGCCGACTCGAGCACCACGTGTGCGTTCGTCCCCGAGAGCCCGAAGGCACTCACCCCCGCCCGTCGAACCCCCTCACCCAGGGAGGCTCCGCGAAGCTCCAGCCCGTCCGTGACCAGCACGGGATTGGGCTCGCGCAGGTCAGGGGGTGCTGGCACCTCCCGGTGTCGTAGACAGAGCACCGCGTCCAGGAGTCCAGTCAGGCCCGCGACCAGCTCGCCATGACCGAGGTTCGTCTTCGCGGTCCGCACGGCGAGCGGGAGCTGTCGACCACCCTCCAGAAACACGCTCCGCGCCGCGTTGATCTCGATGGGATCGCCCAGCGGGGTGCCCGTGCCGTGGGCCTGAAGGACGTCACACGTGACGGGGTCGAGGCCCGCATCAGCCCACGCCGCGCGGATCACCGCCTCCTGCGCCCTCCCGCTGGGGACTGTGAGCCCGCTGCTGCGCCCGTCATGATTCGTGGCCGTCCCTCGAATGATGGCGAGGATCGGATCTCCTGCGACCTCGGCATCCTCCAGGCGCTTGAGCACGAGCGCTGCGGCCCCCTCACCCCTCACGTAGCCGTCCGCCCGTGCGTCGAAGGTGTGGCAGCGTCCCGTCGGTGACAGAGCCCCCAGCCGAGCGAGATAGTCGGACGACTCCGCGTCGAGCACTAGGTGCACGCCCGCCGCGATGGCGGCATCGCAGGTCCCGTCTCGCAGGGAACGCACCGCCAGATCGACCGCGACCAGCGACGAGGAACACGTCGTGTTCAGGGCCACCGCAGGGCCCTCGAGCCCAAGTGCGTGGGCCACACGACCGGCTGCAAACGATGACTCGTTCCCCGTTCCCGACCACCCGTCCGGATAGAACGGCTGCCCCTCGGAGGCGAAGCGACGGAGATAGCCCCTCTCGGCAATCCCGACGTAGATCCCGGTGCGCGCAGGCGCGGCTACTCCCGAGACATCCACCGCCGCGCTGCACGTCTCCAGCAGGAGCCGCTGCTGCGGATCCAAGCTCGCCGCCTCGCGCGGCGCAATCCCGAAGGCCTCGGCATCGAACTGGTCGATCTCGTCGAGGAAGGCTCCAAAGCCCGCGCTGACTGGAAGGTCTGAGGCCTCGAAGCGCCCAGCCGGAACGGTCCCTACCACCGCACGCCCCGCCTGGAGCAGTCGCCAGAGCGCCTCGGGGGAGTCCACACCACCCGGGTAGCGGCAGGCGGCACCGACGATCGCGATCGCCCCACCCGTCGGGCGGGACACGACGGCATCGCGCTGCGGCGCATCTCCTGCGAGGTAGGCGATCAGCAGGTCGACACGCGGATGTTCAAAGGCCAGCGTGGCCGACAGCGGCCGACCCAGCTGCTGCGAGAGCAGTCGTGAGAGCTCCACCGCCATGATGGAATCGAGTCCGAGATCGAAGAACCCCACGTCGTCGATCACGGCGGCCTCGTCACCGAGCACTCGCCGCACGGCGTCGCGCACCACGCCAGGCAGGTCGACGTGCTCCACTGGACTCGGCTTGGAGACCCAGGCGTCGAGCAGGCTCGGGGGCTGCAGCCACCGCTGCGCGAACAGCTCCCAGTCCGCCTCGAACACCAGCTGGACCGGCGGTCCGTCGAGACCCCGAGCCAGCGCGGCGACCGCCCGGCGCGGCGACAGCGTGCGCACGCCCTCCGCGGCCAGATCGACCGCCATGCCCTCACCCCACGGACCCCATGCGAGGCAGACACCCGGCCGCCCCGAGGCACGCCGCCGCCGGATCACCGCCTCGACAGCCGCGTTCGCTGCCCCGTAAGCGGCCTGTCCGACTCTCCCGAACCAGGCGGTCGCGGAGCCGAAGACCACCAGCGGACCCTCGTGGTGCGCCGAGAGCGCCTCGGCCCCCGACACCTTCGCCGCGAGCACCCGTCCGAGGGTCGCTTCGTCGAGATCGCGAGCGAGGCCGTCTTCTACCACTCCGGCACAGTGCACGATGCCAGCGAGGGGCCCGAGAGCATCCAGCAGTCTCCCGACCGCGACGGCATCGGCGACATCCACGGCGTGATGGCTCGGCGAGGGATGTGCGGTTCGCCCGCATGTGTACACCTCGGCACCCGAGGCCTCGAGCCAGGAGACGACGTGGCGCCCGAGCGCGCCGAGCCCCCCTGTGACGAGCCAGCGACCCGACGGCTCGTAGGGGCGACCATCGGTGAGCCGGACGAGCCGCGGGAGCTCGCGTCGACCATCGCGCAGGCGTGAGCCCGCAGGCCCGCCCGAGGCGGCCCCCCGGATCACCCCGATTCCCGATTCGGGCTCCTCCACCGAGAGCGTCGCCGCGAGTCCGCAGACCGCCGCCGCACCTCGGTGGCCCTCGTCATCAGGAACAGCGAGGAGTCGTGCCCCCTGTCGGACCGCCTCAAGGGCCTGCAGTACCGCCGACGCCGGATCCTCCTCGGTGATCGCGACTGCGGGAGCCTCTGCTCCGTCCTCGACGACCTCCCACTGAAGACCCCAGCGCGCCGCGGGCGCCGTCTCCTCGTCCAGCCAGAGCCGACGACGGCGCAGCGGAGCGGGTGGAAGGTGTAGGGACGGCAGACGAGACACCAGGCGCGTCCGGTCTACGGGCACGCCGCGCGTCCACAGCTCGGCCAGCGACCCCAGCAAGGAGGGGTAAGGGTCATCGACGCGAGCGAGGTGCAGTGCCTCCAGCCCACAGCGCGCCGCGAGCCCCGTGAGCACCGGCCGCGGCCCGATCTCGAGCCACAGATCGACAGACGCCGCCGAGAGCGCGGCCGTGAACTGGACACGCGCTCGCGCCTGCTGCCCCCACCACGCCGGATCTGCGAGGACCTCTGACGCGATCCCACCCTCGGCTGGCGAGAGCACGGTGAGGCGTGGCCGGCCGAGGGAGAGCGTTGCAGCCGCGGCCGCGAGCGGCGCGACAACCTCGTCCATTCCGGGTGCATGGAAGGCGTGCGAGACGCGGAGGCTCCTCTGCGGGGCCTCCACGCTCGCCAGCGTGGCGGCCACGGCCTCCTCCGTGCCGCTGATCACCACCTCATTTGGCGCGTTCACGGCAGCTATATCGGCACCCGGTGCACAGACGATCGACTCGGTCGACGTGCGGACGGCAACCATCGAGCCCCCCGCCGGCGTGGCGGCCATCAGCCTGCCTCGGGCAGCAGCCAGACGAACTGCATCCGCCGAGGACATCGCGCCCGCGACAGCCGCCGCCGCGAGCTCACCAATGCTGTGCCCGAGCACCGCCACTGGCTCGACGCCAATGTCTCGGAGCACGTCGGCGAGCACGAGCTCGAGGGCGACCAGCGCAGGCTGTGCTGAGGCCGTGTCGACCAAGTCCCGCTCTGGATCCAGCAGCAGGCCTCGAACATCGACCTCCGGCACGGCACTCGCGAGGGCCTCCAGAGCGGCCAGGCCGCCAGGCAGCCCAGACAGCATCTGCCCCATTCCCGCCGACTGACTTCCCTGGCCGGTGAACAACAGGCCCACTCGAAGGGGTGCTGCCCGACCCGTCCAGGTGCGATCTCCGACCCGAGCGATGCGATGCGGCTCGGCAGTGTGTCGCGCACTCGTGGCTGCGACGCGGTGTGTCTCGGGCAGCCCATCGAGCCAGTCCATGTGTGCGAGGGCGGACTCGGGATGCAGGGCAGAGGCGGTCCGGAGCACCAGCCCCTCGGGCTCCTCGTGCTCGACGCGCTCGGACAGCTCGAGGACGACATGGGCGTTCGTCCCGCTCATTCCAAAGGACGAGACGCCGATCCGCTGCGCCGGGCCGCCGGCAAAGGAGACCGGCCAGTCGATCGCGAGCTCTGGATTCGGTGAATCGAGCAGGAGCGGCGCACAGCCCTCCTGCATCGCGACGAGAGCAGCAGCGATACCGGCAAGACCCGCAGCGGCCTCGAGGTGCCCTGTGTGGCGCTTGACGGCGGTCAGTCGAAGCGGTCGAGAGCGCTCGCCAAACACCCGCGAGAGCGCAGCGATCTCGATGGGATCGCCCAGTGGCGTGCCCGTTCCGTGCGCCTCGATCGCATCGACATCATCGGGCGTCAGTCCCGCATCCTCCAGTGCCGCCCGAATCACCCGCTCCTGCGCGGGGCCACTCGGCACCGTGAGACCCGCAGCCAGTCCATCGTGGGCGATCGCGGTACCGCGTACCGTCGCGAGGGGCGTGAAGCCCTCCGCATCCGCGATGAGGAGCAAGGCACCAGCACCCTCGGCACGCGCATACCCGTCCGCATGGGCATCGAAGGGTCGACACGCGCCGGTCGGCGACAAGGCCCCTACCGACTCGAGGTACCGGAAGCTCTCGGGCGACAGCAGTGCATTCGCACCGGCGACGATCGCTGCGCCGCACTCTCCGCTGCGCAGCGCCCGAACAGCGAGATGGAGCGCGACGAGTGCCGACGAGCAGGCCGTGTCGACAACCAGCGCCGGCCCCTCGAAGCCAAAGGCGTGAGCAACGCGACCCGCGGCAAAGGAGGCCGCATTGCCCGTCCCGGACCACGCGTAGGACTCTCCCCCCGAGCGCTGTCGATCCCAGTACTCGGAGCGTCCGAGGCCGACAAACACTCCGGTGCGGCGCGCTCGGAGCTGCTCGACGGTACAGGACCCACGGGCGATCACCTCACGAGTGAGCTCGAGGATCATGCGCTGCTGTGGATCGAGCGCCACAGCCTCTCGCGCGCTCATGCGGAACGCCTCGGGCTCAAAGTCCTCCAAGCCATCGACGAAGCCCGCTCTCGGTGCCTCGTGCTCGGCCGGGTCCCAGCGCTCTGGTGCACGTAGGGCATCCGTCGGCGACCGGAGGAGCCCTGCAAGGCCGTCGAGATCATCGGCGCCGGGAAGCCGGATCGCCACACCGACGATCGCCACGGGCGCGCTGGCCCGACCCGGGGCGCTCCGCTCTGCTGCTCGGCTGCCGCAGAGCCAGTCGACAAGCGCATCGACAGTGGGATGATCGAATGCTGCAGTGGCGGGCACCCGGACCTTCAGAGCCCGCTCCACAGCCTCGGCCAGCGCGACCGCCTCGACTGAGCCGAGCCCCGCGTCGAAGAAGCCCAGATCATCGGGGATGGCTCGACCGAGTACATCCTGGATCGCATCTCGTACCGCGGCCCGTGCCTCCACAGGGCCCACCACCACTCTAGACGAGCCCGCCGTACTGAGCTCGCTCAGCCATGGCTGGGGTCGCGATGACGACATGGCCCGTGCGAAGCCCTCTTCGTCGAGAGGTGCGAGGCAGTGCAGCCCCGTCTCGGCAACCGCGAGATCCAGCGCTGTGTCGAGTGCCTCGGCCGTGACCTCGAGCACACCAGCGGCCCGCATGGCAGCCAGCTCGTCGGCCGGCACCATGCCACCGGTCCCCCATGGACCGAGCCGGATGACCGACCAACCCCGGGCGCATGCCCAGGCATCGAGCTCTGCGCTCGCAGCGGCGTAGCCGGCCAGGCGCCTTCCCCCCCAGAGCCCCGCGACACTCGAGAGCGCGATGTGTCGTGCTCCCGGCGTGACTGCATCCAGCGACGCGGCAATCGTGACTCGCCCACCACGAGTGCTCGGTGAGTGAGCCGAATCGCGCTCGAGCGCCCCAGCCGCGTGGACGACTCCCTCGATGGGACCGAGCGCTTGGAGAGCCCGCTCGACGGCGAGGGCGTCGAGCGCATCGACCGCGATCATCTCGCAGCCCGGGACGTCAGCCTGTCGCCGGGCCAGCGCGATCACTCTGGCGGCCCCTCGCTCCCTCAGCCACTCCGTGACACGGCGCCCGAGCGCGCCAGTGCCGCCGGCGACGACCCAGGTGCCCTCCAGGACGGCACGACGAACTGTCGTGCGTCGACGCCGAAGTCTCGGCACGCGCGCACCCGCGGACAGCACGACGACGCGATCCTCGGGGACGCTCAGCCTGCCGTCCAGCTCTACACCCTCGGCGACATCGACAATGCCACCGAAGACCTCCGGTTCCTCCAGCGCAGCAGTGGCCGCCCAGCCCCACAGTCCTGCGGCGACCGCGTCCGTCGCGCCGGCCTCCGGCGTCGCGCCTCGTGTGGCGATCCACAGGGTCGCGCCGGCCGCCCTCGCCCTCGTCAGACAGGCCGCCACATAAGAGAGACGCGCGTCGAGCGTTCCTCCTGGGTCCACGACCAGCCACGGACGACCACACTCGGGGGTGTCGTTCAGCCGCAGCGAGGGTCCGCTCGATGGCGGCTCGATCCACTCGACCGTCCAGCCCTCGTGCACCCCGTCGGGCGAGACCGGGTGCAGTGGAAGCCGGGGCTCCGCGGGCTCAGGCAACCTTGGCAGCGCGACCCGGGGGGCTACCGTGGTCGGCCAGCGCACGTCGAAGCCGTGAGACCAGAGCGCAGCGAGCGTCGCGTCGTCCATCGCGACCTCGACGCTGCGAGGCCCGCCAACAGCACCCAGCGCCAGTGAGAGCCACACAGTGTCGCGCTCACCCTCATCGTGAAGCACATGCTCGAGCTGCCCCATGCTCGTGCGAACACAATCGGTGAGCGCCACGCTCGGGGCATCGTCGACAGCAATGGCTCTCTCCGGCTCCACGCCATGCGCTCGGAGCCACTCCAACACCGGTCTCACGTCCGCCCCAGAGCCGATCACCAACACCGGCTCGGGACGCCGTAGAGCGTGAACCAGGCCACCGTCGTCAACTCGACGCCACGGCCCGTGACTCGTCGCCACTCGACTCGTCAGTGCTGACTCGGGATCGTCAGGGACGATCCTGACCGTCTCCGGAGCCCAGCCCGAGGCGAGCCGAGGACCGGGAGCAGGCTCCGGGCGCTCGGATCGAGGCTGACCGGACTCGATCAACACATGAGCATTCGTCCCACTGAGGCCGAAGCTGCTCACTCCGACCAGCCCCGAGCCCAGCGGCGCAGGCCTCCGCGGGAGCTTGATCCGCAGCTGCCCAGCGCGCGGGTTGGTGGTCTCCAGACCGAGGACCGCTGGCGCGACCCGGTGCTCCAGGGCGGACAGCGCGCTCACCACACCGACCAGTCCAGCCGCACACTCCAGGTGCCCGAAGCGAGCCTTGGCCGCATGAATCGTAGGAGCGTTGACGCCGAAGACGCTGTCCAGAGCCCGCAGCTCGATCGGATCACCGAGCGGCGTACCCGTCCCGTGCGCCTCAATGTGAGCCACCTCCGCTGGCGAGACGGAGGCATCCGCGAGCGCTGCGCGCAAGACGTCTTCCTGGGCACGGCCACTCGGTGCCGTCAGACCATTCGACCGGCCATCCTGGTTGACCGCCGTGCCGCGGATCACCCCCAGGACAGGCAGCCCGAGTGCCAGCGCTTCCTCGCGCGGCCGCAGAATGAGGACCACGCCCCCCTCTGCGCGCACATACCCATCAGCGGACCGATCGAAGGGGTGCGACCGACCCGAGGGCGAGAGCGCACCCAGGCGGGCAAAGTACCGAGTGGGCTCGGTCGCCATGAGCCCGTTCACCGCACCGACGATCGCCTGCCCCACGCGGCCCGACGCAAGCTCCCGACAAGCCAGGTGGAGCGCCACGAGACTCGACGAGCACGCCGTCTGAACCGACAGCGCAGGGCCGACGAGGCCGAGCGTATAGGCAATACGCCCCGCCGCGACGGACGCGAAGTGACCCGTGCCCGTGAAGGGGTCGAGCTCTACCCCTGCCGCGTAGGCCTCACGTCCCCAGTCCGACGGCCCGGTTCCCAGGAAGACGCCCGAGCGCGATCCTTCTTGTGCAAGCGGCGCCTGCAGGCTCGCCTCGAGGGCCTCCCAGCAGAGCTTCAGCAACAGCCTCTGCCTTGGCTCCAGCGACCGCGCCTCCGCTGGCGAGATGCGAAAGCGTCGATGATCAAAGCGGGTCCAGCAGGCATCGGCGAGCCAGCCACCCCTCGCAGAGATCTCACCGAGCTCGCCCACTCGCCGACTGCCCGGGCCCACCCGCAGCTGATCCGTATCTGCACGGAGCGCATCCCAGACCCCAGAGAGGTCCTCGACACCACCCGGCAGTCGACACGCGAGTCCCACGATCGCGATGTCCAGACCCGCCACGGACCCTCCAAGCGCCTCCGCGCACCACCGCGCGCCAGCGCATCTCGACTATCCGACACCACCAGACCCGACCCGCGCACCGCGATCACCAAGAGATCGTACCGGGCGCCCGACCTGGATTGTGGCGACCTCGGCCACGCGCCCCCTTACCGGGAGCACCCATCAAGAGTCCGCAGAAACTTCGCTCCCTGCCCGGTACGGCCGTTCCACGACGGAACACCTCATGGAACAGTCGACGGACCTTCGGCCAGGGCCACCCTCGACGTGACTACGCGATGCGCGGCCTTTGCCAGACCAGACCGGCCAGCCGACAGCGTGATGCGTACCTGGCACGCCCCCTGCATTGAAACCCAGCACACGCTGCCCCTAAGCCCCCGCACAGCGATGCACACTACCCAGACCTTCACAACGTCCACACCTGACCCAAACCGGCCTAGCGTCGACCTGCGCGCCGCTCAGGGTTCTACTAGCGCTTCGATGACAGATCGCGACCATGCGGTACACATCGGCTTGCGTAGACCCACCGCGACGTGTATTGTCACGGGGCTTCGGAATATCAGGACGCAACTCACCCGCGGGTACTGCTCGTGGGTCCTGGCCACCTCGTTGGCGGGGGGTATGGATGTCTGAAAGGACCACACGTTTCATGGGACAGGGCACAGTCGGACTGCTTGCTCTGATCCTCTCTGCGCCGGCCTTCGGGCAGTCGCTCACCACCGACGCGCTGGATTACTCGCGCGGCGAGACGCTCACGGCCAACTGGTCGGGTGCATCTCCGCTGACGGCGTTCTCCTTCATCGCGATCGCCGACACCGACCAGCCGGATGGCGAGTGGAACTTCGGCGAGGTCATCGGCTTCGCGAGCTCGGGGGAGTACACCTGGGATCACATCCCCCAGGGCTGTGACCTCGAGATTCGTGTCTACCGGACCGAGGGCGAGGTTCTGCTTCGCAGTGCGCCGTTCGATGTCGACTGCGGTGTTCGTGACGCGACCATCAGCACCGACTCCCCGACCTACTTCGTCGGCGACGACATCGAGATCAGCTGGACGAACGCGGCTGGCTACGGCCTCGACTGGCTCGCCACGGCGACCACGGGCTCGCCCGACAGCAGCTACCTCGACTTCAGCTACACCGATCCGGTCGGCTACTCCGGGCCGTACGACGGCTCGAGGCTCCGCTCCACCTTCGCTTACAAGGCGATCGACAACCTTCCGCCTGGCGAGTACGAGGCGAGGTTGATGCTCAACAACGGCTTCGATGTCCAGGCACGGAGCGAGTTCAGCGTCGCAGTCGACCCGGCGGATCCGTCCACCATCACGACCGACCGCGAGAACTACACACCTCGCACCCCCGTCGAGGTGTCCTGGACGGAGGCTCCGGGCGAGCTCCTCGACTGGACCGCCATCGCGCGCCGCGCCCTGCCGTCCACCGAGCTGTCGTCCTACGTCGACATCTACGGCGACCAGACCTGGCAGTACACCGGCGGCCTCGTCGACGGCTCGCACGAGTACCCGCAGATCAAGGAGCTGGGCCAGTACGCTGCACGTGGGTTCACCGACAACACCTACGTACCGTTCGCCAACCAGGCCCTGTTCACCGTCGACTTCGCCCCCGGCGGCGCCCCTGTGGCTGATGCAGCGATCAGTGTCGACTTGGTCGAGTACTACAAGGGCCAGCCCATCGATGTCACCTTCACGAGCGCGACCGGCGGTCCTGACGACCTCCTGATGCTGTCTGACAGCACCTTCGCTCCGGACGATCCTGCGGGTGTCGCAGCCTGGGTCTACTTCGACCAGGCTGGGCTGACGGGTTCCGCCGACGGCGTGCACACTTTCTACGAGTTCCTCGCCAACGGCACGTACGTGGCGCGTGGCATGTCGGGCGACTCCTACACGCCCATGGGCGCATCCGACGTGTTCGCGGTGGTGCCGAACCCCGACACCCTGCCTGCCGTCTGGACCAACCCCACCTGCGTGGCCCCCGACGCCGTCGGCATCGATGTCTTCTACATCAACGTCGCGACGCCGCCCGCCGGTGTCTGGGTTGGTATCTGGGACGAGGGCGCCGACCGCTACTCCTTCGCGTACTCCTGGGACTACGTCCCGTCGGGAACGCCTGAAGGCGATGGCTTCTTCTGGTTCTCCGGCGCCGTGGGTGTCGATGCGACGCTGCCCGTCGGACGCTACGAAGTTCGCCTGATGAACTCGTCTCGTCGGATTGGCTACACCGGCTTCTTCGATGTCAACCCCGCCTGTCCCGACGCCACGGTCACGGCTGACCGTGAGTTCTACCAGGTCGGCGACCGCATCGAGGTCAGCTGGACGGGCATGGAGGACAACCCCGAGTACAAGGTGGGTGTGTTCGACACGGCACTCGATGACGCCGTCGACGACTACAACTCGGAGGAGTTCACCTTCACTGCGGGTTCCGGGCTCATCGAGTTCGACGCGACGGACCCAGGCATCTACACGGCCAACGGCTTCCATCAGTACAGCCGTGCGGTCGTCGGGCAGTCTGACCCGTTCATCGTGTGCCCAGAGGGCGAGGTGCCCGACTGTACGAACACCTGTACAGACGAGACCACCGTGCGTCCGTTCGAGTGCCCCGACACGGGCCCCGTGGACACGGGTGACTCCGGCGCGACACCCGACTCCTCGGACTCCGCTGACTCCGGTGACTCCGCAGGCGACTCCGCTGACTCCGCTGACTCCGGAGACTCCAGCACGACGACGAGCACCATCGGTGACTCGGGCCGCGCTGACTCGGCGGCGGCAGACTCCGGTGTGTTCGACTCCGGCTCCACGACGGGCGACTCCGGCTCGGTGTTCGACTCCGGCAGCACGACGACGACCACGGACTCCGGCCTCGTCGGGGACTCCGGTGGCACGACGACAACGCCCACGGTTGACTCCGGCTTCACCGACTCCGGTGGCACGACGACAACGCCCACGGTTGACTCCGGCTTCACCGACTCCGGTGACTCCGGCTTCACCGACTCCGGTGACTCCGGCTTCACCGACTCCGGTGACTCCGGCTTCACCGACTCCGGTGGCACGACGACAACGCCCACGGGTGACTCCGGCTTCACCGACTCCGGTGGCACGACGCCGACGACGCCGACGACTACGGACTCCGGCCTCGTCGGAGACTCCGGTGGCACGACGCCGACGACGCCGACGACTACGGACTCCGGCCTCGTCGGAGACTCCGGTGGCACGACGACAACGCCCACGGGTGACTCCGGCCTGACCGGACCCGACTCCGGCGGCACGACGACAACGCCCACGGGTGACTCCGGCCTCACCGGACCCGACTCCGGTGGCACGACGACAACGCCCACGGGTGACTCCGGCACCGCTGCCGACTCGGGTACCCCGACGACTCCGGGTGACTCGAGCGGCACGACCGGTGACTCCGGCGGCATGCCCGACTCTGGCGGCATCTCCGACTCCGGCGCAGGGCTTAGTGACTCCGGGTTCCCGACCGGTGACTCCGGCTCGGCGACGGGCACGGGCACGGGCACGACCGGGCCGACCCGTACAGACTCTGGCTCCGTGAGTGGCGACTCTGGTGCGACGACGGGCGACTCTGGATCGGTGTCGGCTGACTCCGGCCTGCCCATCGACTCGACGACCACACCGCCTGACTCGGGCATCGCTCGCGACTCTGGCAGCGCGGGCGACTCGGGCTCTGACTCCGGTGCAGGAGGCGACTCGGGTGGCTCGACGACGGACTCGGGCGCTGGTGACTCCGGTGGTGACTCTGGCGCGTGACGCGTCAGGCGAGCCACCTGGGCCGGGCAACCGGCCGCAGACAACTCTCGTAGCTTACGTAGACAGAAAGGCGCCTCACGGCGCACAGAGGAGCAGACATGCTTACGAAGATGGCTCGCCTGTTTAGCGCGACACGCGATGAAGAGGGCGCAACCGCAATCGAGTACGCTCTCATCGCAGCACTCATCGCCGTCGTGATCATCGGGTCCGTCAGCCTGCTCGGCACCCAGGTGTCGGCGACCTTCAACACCATCGCCAGCGCGCTCGTGTTCGGCGGCGGTGCCGGTGGCGCGGGTGGCTCGGGCGGCGGCGGCGGCTTCGGCGGCGGCTCCTCGGGTGGCGGCTCCGGCGGCGCCGGCGGCTTCTTCTAGCCAGCGCCCGGTCGACTGTAGGTCGGCTCAACAAGCCCACGGCGACTCAAGTCGCCGTGGGTTGCGTTGGTTTTGGGATCTCCGCGGACGGTGTGCGAGCCATGCAAGTAGCCGGAACGTCCCGAACCCCTCGACCACCTCACGCGCCCCCTCTCTGCACGCCGTCAGTCACTGGACGCACCGCCGACTCGCCGCAGCAACGGGCTGAGAGCCCCGGAGGGAAGTCACATCCACCACTCCCCGCACCATGTTGCGGTACCCATAGGGTGAGGAGGGCGGACATGGCAATCACCGCCGCATTGGCGCTCGGCTTCATCATGGGCTGTCAGTCCGAGCCCACGCGAGACGTGCTGTGGGGCAGCGACCTGTCTCGAACGGCAGACCATGGTGGCGTGAAGCTGGAGCCAGGCGTCTTTCTGATGGGGTCACCAAAGAGCGAGGAGGGACGCTACCCCCCCGAGCAGCTCCATGAGGTGAAGCTCACCCGGGGGTTCTGGATGCTCGACTCCGAGGTCTCCCAGCGCCTCTACACCGAGGTGATGGGCAGCAATCCGTCCCGGCACGACGAGTGCGGCGAGCAGTGTCCAGTCGAGGAAGTCAGCTGGTTCGACGCCGTGACCTTCTGCAACCGTCTCTCCGAGATCGAGGGCGTGCAGCCGGCCTACACCATCAACGGCAAGCAGGTGACGTGGAAGTGGGGGGCGCCCGGCTACCGGCTGCCAACCGAGGCCGAGTGGGAGTACGCAGCGAGAGCGGCTGGTAGCAACCGCGGAGCCCTCCCGGGTGGAGGCCCACCCGAGCAGGTGGCCTGGCACAACGCCAACGCCCGCGGAACAACCCACCCGGCCAAGGGCCTGCGCGCAAACTCCATTGGTCTGTACGACATGGGTGGCAACGTGCGGGAGTGGGTCTGGGACTACCCCGCGTACTTCGAGAGTGAGTACGCCATCGACCCCACGGGCCCGGTCACGGGCTCCCAGCGTGTGACTCGCGGAGGCTCCTGGACTGCGGATCCAACCCGTGTTCGCAACGCCTACCGCCGCCCTGAATCTCCAACCACGAGTACGCCGCAGATCGGCTTCCGCGTGGTCCGAAACCTCGCACCATGAGCCACTGGTGGCCGATGCCGACCAGTTCGGGTACGCTTGCGCTCGCCCTGCAGGAGCGACCATGATGCTGGCCCTCTTGATGCTCGTCGCCGACCCGGCGCTGGCCGGCCACCCTCCGAGCGCGGTGCTTGAAGATGCCGTCGTGGTCGACGTGACGACCGACGGGCTGGCGACCATCGGCGATCTCGCCCTCGAGATCGTCCCCACCGAGCTGGCCCTTCCGGGCATCGCGTCCGGATCGACGGACTGGCTCTGCTTCACCGACGACTACTTCGGGCTCTTCGACAGCGTGGTGAACATCGAGATCACACGCGTCGACATCGCCCCTTCGTCAGACGGTATCCTCCGTGCGGCGCTCGATGTCAGCGTCAGCCTCAACTCCCCCGACGAGCCCATGCTCGTGGAGTACGACGCCTTCTGCTTCGAGGGTGCCTGTGATGCGTGGGTCGAGCCCTTCCCGCTCAGCGCGAGTGCCGAGCTGGTCTTCGTCGAGGTCGCCGACGCCTATGGCGTGTACCAGCTGTCGCCCCAGATTCAGAACGTCGTGATCGACTACGCCGTCGCTGACGATGATCTCGGGCTGTCCGGTTGCTCACTCGAGACGCTCCTCGGCATCGCCGAGTTCTTCGGAATCTCGGTCACCGACTTGATCCTGCAGGAGGTTGACACACTCATCGCCGATCTCCAGAGCGAGATCGACACCATCAACGCCGACCTCGTCGGCGCGCTGTCGGCTGTCGACATCGCGGAGTCGGTCGACCTCCTCGACGAAGCGACACTCGACCTGGCCATCGCACTGGGCGCCGTGTCGATGAGCGATGGTGGCATCCGACTTCACCTCGATGGCGGCAGCGGTACCGCGCGGGCTGCCGAGTGCATCAAGCCCTACGACCCCGGCGAGTCACTGGCGACCCCCTCTGATGCCCCCGGAATCGGTGAGGTCCCGCTGCTCCTCGATGGCACCGTTCCGACCCTCGGCGCCTACATCTCTGACGACTTCGCCAACCAGGCCCTCTACGCGGTCTGGCAGACGGGTGTGCTCTGTCAGACCGTCGATGCCGAACTCCTCGGCGACGACGTTCCCATTCCCTTCGACACGTCGCTCCTCCCCTTGCTCGTGGGCGATGCCTTCGATGGGCTCTTCCCCGAGACGCAGCCGATCCTCATCGAGACCCGTCCCGAGGAGCCCCCGATCGTCGACCTCTCCCAGGGCGATCTCGGCCTGCAGCTCCAGGACTTCGGGCTCGTGGTGCTCACCGAGGTCGAGGACCGCCAGGTGCGGCTGCTCGACACACGCCTCGACATCGATGCCGGCCTAGCCCTGGGCTTCGACGGAGAGACCGGCCTGCTCGACATCGGCGTCGATCTCAGCCGGGGTGTGACCGCCGAGGTGATGTACAGCGAGTACGCCCCCGGCCGCGACGACAGCATCCGGGACTCCCTCGCTGGACTGCTCACTCAGCCACTGATCGCCAGTGTCATCGACGGCTTGCTCGCCGACACCGCCTTTGGGCTCCCAAGCATCCCCTTCGGCGTGGAGCTCTACGGCCTGCAGTCGCTGGAGCTCGGGTCCGCAGGGCCGGACGAAGACTGGCTCGGGGCCTACGCAGGGGTCGGCGCCGTGCCCTACGAGACCTCGGAGGAGGGCTGCGGCTGCGGCGACGAGAGCAGCGGGTGCGATCTCGACACCTCCGGCTGCAACCCCGACGAGCTCTTCAACACGTCGGGCTGCAAGGGCAACGACCCACTGGGCAAGCAAGACTGCAGCGGCTGTGACGAGAGCAGTGGTGACGACTGTGGTGGAGGCTGCTCGATCTCGGGACGGCTCTCCGGACGACTGTTGGTCATCACGTTCGCACTGATGGTTGCCTTCCGCCGACGCCGCGACTGACGGCGCGGCCCTCACCCGAAGGCACTGCCCTTCACGCGGGCGTTGCCTTCCCTACGAGTCAGCCGGCTCCGGTCGAGCCACTCGAGGAGTGGGATCGCCGCACGCCTCGACAGGCCCGTGAGCTGCTTGAAGTCGCCGGGCTCGAGGACCTCGTTGTCGCCAAACCAGCTCACAACGCTGTCGCGGAGCGCGTCGAGGACATCGCGACGCACCCAGCCGACCGCAGCAACCTGCTCGACCTCTGAGCGCAGCTCCAGCAGACGGATCAGCGCGGCGACCTCGGGCTCGCCGTGAGCCTTGTGCAGGTCCTTCGGCTTCACCCCCTCGAGGCCAGCAGCGCCCAGAGTCGCTTGAATCCGCGCAGCCAGCGACTCCTGTTCTGGGCTCAAGACGACCTCGAAGCCGGTCACCCATACCATCGGGCCATCGACCTCCACCCGAGAGTGACGGGCCAGGCGCTGCACCAAGGCATCGAACACCCGCTCGGTGAGGTGGCCGAGTCGCCCTCGGCGCAGCTCGCGCAGCTGTGCCCCCAGCGAGAGGGGATGCTCGTCGTGGAACGCCAGCAACGCCTCGAGCAGGGCACCCTCTAGGCGAGCGACCACCGGCGCGGTGAACAGGCGCCCTCCGAGGTCCTCACCCTCGGCGTCGGCTCCACCCCGCTGCGCCCACTCCGCTGGCGCGAGGCCCTCCTCCCCCGCACGCTCCAGCCAGACCCGACGCTCGCCAGCGGACAGGCGTAGCGTCTGCTCGCCCCAGGCCTGCCGCCTCTTTCGACGCATCCGACGCGTCCAGGGGTCGACGACGGCGCCACCACCCAGCGTCTCCAGGGGGGACGTTCGGCGAATGATGAACCGGTCGCCAGGAAGACAAGCGAGCGGTGCGTCGAGCCGCACCTGTGCTGGCACCGTCTCGCCCGGAGAGAGCTCGTCGACCTCAGACGCGAAGTACAGCCGACCGAGGCGCTCCGCCGTGCCCAGCAGGAAGCGAATGGGCGAGCCGTCCTCGAGCGGCTCGACGGCGTCCAGGTGACGATAGACCACGTCGATCATGGACGGCGTGGGCACGTCTCCGGCCGACACCAGTGTGCCCCGGGGAACCTCACCCACCTCCACCCCGGCCAGGTTGAGGGCCGTGCGGCGGCCTGCGACGGCCCGGTCAGCGCTCTGCCCATGCACCTGGACTCCACGGACCCGAACCTCGCGCTCGGCCGGGAGGAGCGTCACCGTCGCGCCATCGTCGAGCGTTCCCGACCACGCCGTTCCCGTGACGACCGTGCCGAAGCCTGGGCGACTGAAGGCGCGGTCGACCGGCAGTCGAAACGGTCCGTCCGTCGGCCGCTCGACACTCTGGAAGCCCGCCACGACTCCCGTCACCTCATCGAGGCCCTGGCGCGTCACCGCAGAGGACGCCACGATCGGACACCCCTCCAAGAATGTGCCGGCCAGCGCATCGGACACATCCTCACGGGCCAGCTCCAGCAGCTCCTCGTCGACGAGGTCAGCCATGGTGAGCACGACCGCACCGACCTGCACACCCAGCAGGCCGAGGATGTCGAGGTGCTCGCGCGTCTGCGGCATCACGCCATCGACCGCGGACACACACAACAAGACGGCATCGATACCAGTCGCACCGGCGATCATCGTGCGCACCAGCTTCTCGTGACCCGGCACGTCCACGAACGCGGCGCGGCGGCCATCCGGCAGCTCGAGCGCCGTAAACCCGAGGGCTATGGTGATCCCTCGTGCCTGCTCCTCTGGAAGGCTGTCGAGGTCCGCTCCCGTCAGTGCGCGAACGAGAGAGGTCTTCCCATGGTCGATGTGGCCCGCAGTGCCGACGATCAGTCCGGGGAGTGCGTCTGTCATGCGTCTCCTGGGG
Organism: Pseudomonadota bacterium; assembly: GCA_002862545.1. Classification (GTDB taxonomy): domain Bacteria; phylum Myxococcota_A; class UBA796; order UBA796. The sequence goes on from PKDJ01000154.1 coordinate 30,987, forward strand.
TCGTGAGGCGACGGAAGGCCTCCTCGAGGCTACTTCGACTCGTCGCCAGCTCCAGCAGGACGTGCCCACGCCGCGCAGCCCAGGCCGAGACCTCCGCCCGGGCATCTCCATCGGTCTGTAGCTGGAACCGGTGAGCCGTATCGGCGGGTGCCGTCGGGTGCACCTCGAGCACACCGGGAAGCTCGGAGAGCTCGGTGGCGAGCTGCGCGGCCGTGGCTCGAACCTTTCCCTGTCCGAGTCCGACGACGAGCCGTCGTCCATCGTTGCCGGCGACCATCCGCTCCGTGCGCTCGTCCGCGACGAGTCGCCCCTCGTGAATGACGAGCACACGGTCACAGGTCACCTGGACCTCCGAGAGGATGTGCGTCGACAAGATCACCGTCCGGGTGGCTCCGACCTCACGGATCAACGAGCGAATCTCGACGATCTGGTTGGGATCGAGGCCCGTTGTCGGCTCATCCAGAATCAAGATGGGCGGGGAGTGGACCAGCGCCTGCGCCAGGCCGACGCGCTGGCGGTAGCCGCGCGAGAGGGTCCCGATGCGCTGCGACAGCCGCTCGCGAAGGCCACACTGCTCCGCCACACGCTCGATGGCCCGGGCGCACGTACTCGGTGCGAGACCGCGCACCTCCCCGACGAAGGCGAGGTAGTCGCGAACCTGCATCTCGCCGTACAGGGGGGCGCCCTCGGGGAGGTAGCCGAGACAAGCCCTCACTTCGAGCGGCGCGGCGAGGACGTCGTGCCCACAGATCCGCGCAGAGCCGCCAGTCGGTGCGAGGTAGCCGGTGAGCACCTTCATCGTGGTGCTCTTGCCAGCGCCGTTCGGACCCAGCAGACCGACGATCTCTCCCTTCTCGACAGCGAAGGAGACCCCTCGGAGTGCCTCGAAGGAGCCGTAGCTTCGCCGCAGCGCGTCCACCTCGATCACTGGCATCGATCGCCCCGCCTGGTGTCCGGGTTATCCGGTCCGACTGCGTTCGGGGGGACCGTGCCACACTTGCTGCTCGGGCTTGTCGGCTGCCTGGGTGCTGCGAGCCTCGCCGTGCCCGAGCGCGACACGTCGAGCCTGGACACAGCGGCGAGCACCGGCTGGGTCACATCACCGATCGAGCAGCCACTCGACACGGGCTCCGACGCCGCCCCAGAGGGAGACCCCTACGCGGGTGCCGTGCTCCGCATCGCCAGCCCCGCTGGCGGCACCGTGTGGACGCCTGATGCCACCGTCCCTCTGCGCGCTGACTTCCTGGCCCCCGATGGCACGCTCCTCGAGCCCCTCGAGGTCCAGTGGACGACCGACCGTGACCCTGCCTGGGTCGGCGAGGGAGCCGCGCTAGAGGCCGATCTCGACGTGGGTGCGCACCGCCTGACCGCCCGCGCTCGGCTGCCAGACGGCACGGGCCTCGCCTACAGCGTCGGCGACGTTCGCATTCAAGACGACGCTGCAGGGACCTACGCCGGACTGTTCCAGGTCGATCTCGAGACACTCGGCCTGACCTTCTCCTGCACGGGGAGTTCGACTGTCGCCGTCGGGCCATACGGAACCCTCGGGCAGGGAGACGGCAGCTGCCTGCTGTCGGTGCTGATTCTCGACCTCGACCTCCCCCTGTCCTACGTCTTCGACCTCGACATCGCCGACGACGGCACGGTGACCGGCGAGGCCGGCGCAGAGATCCTGCTGATCACCTACAACTTCCCCGCAGAGGGCACGCTCGACCCTGCTGGCGTCGGGTTCGATCTGACCTTCGCGGGCGACGTTCCCCTCCTCGGACCCATCGACGCCACGGTCGAGGCTGAGCGGGTGAGCCTGGACGTTCTCTAGTGGCCGATCCACTCGACGCCTGGGAAGACAACGTCGGCGGCTCGGTCACACTGCGAGGCCGCCGCTGGAGCTTCTTCGTCGACCGCGAGTGCATCCTGTGCACCGTGTGCTCCGAGGCCGCGCCCGAGAACTTCAGGATGTCTGTCGACGAGGACCACGACGTGTGCTTTCGGCAGCCCCGCAGCGAAGCGGAGCTCGAGGCCTGCCTCGAGGCGCGTGACGGCTGCCCCGTCGAGGCCATTGGCGATGCCGGGCCTTAGTCGTCCCGCTCGGCCCTCCGCTCTCGATTGAGCAGGTCGGCGAGGGCCTGACGAGCCGGCTTGCCCTCGTCGAGCAGGGCATGCACCTGCTCGGTGATCGGCAGCTCCACACCCACCCGCTTGGCGAGCTTCGTCGCCGAGCGCGCCGTGACGACCCCCTCGGCCACCTCACCGAGCTCCTCCAGGATGTCTTCGAGCGTTCGGCCCTGACCGAGTGCAAGTCCGACCCGCCGGTTTCGCGAGAGATTGCCGGTGCAGGTCAGCACCAGATCTCCCATCCCCGCCAGCCCCATCAGGGTGAGAGGGTTTGCACCGAGGGCCACCGCCAGTCGGGTGATCTCCGCAAGTCCGCGCGTGATGATCGCGGCCCTCGCGTTCGCACCCAGCCCGACGCCATCCGACACGCCACAGGCGATCGCCATCACGTTCTTCAGCGACCCGCCGATGCAGACCCCCATCACATCGTCCGTGTGGTAGGTGCGGAATGCGCCGGCATGAAAGGCATCTGCCGCCGCGTGAGCGGCTGCATCACCACCCGCAATCACCACGGCCGTGGGCTGCCCCCGCGCCACCTCGAGCGCAAACGAGGGTCCATAGAGCATGCTGATGCGGTGGTCGTCAGGCAGCTCCTCGGTGAGCACGGCATGCATCGTGTCGAGCGTGTCGTCCTCGATGCCCTTCGTCGCGCAGCACACGGACGCCGTGGGCCGGATAGACGGGGCAGCCCTCCGAATCACCCCTCGCAGCGCATGACTGGGCAGCACCGGAACCAGCAGCTCCGCGTGCTCACAGGCTGCAGAGAGACTCGGGACGGCCCGGAGAGAGTGAGGCAGCGAGACATCACGGAGGTACCTCGGGTTTCGATGCTCTGCGTTCATGTGCTCACAGCGCTCGGGATTGCGGTCCCAGATCACCGTGTCGTGACCGGCCCTCGCCAGCTGCACCGCCAGCGCCGTCCCCCAGCTCCCCGCACCCAACACCGCGCACTGCATTCGTCGCCCTCCCCCCGACCATGATGCTACACCGCGTGCACTCCCGGACACGCTCCGGCCGGAGTCCTCATGAGGATCGGATTCGCCATCACCCGCGCGGGATCGATGGATGTGACGTGGACGACCATTCACCTCGCCGTCGCCGCGCTCGAGCTGGGCTGGAGCGTGCGCTTCATCGAGCCCTGGGACTTCGAGGTCTCGGCCGACCGCAGGCTCATCGCCAGGGCGCATGCGTTCGAGCCCGATCAGGGGATCGGCGTCGACGCGATGGTCGAGCTCCTGCGCGGCCGACGGGCCAGCAGGCGCTTCATCAACGTGGGCAAGCTCGACGCCCTCTTGCTGCGTGCCGCGCCTCTCCGTCCCACGCTGCTGACGCTCGGCACCATGGCGCAGGATCGTGGCGTGCGCGTGGTCAACGATCCTGCAGGACTCCTGCGCGTGAGCCACAAGGCCTGGCTCGCAAACCAGACCGGAGCCCACATTCCACCCACCGTCGTGACGCGCAGTCGCGCGGCTGCCCAGCTGTTCTTCGAGGGGCAACCCGACGGCGTCGTCGTCAAGCCCGCGAGAGGAAGCGGCGGTCGAGCGGTCACGAGGGTCTTCCGCCACAAGGCCGTCGACATGGACGAGGCCTTCGACCAAGCGAGCAAGGCGGGCGACGGCTACGTCGTCGTCCAGCGGTACCTGCGCGCAGCAGGCGAGGGAGAGAAGCGCCTGCTCTGGCTCGATGGCGACCTCATCGGGGGCTACCTGCGCAGGCGAGCGGTCGGCGAGTTCCGCCACAACCTCAAGCGCGGAGGCATCGCCGAGCCGACCCAGATCACCGCGACCGACCAGCGCGTCGCGCGCTCGATCACGCCCGCGCTCCAGCGCGCCGGCATTCGATTCGCAGGTCTGGATGTGATAGGCGACAGCCTCGTTGAGGTGAACGCCCTCAACCCTGGCGGGACGTACCATACCGACCGCTTGAGTGGCACCCGCCTCTCTCGACTCGTCCTCTCCCGCCTAGTCGAGCCCCTTCCTGCCTCTGTGGAGCATCCATGAGCTCGCCGCGGCCGTTGAGCAAGAAGCAGATCCTCGATCACATCACCCGTGGTGAGTCGCTTGCAGGCCGAGACCTGCGTGGCAACGACCTGTCGGGCGTCTCCTTCGACGGAGCCGACCTCACCGCGGCCAAGCTCGCCGAGTGCAACCTGTCGCGGGCCTCGTTTCGTGGCTGCAAGCTCGTGGCAGCGTCGCTGTGGCACTCCGAGTGCAAGGATGCCTGCTTCGACGGTGCCGACCTCGAGGATGCCGACCTCGACTTCACCAACCTCGACGGCGCCACGTTCCACCGCGCCAAGGTCAAGAAGGCGATCTTCCCCTTCCACCGCCTGAGCCTCGACCAGGTGCTGACCAGCGTCCGTACCGGTGAGAAGGTGCGGATGGAGAGCCGCAGCCGAGACTGACGCAGCCGCGGGGAACCTTTCTCGCGCCGCGATGTCCAGCCTCTCGGAGGGCGCTTCCCAGACATGGTCCTGTTCCTCGCCATGGCCCTCGGGCCCTCGGACGACGAGCTGGTGCGCCGCTTCAAGGACGGTGACCGGCACGCCTACTCCGAGATCGTGCGGCGCTACCAAGACCGGGTCTTCACCCAGTGCCTGCGCTGGCTAGGAGACCGCCAGGTCGCAGAGGAGGTCGCCCAAGACGTCTTCATCGCCCTGTTTCGCTCGCTACCCAAGTTCCGTGGTGACTCTCGCCTGTCGACCTGGATCTTCCGTGTGGTCACCAACCACTGCAAGAACCGGCGTCTCTACCGGCGACGTCGAGCACACGGACGCCACGAGCCCCTCGAGGGCACCCGCGCAGCCGAAGACGATGAGGCTCCCGCGAGGCAGCTGGCAGCCGACGGGCCTGGCACAGACGCCTCCGTGCAGCGCTCCGAGGCCGAGCAGCTCGTGCACGACAGCCTCGCGCAGCTCGACGACGAGCAGCGAGAGATCATCCTGATGCGCGACGTGCAGGATCTGTCATACCAGGAGATCGGAGAGATCCTCGACCTGCCCAGGGGTACAGTCAAGAGCCGGATCCACCGCGCTCGGGCACAGCTGACCGCCGTGCTGTCCCGTCGCATCAGCAAGGAGGACGTGATCTGACGTGAGCACTGGCTTCGCCGATGAGCGGCTCTCCGCCTACGTGGACGGAGAGCTCGACGCCGCCGAGAGGAAGCGCCTCGAGCTCGAGCTCGAGCGCGACCCCGAGCTGCGTGCCGAGGTCGAGGCGCTCCAGGCCACGCAGTCGCTCCTGCAGCGCCACGGTCCTGCCGTGGCCCCCACCGACTTTCGCGTCCGCGTGCTCGAGGCCGTGGCGGACGAGCCCGTCTCGGCTCCATGGTGGGCCTGGCTCCGCCGACCCTTCGGCCTGCCCAGCGAGGGCCTGCTGGTCGCCGCGGTGGCCGTCGCCGTCTTGTGGGTGGCCATTCCCGAGCCGCCCGCTCCCGTCGCGGAGAGCACCGACCTCGGCGCCGCTCGACTCGACTGGGAGACCAAGAAGGCACCGCCCTCGCCGGACGACGCCGGCCTAGCCGACGAGGCCCCAGCGGTCGCTGAGGAAGCCGAGCCCGCCCCGGTGACGCCGCGCCCCAAGGCACCCCTCGCCACGAAGAAGATGGAGAGGCTGCCCACGAAGAGCGCCGAGGCCACCAAGGTGCTGCCCGAGCCCCCGAAGCAGGCTCCAGCAGGCACAGCGGATGCCGCCGAGCCCAAGAAGCTCGTGGGTGGACATCGCTTCCGCATCGAGACCTCCGAGCCCGATGCCCAGTTCGTGCTGCAGCGCATCGCCGCGCAGTACCAGAGCGTCGCCACCACCCTCCAGGGCGAGCGCCTCGCGGGGACGGAGTTCGCGAATGGAGGCGACCTGCAGGTGGTTGTCCAGCTCCCCCACAGCGCCCTGAGCAACTTCGAGGAAGATCTCGCAGAGCTCGGAGTCGTCTCCACCGAGTTCGACAAGTCGCTCTTCAACACGAGCACCATCCCCGTGACCATCCACCTTCAGCTCGACACGAAGCCGACGAGCCGAGGCCGGAAGCCCGGAGTGGACGAGGCCGCCGTCGAGTAGCGCGGCCGGCGGAACCCCCTCGAATCTCCACTGTCAGATTGTCTGCAGGACACCGCTGGCAGGTGGACTAGACTCAGTGAGGTGGGGGGCCGATGGTCGCGTTGTTCGGGGCGCTCGCACTTGCTGCACCCGAGTTCGTTGCAGACGACCCCGGAGACACAGCCGTCGCCCGGCTGGCCTGGGACGCCGCCGTCGAGTGCACGGGCTGGGAGCCACCACACCGACCGACGGTGCCCATCGAGCGAGGCTACGTGCCCGGCGGCTACCTCGGTCGGGCGCTTCACGACGGGGGCCTCTCCCTGATCGAGCTGTCGGTGGACAGCGAGCGGGCGGACGAGGTCATCGTCCACGAGGTGGCCCACGCCTGGGTCTCCGACGGACCGACAGCACTCGCCGAGGGCCGAGCTGAGCTCCTGGCAGACTGCATGACGCGACGTCGACCAGGACTGGCGCCGCTGCAGTGGGATGACGGGCGAGACGTCCTGGCGATGCCCCGGCTCCAGAGCTGGACGACGGGCCACGAGCATGAGCCGCTGGTCCTGGGTGACGCGCGAACAGACGCCTACATCGGCGCAGCCCGGTTCGTGCGGACCGCAGCTGAGGTGGTCGACCCGAGGCTGCTGTGGTCTCCCGAGGGGCTCGACTGGAGCGGGCTCGAGACCCTCCTCAGCGCAGCAGGCGAGCGTGGCGAGGCCCTCCTCGCGCTGCTCGAGGCCGACGTGCAGACCCAGCGACACGAGCTCTCGGACCACGACCGCGACGGCCGACCCGCAGTCTCCGAGCGCCTGCACCAGACCGATCCCACGCGCTGGGACAGCGATGGAGACGGCTGGTGGGACGGCGCGCGTCCTCCGGCAGGGGCGGTCCCCGTGGCACTCGACGGCTCGCCGATCTGTCTGGGCGTGGGGGCCGGAGACACGCCAGCACGCGCACGCATCGTCACGGGCGGCGACCTGCGCGGGGTTCCCCTGCCGGGCGTCCGCCCCCTCGGAGACGTCGCAGACGACGGCAGCATCCTCCTCGATCCGGGACAGCCCCTGGTGGCCCGCTGGGCGCTTCCCACCAATGACGTGAGCGGCGGACTCTGGGTGTCGGCTGCCGGCGAGCTCGAGGCCTCGTCAGCCTGCCAGACCACGGCCCACGCGACGGTCTGGTCGCTCGACGGTCGTCACTCCAGCCTCGTCGCAGTGCTCACCGAGGCCATCGACGAGGCCGCCGAGACAGCGGCCCATGTCTGGGGCCCAGCCACAGGCCGCATCGCCGTGGCCCTGGGAGGCAAGACCTCGACGGTGCGCGACGGCGTCGTACACCTCTCCGAGCGCGATCTCGATGACCCCGAGGCCGCCGCCCGCCTGGCGGTCGCCGTGCATCGTGCCTGGACCATGGGAGAGCCAGACTGGCGAGCCGCGACCGGCATGGCACACATGCTCGCAGCACGCTGATCCGCCTCGGACGACTGCCAAGACGGTGGGAGACACTCTCCCTCCTCGATACCGGGGCCGCAGTCGGGAGGTGGACGTGCTGTGGATGTGCGCTGCGGTCGCAGTCGCGAGCGCGACCGAGGTCGAGCAGGAGTGGGGCGCCGCGCTCGCCGAGTCCCTCGTCGAGTACACCTCACACGCCGAGCGCACGGCGCGCCTGACCCGCGAGCTCGGCGAGCGGACAGCCGATCCCGATGCGGCCGACCGCATCGGCAACGCCCTCGCCGTGCTCACGGCCCTCGATGCCCAGGGGGTGACCGACCCGTCGAGGCTGGGCACCTACCTGAAGCCAGCGCTCCACGTCGATCCGAGCCTCCGTGCCGAGGCCGCGACCGCCGCCCGCACGCTGCTCCCACCGCCGGCTGTCCCCGAGACCGAGATCGAGCCCGACGAGATCACCTTCGGCTCGGCGGTCGCAGATGTCGAGGTCGTCGAGACCTCGCCCGAGGCCGACGAGGCCATCCTCACCGAGGGCCTCACAGAGTACCGACTCCGCGCACTCGTCCGCCTCGAGGGCGACCCCTGGCAGGTCGAGGACGGCTCCGGCCGAGTGTTCTCACCTGTCGGATTTGCTGAGCGGGTCGGGGACTGGGGCGGACTCGAGCGCATCGAGCAGAGGAAGACACGAGGTCTGTCCACCGGTCTCGGTCTCCTGGCCGGCGGTGCTCTCGTGATCGGCACCGGCATCAGCATCGCGACTCTCGGCGACCCCTCCCGCGGTCAGGCTCTGGCGGGCGTCAGCGTCTCCGTCGCAGGGGCCGGACTGGCCGGTGGAGGAGCAGGCGTGCTTGGGCTGAGCATCGGGCGCAGCAAGAGCCTGGCTCGGAGCTACACGCCCGAAGAGGCCGACCGATGGATCGAGACCCACAACGACGCCCTGCAGAGCGAGCTGCTCCTTGAGGATGACGCGCTCTAGCGCGGGGCGGGCCTCGAGCATCCACAGGCGCAGCCCTTCTGTCAGGAGTCTGACGGACGCTTCTCTTCTCCGCGATCACCACCTACCTCCGCTCGCGGAGGCCCCGACATGGATCGCTCGCTGCCGCTCGCTCTCGCTACCGTCCTTCTCGCCGCCTGTGGCCAGCCCCTCGAGCTGCCTTCTCAGGTTGTCGATGCAGCCGGCGAGACCGCGCTAGAGCGCCTCGAGGAGCCGTGCCCGACCTGGTGCACGCTCGAGCCTGGACTCCGGGTCAAGACCACGGTCGCCGGTGACGTGATCGCCTACGAGGTCGTCCAGCAGTCCGCCGACTGGAGCATGGTCCTGGGTGAGGCCAAGGCCAAGTGGGGCTCACCGTCATCCATGTTCAAGGTCGGTCCTCCCGAGAGTGGCCCGATCGACACCGCCTGGTTCGAGGCACGCGACACGCTCCATCGCGAGCACCTCGGCCGCGCCCATGAGCTGCTCGGCCGAGGCGACCCCCGCGAGACGACGCGCGTCGCCGTCTGGCGGCAGGCGAACACGCTCGTCCAGGTGGCCGACGACGGCGTCGACCTGCGCGCTACCTGGGTGAACGTCGACCTCCTCGACTGAGTGCGCGAGGCCTCAGGGCAGCATCATCGTCATGCAGAAGACGCTGCCGCCGCTCTTCATGAACTCTGACGTGTCGAGCTCGATCAGCGTGAAGCCGGCCTCACGCACCCGCGCCACCGTGACGGGGTTGCCCTGCTGCACGACGAAGTGGCGACCATCCGGACAGTTCCCGTTGGCCGCGAAGTTCATCGCCTCGTCGTAGGGCACGCGAATCGCCTGCGGGAAGGCCGCCCGCAGCAGGGCGAGTCCCTGCTCCGTGAAGGCCTCCTCCACCACCAGAGCCGTGACCTCGTCGAGCGGACAGAGGCACGTGTCGAGGTGGTCGAAGTTCGGGTCGACCAGCTCGAGGGCGACCACCGGCACCTGAAGGAGGTCGGACAAGACGCCCAGTGCAGGCCGCTGCGTGCGGTAGCCGAACCCACAGTGGATCAGCTCCCGGCCAGGATGCCAGCGCGCATCGCCCTTCGCCTCGAAGGCGTGGTCGTCCCCGAGTCCGATGGTGACGGCCTGCCTCTGGGACTCGTACCAGGTCGCCAGGATCTCGACTTCGGGCTGCCGCATGGGCGAGCGCATGTTCGACCGGACGACGACCCAGCGACCATCCGGCAGCTTGGCGGGAAAGGACTGGTTGGCGACGAACACCAGGTCGGGCAGCCCCTCGACCGGCGCCACCACGTGCACCAGGTAGCCGAGCCCCCGGTAGGTGTCGGCGATCGCTCGCCACTGGCTCCGCGCGAGCGGGCGATCGATGTTTCCGACCTGCCCCTGCATGTGCGGATTGATCACATAGGTGACGTCGAAGTGCGCCGGATCGGCCAGGAGAACACTCTCCCACGGCGCCTGCGGCCTCACCGTGTCGATGGCCGGTAGCTGCGAGACATCATCGATCCCCCCGGCCCATGCCGGGGCAGCACCCCGAGCGAGCGGCCCTCTGACGGCAGCATTTGGTCCTCCACGAACGAACAGCGCCAGGTATCACAGACGCGCTGCTCCCTCGGTCAGACCGCTCAGAGCTCGTCAGCGAGTGCGGGGTCGTCTTCGTAGCTGTCGCCCGCCGTGATGGGGGTCTCGGCCTCGACGCCGGCCCGGTAGCGCACCGCATAGATCACCACTCCGATGGCGACCGCAGCCAGTCCGATGGCCTGCGACGTCGTCAGGCCGATGGTGGTCGCCTCACCGAGCTCCGCACCGGCCTTCGACATGCCCGGCAGCCAGGCGGCCACGCTCTCGGAGACCTCCCAGGAGACCGCGACGCCACGATGGTCGGCCCGGTAGGCCTCCACAGCACTCCGGAACCAGGGCTCGATCAACAGAGTGATCGCTGCGATCTGTCCGTCGAAGCGACGCTTCTCCCACGCGAGCGACAACAGCAACGCCAGCGTGATCAGGTACCCCGCGGCCCACACCTGGGTCGGGTAGAGCGGCGTGTCGTGCAGGCGCCCCACGCCTCCGTAGAACTCGAGCGTCAGGTAGGGAGAGACACCGGAGAGCCAGGCCTGCCCGCCCGTGAAGGCCTCTGGGAAGAGACCGGTCGGGTCTGCCCCGATGGGCGCCACGTCGCCGTGACAGCAGCCCGCGAAGAAGCAGCCGAGCCGCCCGACGCCCATGCCCAGCACGACGGCAGGAGCGGCGATGTCGGCGAGCTTCCACACGTGGATTCCCTGCGCCTGCGCGACCGCCCAGACCGCAAGAATGCCACCGATGATGCCTCCATAGACCGCGAAGCCCGAGAAGGAGAACAGCGTCAGCGGATCGGCGAAGAAGCGCGCTGGCTCCACCGCGAGCGAGTACAGGATCCGCCCACCGGAGAGGCCCCCGACCGCCGCAGCCACGTAGATGCCGATCAGGCGGTACGGGTGCAGGCCGATGCGGAGCGCTCGCACGTGCACGAGGAGGAACGCCGAGCAGAACGCAGCGAGGATGAACAAGCCGTACGTATGAACGCCGGCACCGTTCCCGAGATCGACGAGTGTAGGCCACATGTGGTCCTGCTATGCGGACAGCCGGCTCTCCGCCCGTCGACGTGCGTCACGGACGCCGAGCGCGAGCGAGGGCCTCGTCCACGAGCGACCCAAACCACAGGAAGCCACCGCGCTCCTGAACGCTCGTGACGACGTGGATGCTCTGCCCGGTGGGGTCGAGGTGATCGTGCAGGACGTTCCCCTCGGCGTCGATCCCCAAGACGCGTGCCGTGCGAGCAGGACCGGGCTGCATCCACGAGGGGAGCTTGGCGATCTGATCACGAACCCACGGGAGCGGCCCGAGAGCATCGAGCTCAGGCTTGCGCGGGGAGGCCAGCGCGACCCAGAACACGCCGTCCGTCCCCGTGCTGATCCCGTCCGGATAGCCGGGCAGATCGTCGATCACGATCTCCTCTTCGCCCTTTCGAGGACCGGCGATCCACAGCCGGAAGATCCGGTGGCGTGCCGTCTCGGCCACCAGCACGAAGCGCTCGAAGGGATCGAGGGCGACCCCGTTGGCGAACGCCAGGCCTCCGTGCACCTGCGCCGCCTCCTCCCAGCCCTCCCTCCAGCGACAGAGCCGGCCCGTCGCCTGCCCCTCGATCAGATCCAGTCGCCAGTGGGGCTGGTCGTAGCGCTGACTGGCGTCGGTGAAGAAGGCGGTGCCGTCCCGCGTGACCTCGAGATCGTCCGTGAACACCAGCGGACGCCCCCCGCAGCGGGTCGTGAGCACACGCCACTCGCCCGAGTCCGGGTCGACCCCCAGCAGCCCCGCGAGGGCATCGGCCACCCAGAGCTCCCCATTCGGCCCCCAGTGCAGCCCGAGCGGTCGTCCGCCCGTGTTGGTGAGAACGACCGGCTCGGCCTCGATGTCGTCCCAGCGGAGGATCCGGCCATCGTGCAGGCCCGCAAAAACGCGTCCGGCGTCGTCGACCTCCACGTCCTCCGGGCCGTGCCCACCCGAGATCGGTACCCGGCGTGCGTCCGTGAACCAGGGCGCGGGCGACCACCGGGAGGCCTCGTGGGGGGCCACGTCGACCGCGACCGACTCCACGGGCGCCGGCCACAGCAGAGCGCCCGAACACGACAGCACGCTGGCTCCGAGGATCCCGTACACCCACCGCTGCATCGCTGCTCCTTGCTCGGCCCCGGCTCAGTGGCGCCGCAGGCGAACCTCGTTGACACGATGCCCGGGACCCTTGCGCAGCACCACTGAGGCACGCTCTCGCGTGGGCAGGATGTTCTCCAGCAGGTTGGGCTCGTTCGTCCGGAGCCAGATCGACGCCGCCAGATCGTCGGCCTGCTGATCAGACAGGTGCGCGTAGCGATGGAAGTAGGAGGCCGGGTCCTGGAAGGCGGAGTCACGCAGGGCCCGAAACCGCCGCACGTACCAGCGCTTCAGATCCACCGTGTCGGCGTCGACGTAGACCGACAGGTCGAAGTGATCGCTGACGAACCGTCCCTCGTTGCCCGTCTGGAGGACGTTCAGCCCCTCGACGATCACGATGTCGGGCTGGGCGATGGTCTTCGTCTCTCCCGGCATCACGTCGTAGGTGAGGTGGCTGTAGACGGGGCAGCTCACCTCGGCGGCCCCGCTCTTCAGCGCCTCGACGAAGCCGAGCAGTGCCTGCCGATCGTAGCTCTCCGGGAAGCCCTTGCGGTGCAGGATGCCGCGACGCTCGAGCTCGGCGTTGGGCAGGAGGAAGCCATCGGTGGTGACGAGGTCGACCCGAGGGGTGTCGGGCCAGCGCTGGAGCACGGTGCGCAGCACGCGCGCCGCGGTGGACTTGCCGACGGCCACGCTGCCGGCCATGCCGAGGATGAAGGGGGCGCCGACGCCAGGGCGGCCCAGGAACATCGCCGTCGCGTCGCGCGTGAGCCGCCAGCCCTGCACGTGCAGGTTGATCAGGCGCGACAGCGGCAGGTAGATCTGCTCGACCTCTTCGAGGGAGAGCGCCTCGTTGATGCCCGACAGATCCGCGAGATCAGCGGGTGTGAGCGTCAGCGGCGTGCCGAGGCGCAGGGCAGACCAGGACCGACGGTCGAAGGTCTCGTAGGCGGGGTCGTGCATCGCGCCTGTTAACGGGCTGGGAGGGTGGAGGCCTCGTGGACGACGGAGCGGGAGCGGTCGTGAAGAGCGCATTCAGGCCTCCTTGGTGGCTTCGCAACCCTCACCTGCAGACGCTGTGGGTGAGCCTGGTGCGACGCGGACCGCGTCCGCCCCTGCGCTGGGAGGTGTTCACCCTGGACGACGGCGACTTCGTCGAGGTGGCGTGGGTCGATCGCCCGGTGCCTCGCGACGCGCCGACGGTGCTGTTCATCCATGGGCTCACGGGCTCGGTGGAGAGCGTCCAGATCCGCTCACTGCTGCAGGTCATGAGCGACCAGGGATGGCGAGCAGGGTGCTTTCACTTCCGCGGCTCGGGGCGCAGTCCAAACCGAACGGCCCTCGGCTACCACTCGGGCATGTCGGAGGACCCTCGTGCGATCCTTCGGCGCCTGCGGCAACGACACAGCAGCCCCCTCGCGGCCGTCGGCATCAGCCTCGGCGCCAACGTGCTGCTCAAGCTGCTCGGTGAGGACGGCGACGACGCACCGGTCGACGCGGCCGTGGCCCTCTCCGCCCCGCTCGTCCTCCGCCTGTGCGTCGACCGGATGGAGCGCGGCTTCTCCAGTGTCTACCAGCACCACCTGCTGCGCCGACTCGTCCAGCAGGTGAAGAGCCGACCCGTGCCCATCTCGCCTGCCGAGCTCGAGGCCTGCCGCACCTTCCGTGACTTCGACAACCTGGTCACCGCGCCGATCCACGGCTTCGAGAGCGCAGAGGACTACTACGCGCGCTCGTCCTGCCGTCCCTTCCTCCCCGGGATTCGCCGTCCGACGCTCATCATCCACGCGGAGGACGACCCCTTCTTCCAGCCTGGAGTCGTCCCCTCGCCTGCCGAGCTGCCGGCCTCCGTGTGCTTCGAGCTCGCGGCGCACGGCGGGCACGTCGGCTTCGTCGAGGGAGTGGGTAGATACTACTGTGATTCTCGGGTTCCGGCCTGGCTGAGCGAGACCCTGATGGGGTAGGACCGGCGGGCGATGAACTTCGTTCAGGTCGAGTATCCGGTCTTCCTCGCGCTGCTCCTGGCGGCGTACTGGGCCCTTCCACACCGGCGCTGGCAGAACCTCCTGCTGGTCGTGGCCAGCGCGGTGTTCTACGGCTGGGTGCACCCGTGGTTCTTGCTGCTGCTCTACGGCAGCGCGATCCTGGACTTCAGCCTCGCTCAGGCGATCGAGCGCTTCCCGAAGCGCCGCTGGACCTTCGTGGGGATGTCCGCAGCCGCCAACCTCAGCCTGCTCGCGTACTTCAAGTACGCCGGCTTCTTCGTCGACAACGTCCGGATGGCGCTGTCGTCCCTCGGGATGCCCGGCGACCTCGGCACGCTCGACATCCTGCTGCCCGTGGGCATCAGCTTCTACACCTTCCAGACGCTGGGGTACACGGTCGACGTGGCCCGCGGGGAGCTGAAGGCCCGGACGCGCTTCGTCGACTACGTGCTCTACGTCTCCTTCTTCGCGCAGCTTGTCGCAGGGCCGATCGAGCGCTCCACCCGCCTGCTGCCACAGATCGAGAGCGACCGCACCTGGTCCTGGGAGCAGGCACGGTCCGGCGTCGGCCTCGCCCTGTGGGGCGGCTTCAAGAAGCTCGTCGTGGCGGACTCCATCGCCCCCTTCGTCGACAAGGTCTACGTCCTCGACGATCCGGCCGGCCCGCTGCTCTGGGCCGCCACCGCCGGGTTCATGCTGCAGATCTACGCCGACTTCTCTGGCTACACGGATCTCGCGCGGGGCTCGGCCCGGCTGCTGGGCTTCGAGCTGCAGGAGAACTTCAACGCCCCCTTCCTCGCGACCACCACGTC
>PKDJ01000260.1 GCA_002862545.1 Pseudomonadota bacterium
TTCGTCGGGAAGTGGTAGAGCAGAGACGGCCTGCGAATGCCAGCGCTCTTTGCGATGTCGGACAGACGCGCCCGACTGTGTCCTTGTGCTGCAAACTCCCGGCGCCCGGCATCGAGGATGCGGGAGGGAGTGGATGGAGCGCTTGGGTCTTTGCGTGGCCTTGCCATTGTGCCATCTTACCTACCCACGAGTAGGTAAGCAAGCACTTTCAGCACGGACCTTTACGCACCGATCTGCATGAATTCCACCGCTACGGCTCTTTCGCGACGAGTCAGGGCGCCCGGAAGGCCATGGGCACCGTGAGCGAGATCGGCGAATCGGGCGGCCGGAAGGACAGTCCCTCCATCGCCGCAGCCATGCAGTCGACGAGCGCGGGGTCGTCTACGTCGTCGTTCTTGATTCGTACGCCGCGCACGCGACCGAGCCCGTGACGGGAGGCCACCGTGAAGCTGAGGTCGAGGCGGGGTGCCAGATCGGGGACGTCAGCGAGGGCGTCTTGGTAGCACTGGGCCAGCATGGGCCTCATCTCTGCCAGGCCCTGCTTCACCCCCTCGAAGTCTCCTGGCAGCGCCGCGTCGAGCTCCTCCTGCGTCGGCGGGGGCGGACGCTCCTCCTTCTTGTTGCCCGTGGACGCGGTCGTGCCATTCCCGGCTTGGTCGCTCCTCGGAGCCTGCTTCGGGGCCGCCCGACGTACCGGAGCGGGCGTGGGCTCGGCCGCCGGCGTGACCGCTGCGGAAGGCACCGGCTTCGCGGGCAGCGGCGCTGGGGCAGCCGCTGGTGGACCACTCGAGACCTGCAGAAAGGCTCCCGCCGCCACCAGCAGAGCCACCGCGGCGAGGCCGACGAGCACGAGACCAGAACGCTGCACGAGCACCTCCGACGGCCCCCTATCCCGGCAGACGGGGAGACTCGGCCTGCACGCACCCATCGGTCGAGGAACCCGATGTCCCGACGCCGTCGCAGCCGCCTATAGTGGCCCCGCCACTGGAGGCTGTGTGCGCTGGACCCCCTGGACCCTCGCCGTCGTCGGAGCTGTGGTGCTCGCATGCACCTGCGGTCCGCCCGACGCACCCCTCGTCCGCCCCCCGCGCGGAGCCGCTCCTGTGGAGCGAGCGGAGGTTCCCGCGTCGCAGGTCTCCGTACCCGTGACACTCACCGTCGACCTGATTCGCGACAGGGTGGTGCAGAGCATCCCACCGGTCTTGCTCGATGTGAAGGGGCAGGAGCTAGACCACGGCATCGTCGCCGACATCACGGCCGAGCGAACGGGCAAGCCGAGGGTGAAGACGGGCAGCGGCATCGAGGTCGTCGTCCCGATTGGCTTCTCGGTCGTGCCACGAGCCGGCAAGGCCGCGAAGCTGAAGCTCGGCGAGGTGACGGGAGAGGTTGAGGTCACGGTCACCCTGCGTCCACAGCTCGCCGATGACTGGAACCTCATCCCCCGGCCTCGCCTCACCCACCGCTGGCTCGAGGAGCCGATGCTCAAGGTCGGACCCCTGAAGATCGGTGTTCGAAAGATTGCCGACGCCGCACTCGTCGAGCGGCTCGACGACGTGGCCGACACGCTCGCCCGCGACCTGCCACGCGAGCTGGGTCTTCGCACCCGCGTCAAGGAGGCTTGGCAGCTCCTCGCAGAGCCGAGGCTGATCCGCGACGACCCGAGGACGCACCTCGTCTTTGCACCCGATGCACTGTACGCGGACGACATCATCACCTCGTCCGAGGGCGTGCACCTGACGGTGGGGGCCAGTGGCGACCTGACCATCGTCCTCGGCAAGGCGCCCCCAGCCGCCCGCGCAAAGCTCCCCCCACGCCAGCCGGTGCCCGGGCCACCCGGTGTCCAGCTCGCTGCAGACATCGAGGTCGGCTGGCCCGTGCTCACCAACGCGCTCCGCGAGAGCGTGGTCGGGCAGAAGATTCGCGAGCAGGTCCCAGGCCTCGGTGACGCCACGGTCACCATCACGGAGGTGATCGACTGCTACCCGTCCAAGCGCTCGGTGGCGGTCGGGCTGCGGGCGCGCGCCAAGGCTGCTGGCACGACCCTCGACGTAGAGCTGTGGCTGTCCGGTCGTCCCGTCCTGCGCGCCGACACCCTTCGGATCGTGGACTTCGAGCACGTCGCCCGGTCGAGCTCGACCTGGTTCGACGCGATCCATGCCGTCGTCGCAGACGAGCTCGAGGAGCGCGTCGCCCAAGAGCTGGTGCTTCCCCTCGGCAGCCGGCGCGACGAGCTGCTGACCCAGCTGCGGCGCGATCTCGACGCGCGGCCTCCCCGCGAGGGCCTGGCGCTCGAGGTGGACATCACCTCGGCGGAGCTGGCCCGCATCTACCCCACCGATTCTGCGCTGATGGTCGGTGCCGTGGTCAGCGGCACCCTCACCGTCGAGGTGCTGCAGACGCCGCAATGACGGCTCGAGACCCACAGCTGACGGCTGCGGGCGGTTAGCGCGCACCCAGGAGGCGCCATGAACGCCACGTCCGCACTCGAGACCCTGCGCTTCGACGATCGCTTTCGGCGTGAGCTCCCCGGAGACCCACGCACCGATCAGCGCCCCAGGCAGGTCCCGGGCGCCGCATGGTCCCCGGTCTCCCCCACACCCGTCGCCTCGCCAGAGGTGATCGCCTACTCGGCCGAGGCCGGCGCACTGCTCGGACTCACCGAGCACGACGCGGCCGAGCCTCGCTTCGCAGAGGTCTTCGGGGGCAACGCACTGCTCGACGGCATGGAGCCCTACGCGGCCCGCTACGGCGGACACCAGTTCGGGCACTGGGCAGGGCAGCTCGGCGACGGACGCGCCATCACGCTCGGTGAGGCACTGCACGAGGGACAGCGCTGGGAGGTGCAGCTGAAGGGCGCCGGGCCCACACCGTACTCCCGCTCGGCGGACGGACGCGCGGTCCTCCGCAGCTCGATCCGCGAGTTCCTCTGCAGTGAGGCCATGTTCCATCTCGGCGTGCCGACGACCCGTGCACTGTCGCTGGTCTCCACGGGCGACCGCGTCCTGCGCGACATGCTCTACGACGGCAACCCGGCCTTCGAGCCCGGCGCCATCGTGTGCCGCCTCGCCCCCAGCTTCCTCCGCCTCGGCAGCTACGAGATCTTCGCCGCCGATCGCGACCCGGCACTGCTCCGCACCCTGGTCGAGCACACCATCCGCCACCACTTCCCCGAGCTCGGGGAGCCTACGGACGAGGCGATCCTCGCCTGGAGTGCCGAGGTCTGTCGACGCACCGCCGCTCTGATGGTCGAGTGGCTGCGGGTCGGCTTCGTGCATGGCGTGATGAACACCGACAACCTCTCCGTGCTCGGCCTGACCATCGACTACGGCCCCTATGGCTGGCTGGATCCGTACGACCCCGACTTCACGCCCAACACCACCGATCTCCCCCGGCGCCGCTACCGCTACGCCTCACAGCCGCAGATCGGTCTGTGGAACCTGGAGCGCTTCGCGAGTGCCTTGGCGCTGCTGGGGTTGCCGCAGGAGGGCCTCGTCGCCGGACTTCAGGGCTACGTCGACACCTTCCGCGCCACGTACGCCGAGATGGGCGCCGCCAAGCTCGGCATCTCGGAGGCCGGTCCAGAGAGCTCCGCGCTGTGGGAGGACCTGCTCGGACTGCTCTGTCGTGCCGAGATCGACTGGACCCTGTTCTTCCATCACCTCGCCGACGTGCAGCCCGGATCGGCCAGCGACCGCGTCCAGGCGATTCGCCCCGCGCTGTACGACGAGGCACCAGAGGGTCTGGCGGACTGGCTCCAGCGCTGGCTCGACCTGGCGGACGACAGAGACCGGATGACCCACGCAAACCCGAAGGTGATCCTGCGGAACTTCTTGGTCCAAGAAGCCATCGACAAGGCCCACAGCGGGGAAATGGGCGCCGTACACGAGCTGCTCAGGCGCATCCAACACCCCTACGAGCCCGAGCCCGGCTGGCAGGACTTTGCGCGCAGGCGTCCGGAGTGGGCCCGACATGCCCCCGGATGCTCCATGCTGAGCTGCAGCTCCTGAGGCTGCTGGCGTCGGCCGACCGACACAGGTAGGCGAGCGGGCCAGGAGGGAACGATGACCCAGCGAGCTCGAGGCACGACCGCGGCGCTGCTGTGTGGCGTGCTCGGCTGCAGCTCGAGCCCCACACCCTCCGCTCCGGCCGAGTCCACACCTGTGGAGGTCACCGCACGGCAGACCGCCACGCCACCCGGACGACTGCTCTTCGTTCGCGAGTCCGAAGACCGTCTGACGACGGCACTGGCAGACACCCGCTCCGGCGAGATGCCCTTCGCCCATGGACTGACCGGGAGTGTCTTTCCAGGTCCGACCGATCCTCGTGGCACCCACGCGCTGCTGATCTCGACCACTGGGGGCCCCGAGGGTCATCGCGAGCAGCTCTGGCTCGCGCCGCTCGACGGTGGTGATGCACACGCGCTGTGCCCCCCCGCCGGCTCGGTGCGCAACCCAGCATGGTCGCGCGATGGCGCATCCGTGGTGTTCGAGAGCGATGCCCTGTCGTTTCGCGATCTGTTCCGCGTGCCGCGGGAAGGCGGTACGCCGGCTCGCCTGACGGACGCCCCGCATGGCAGCTTCGAGGGCCGTCCCTCACCCGACGGAGCGCAGGTGGTCTTCGCCAGCTCTCGGGACGGCAACGCCGAGCTGTACATGATGAACACCGACGGAGCGACAGCACGACGCCTCACCGATCATCCGACCGACGACGTTCGACCCCGCTGGTCGCCGGCAGGCGACGCCATCGCCTGGCTCACGGCGCGGGACGGAGCCCCCCGTGTGTGGACGATGGCGGACGACGGCACCGACATGCGTCCCCTGCGCCCCATGGCGAAGGCGGTGGATCTCGATCTCGCGTGGTCGCCGAGTGGACGGCACATCGCCGTGGTCGAGCAGACCGGCCCCCACGACGTTCGCATCGTCGTGCTCGACCGCGAGGGCCGCGAGCACGGCGTGATCGACGGCCCAGGCGTCGACGAGCATCCAGCGTGGTCGCCCGACGGCAGCTGGCTCGCGTTCACCACGAGCCGCGCCGGCAACCCCGACGTGTGGATCGCGACAGCCGACGGCAGCCAGTCCAGACCCGTGTCGGCCAGCCCTGCGCCCGAGTGGCTCCCTCGCTGGCAGCGGCCGATGGAGTGACACACGCCGAACGAGCTAGGATCCGAACATGATCATCCTACTCGTCATGCTCGCCGGCTGCGGCGACGACAAGACGCCCAGCGGCAGCGACCGCGACACGGCCCCGTCTGCAACCACGGACACCGACGCCCCGACCGGAGGAAGCTCCACGAGCCCGACGGCAGGCACCGGCACCGGAGCGAGCAGCGGCACCAGCACGGGAACGGGAACGGGAACGGGAACGGGAACGGGAACGGGCGGCACAGTGGGCGTGGGCTGCGGGGTCGTCGACGTCTTCCTCGGCGAGAGCAAGGCGCCTGGCGTACACCTCGCCTGGTCGCTCACCGTCACCTCAGACGAGCCTGGTCGCCTCACCCTGACCCTCGACGACGTGCCACTCGTCGAGACCGAAGCCGGAACCGAGCACATGCTCCCCATCCTCGGTCTGCGAGCTGACTCGGAGCACGTCATCGGGTGGACCCTCACCTGCGACGACGCGGTGATGGAGGGCGAGATCCCGCTCGAGACCGCCCCCTTCACCCTGCCTTGGCCTGACGCGACCCTTTTCGCTGCCAGCGACGTAGGCCTGACGCTGATCGACATGCAGTCGATGGACCTGATCAACTACGTCGCGTTGATCCACGCCGACGGCTCACCCGCCTGGGTGCTCGAGACCGAGGAGAAGGTCGTCGATGTGCGCGCCTACGAAGGCCACTTGATCGGGGTCGAGAAGTTCGATGTGGTGGAGTGGTCGTGGCTCGGCGAAGAGCTCGTCCGGTACAGCCCCGACCCCGACGCCGACGACATCCCGGTCGACACCTACGGCTTCCACCACGAGGTCTTCCCGACCGGCGATGGCTTCGTGGCCCTCTCCACAGGAAGCAAGCTCATACCCGGATTTCCGTCCGGATACATGTCCGAAGAGACCGAGACCCGCATGGTCGAGGACAACCTGATCGTCGACGTCGCTCCCGACGGCACGATCCGCTCTTCCCAGAGCCTGCTGTCCATCCTCGACCCGACTCGCATCGGCTGGGGCTCGCTCAACTCGGCGACCCTCGGGGTCGACTGGGCACACTCCAACGCCGTGGTCATCGAGCCCGTGACCGGCGACCGGATCGTCTCTGCCCGCCACCAGGGCGCCGTCGTCCGCTTCGGCGCCGACGACACGATCAAGTGGATCCTCGCCGATCCGGGTGGCTGGGGCCCCGCCTGGACCGACGCGCTGCTCACCCCCGTGGGCGAGCCCTTCGAGTGGCCACACCACCAGCATGCGCCGATGCTCCACCCGAGCGGCGACGGTCGCCTGGTCGTCTTCGACAACGGCAACTACGGCCGCCGCAACCCCTACTCCGACGAGCCCGCGGGCCTCGGTAACTACAGCCGCCTCGTCGAGTACCGCGTGGTCGACGGGACGGTCGAGCAGACCTGGGAGTACGTCGACACCCTCACGGGACGCCTCTACGCCAGCGCCTTCGGTGACGCCGACTACACCGACAGCGGCACGATCCTCGGCGTCTGGGGATTCTTGTTTCAGGAAGAGGGCATCGACAACAGCGAGCGCGGACTGGGCCAGAAGTCGACGCGCATCATCGAGGTCGACCCTGAGACAGACGAGGTGGTCTGGGACATTCGCCTGAACAGCCAGTCCAGCGATGCCCGCGAGGGCTGGCAGGTCCACCGAGCACAGCGCCTCGACGACCCCTACGCGCCCTAGCCTCGAGCAGACCTCGACCCCATGGCCCGCAGTGAGGCGCAGATCCTGGAAGCCCGCGCCGACGGGGCGTCGAGGCGCTATGCTGCCCTGCGGAGGCGCACGTGACCGGACCCTTTCCCCATCTCCGAGCAGGTGCCGACCTGTCTACGGTGCACCCCTGAGACCCGCAGTCCTGGCACTCCTGGCCGCTGGCTGTGTCGTCGGCAAGGGCACCTTGTCACTGGGAGAGACCGGACTCTCGGAGACGTCCCCGGTGACGGGCTCGGCGGGCACAGCCCCGTCTCCGACCTCCGGCACCACACCCGCAGGAGTGACCACAGCCTCCGACACGGGCACCGTCGACGCCTGTGCAGGCGAACCGGAGGGCCGGGTGCGCCTCGGCGTGGTCGATCGGGGCGTGTTCACCCCCTGGGAGGAGGGCGCCGATGCGCCGATGGGCGAAGACGCGGGCGGTGTCTTCGGACTGCCCTTCGGCCTCGAGGTCTCGGGGCTCGATCAGACCGACCAGCTCTCGGCACTCGTCGATCTCTACGTCGAGGACGAGATCTTCCAGAGCGCCTTCGGCAGCCTCATCACAGACTGCACCGACGGCGTGGGCACGGGAATCCGCTTCATTCCCTTCGACGAGGGTGCCGACGCTGACGATCTGACCGGCAAGTCCGCCCGTCTCGAGGTCACGCTCGCCGACAAGGTCGACGGCAAGGCGAGCACTGAGCTGAGCGTGATCCTGCGCTAGGCGACGGTGCGCCGCCGACGCACCCCGACGAGCCCCGACAGCAGCGCCAGCCAGCCGCCCACGTGGCTCTCTCCGACCGCACACCCACAGCCTCCCCCGTCGCCGAGCGTCGCGGCTCCTGCGTCGGTGTCTTCAGGAGTACCCGTCGAGGCGGCCGTGCTCGCGCTCGACGAACCCCCCGTCGTCCCCGTCCCCGTCGTCTCTGTTGTGGTTCCTGTGGTCTCCGTAGTCGTAGCCGTCGTGTCCGTCGGGGTGCCTGACCCCGTGTCCTCCGGAGGGCAAGGCTCATCGGCCCGCCACGCGTCGAGCTGCTCGCGAAGGAGCACGAGCGGATCCTGCGGAGCCGTGTCCACCACCTCCAGGAACACACGCTCCGTGCCGTCCGCGGACACGACGCGCAGATAGGCCGAATCCGAGGGGATACCTGCGCCGGTGCACCGGCTGTCGCCCTCGCCCTCCCGCGCTCCAGCCTCCAGAGCCAACATCAGCCGCTCCGGCAGATCACAGCCACCGCCCTCGAGCAGTGCCTCACGGGAGCGCGCCAGGACGTCGAGGCTGGTCAGGATGTTGCCCTGAACCGAGTAGGTCAGCTGACCGCTCGTGCCCTGCTCGTCGGCGGCCCAGACCCCATTGTCCGAGCCCGTCCAGCCCGCAGCGCGCGCCGAGAGATCCACGACTCCGTACTGACGGTAGGACGCAGCGTCGTCGAAGCCGGGGGAGGTGACCGCGTCGATGATCTCCTGTGGCGCCGCTCCATCACGCAGCGCCTGACCCGCTGCATCGCGCCCCTCGAGGTTGATGTAGGCCTGCGCATGAACCGCACCGACGCCAGGCACGATCTCCTGGATGATCGACACCGCGAGGTCGCCCACGCAGGAGGCTCCCGCACTGCCAAGCTCGCCCGTCGCCGTGTCGGCAACGACGACAGAGTACGTGGCGAGAGCAGCCTGGGCGGCAAGCAAGAGCAACATCTGAACACTCCGGTGGTACCAGTAGTGGTATCCAGTCAGCTCTCCGAACGAGGCCCCCAATGCTCGCCGTGCTCCTGCTGTCCCTGTCCGCGCTCGCCACCGACTGGCAGCAGCCACCTGCCGAGGTCATGGACGTGCTCCACGCTCCCAGCCTCCCGTGGACCTACACCGCGCCCTCGGGCGCCCACATGCTCCTGATCGATCCAGTGAGCTACCCGCCGCTGGCCGACTACGCGGCGGGCTGGCACGAGCTCGCAGGACGCAGGATCAAGCCGGGCTCGGGCGTCAGCTTCGGCCGCTACGGAGGCACCTCTCCTCGGGTGATCCCGGTCTCGGGCGGCGAGGAGATCCCCCTGGCGCTTCCCACCGATGCGCGGGTGCACGGCGTCGCCTGGACGGCCGATGGAGAGCGCTTCGCCCTGACCGTCGAGCGCGGCACCGACGTCGGGATCTGGGTGGGCTCGGTCGCCGGCGAGCTCCGCGAGCTGGAGGACCTGCGCGTCGCCCCGATGACCGGCAGCGTGAGCTGGCTCCCGGATCAACAGCGCCTGATGGTTCGCGCTGTGCCCGAGGGACGTGGCGCCGAGCCCGTCGCCCCGGCGATGCCGACCGGCCCGAAGGTCCTCGAGGGAGACGGTGCCACCGCGCGCTCCACCTACGAGTCCCGCAACCTGCTGAAGACCGCCCACGACGATGCGCTGTTCGACCATCACGCCACCAGCCAGCTGGTGATCGTCGACCCCGCCAAGGACAAGCAGACGCCCCTCGGCGAGCCCGGGGTCTACGCCAGCGCCAGCTGGTCTCCCAGCGGCAAGTACCTGCTGGTCGAGCGCCTCGTGGGGCCCTGGTCTCACGCGGTTCCAGCATGGCGCTTCGCCCACGAGGTCGAGGTCTGGAGCAAGAAGGGCAAGAAGGTCGCCACCGTGGCCTCGCTCCCTCTGGCCGATGAGGTCCCTGTCCGCGGCGTCCCCGAGGGCGTGCGCTCCGTCTCGTGGCAGGCGACGGCCCCGAACACGCTGTTCTGGACCGAGGCCCTCGACGGCGGTGACCCGATGGCCGAGGCCGAGCACCGCGACCGCCTGATGAAGCAGGAGGCGCCCTTCACTGGCGAGCCCACGGAGGTCTGGCGGGCCGCCCACCGCCTGTGGAGCGGCGGGCGCTGGCTCGACGAGGACACCCTGATGCTCACCGAGCGTGAGCGCATGAGGCGCTGGCGCTACACCTGGCTCGTCGACACGACGACCGGCGAGGCGCGCCCCTGGTTCGACCAGAGCGAGGACGAGCGCTACGCCTCACCAGGCTCACCGCAGCTCACCCGCCTGCCCAACGGCAAGTCCGTCCTCCGGCGGGAGGGTGATTCCGTCTACTTCAGCGGCTCCGGGGCCTCCGATGAGGGCGACCGGCCCTTCCTCGACCTGCGCAGCACGACGAGCGGCGAGGTCGAGCGGCTGTTCCGAGCCGATGCCGACAAGTACGAGCGCTTCGTCGCGTTCTCCGGCGACGACCTGATCATCCAGTCGGAGTCGCCCACCGAGGTCCCGAACTACCACCGCGTCACCCTGGGCGACACGATCGAAGCCGAGGATGGTGAGGCGACCCGCGCCCACACCCGGGCGCCGGTCACCGCCTTCGAGGACCCCGCACCCCAGCTCCGCCAGATCGAGAAGCGCATCGTCCGCTACGAGCGCGAAGACGGCGTGCCGCTCAGCTTCTACCTGTACCTGCCGCCCGGCTACGAGGAGGGCGAGACCCTCCCGACGGTGCTCTACGCCTACCCGCTGGAGTACTCGGACGCCGCGACCGCTGGCCAGGTCGCGGGCTCCAGCAAGCGCTTCGAGCGCATGGGCGGCGCGAGCCACATGTTCTTCCTGCTCCAGGGCTACGCCGTCCTCCACCGCACGGCGATGCCCATGGTGGGCGACCCGGAGACAGTCTACGACACCTTCGTGGAGCAGCTTGTCGACGACGCTGAGGCGGCGGTGGCCAAGGCCGTCGAGATCGGCGTCGCCGATCCGGAGCGCATCGGCGTGATCGGGCACAGCCACGGGGGCCTGATGGTCGCGAACCTGCTCGCGCACACCGACTTGTTCGCCGCGGGCATCGCCCGGAGCGGGTCCTACAACAAGACCAACCAGCCCTTCGGCTACCAGTCCGAGCGGCGCTCCCTCTTTGAGGCCCGCGACCAGTACATCGCCGTCTCTCCCACCTTCTTCGCCGACCAGGTGAACGAGCCTGTGCTGGTGATCCACGGCGGGGCCGACAGCAACCCTGGCACGCTCACGCCACAGTCCGAGGTGTTCTTCGAGGCGGTGCGCGGCTCGGGCGGCACGGCGCGCCTCGTGCTCCTGCCCTTCGAGGACCACGGCTACCGCGCCAAGGAGAGCATCGAGCACGTGCTCTGGGAGCAGCTGCGCTGGTTCGACACGCACGTGAAGGGCACCGGCGACTGAGCCTGCACCTCCGCACCAGCCACTCTTCATCAAGGGATTCACCGGAGCCCCCCATGCACCGCAACGTCCTCCTGCCCCTCCTGCTCTGGGCCTGCCCGAGCACCGACCCTTCGGAGAGCGAGCTCGACGCACCGACCGACACCGGAAGCGCGACGAGCGCGCCGTCATGGCTCGACATCTCGGCCGAGCTGAAGTCCGTCAAGGGCAACCGCGCGCCGGGACTGGTGGGTGCGGTCGCACGTGCCGACGAGCTGGTCGCGCTCGGTGCGGCAGGACGACGCAAGCGCGGTGGAGGAGGGGACGTGCTGCCGGACGATGTCTTTCACATCGGCTCGGTGACCAAGGTCTACACGGCACTGCTCGTCGCCCGCTTGGTCGATGCCGGCGAGACATCCTGGGAGCTGACCCTCGGTGAGGTGTTCCCCGACGCCCACCCAGACTGGTCGGAGATCACCCTCGAGATGCTGCTCCGACATGAGAGCGGCGCGACCGGGTCTCTCGGAGACGACTTCCCGGCCTTGTGGGCGCAGATGTTCGAGGACGGCGACGCCGACGTGATGCAGACCCGCGCCCAGCTCGCGGACACCGTCCTCGCCGAGCCGCCTACGCATCCTCCCGGCTCCGTCGTGTACTCCAATGCGGGGCTCACGCTCGTCGGCGCGGCCCTCGAGGCCCAGCGCGGCGTCGCCTGGGAGGAAGACCTCACCACCTGGGTGCTCGAGCCCCTGGGTCAGACCGACTGTGGCTTCGGACCCCCGCTGGGCGACCAGCCCTGGGGCCACGACTACTTCACCGGCGACCCGGTGGACCCGACAGATCCGTATGCCGACAACCCCCCAGCGCTCGGCCCGGCCGGCACCCTGGCCTGCCCAGTGGCCTCGCTGGCTGGACTGGGGCAGGCCTACCTGCAGGCCGACGGCGGCGACACGTCTTTCCTCTCGGCCGAGAGCTACGCCGTGCTGACCGCGCCCAACAGCGTCGACCTCGTGCCGGGGATGGTGGTCAGCGACGACCAGCCGTGGGCCGGCGGCCGGGCCTACGCGATGACCGGCTCCAACTCCTACTGGTACGCGACGATCTGGATCGCGCCGGCCCTGGACCGCACCTTCGCCGTGATCGCCAACAGTGGCACGCCCGAGAGCGCAGACGCCGTCAACGACGCGATCCTGCTGATGATCGACGAGGAGCTGTAGCCCCTGGCACCGCTCCGGGCGGCCCGGGTCGACCCGAGGGCTGTCGGCCACTGCCTGCTTGAGAGCCCCCATCCGGCCACATCTGCCGTGGTCGGACGTCGACGTTCGGTGGCGCTGCCGGTGTATGCCGGACTACACCCCGCGCGCTGACGGGGGCCGCCCCGACCGAGGCCCCCGTGACCGACCCGACGCCCTTCTCGGACTTCGACCTCGACCCCAAGCTCCTGCGCGCCATCGAGGTGCTGGGGTTCGAGAGCGCGACGCCCATCCAGGCTGCAGCCATTCCGAAGCTCCTCACCGGGGTCGACATGATCGGCCGCGCGCGGACCGGCTCCGGCAAGACCGCCGCCTTCGCCATCCCGCTGCTTCAGCGGCTGACGGCCAACCCGGGCGGCATCGGCGCACTGGTGCTCTCCCCGACCCGAGAGCTGGCGCTGCAGGTCACCGACGCGATGCGTGAGTTCGCGCGCTACCTGCCGATCCGCGTGGCAACGATCTACGGTGGCACCCCGTTCCCGCCCCAGCTGCGGGCCCTGAAGACGGCCTCTGTGGTCGTCGGCACGCCCGGCCGGCTGCTCGACCACCTCAACCGCGGCACCCTCGACCTGTCCCAGGTCCAGGTCGTGGTGCTCGACGAGGCCGACGAGATGCTCCGCATGGGCTTCATCGAGGACGTGACGACCCTCATGGACGCCACGCCCGAGACCCGCCAGGTGGCCTTGTTCTCGGCGACCATGCCGCCGCAGATCAAGCGCCTGGCCGAGAGCCGCCTCAACGAGGTGGTCGAGGTGCAGGTCGAGTCCGGCGGCCTGTCCACCGCTCACATCACCCAGCAGTGGATGCGCGTGCCCCAGCGGCACAAGCTCGACGCACTGCTCCGGGTGCTCCGGGGCACCGAGCGCGGCACCACGCTGATCTTTGCCCGCACCCGCGCGGGCTGCGCCGAGGTGGCCGACGCCCTGGCCGAGGCCGGCTTCGCCGCGGACGCCCTGCATGGCGACCTCAACCAGGCAGCCCGAGAGCGTGTGCTCGCTCGGCTGCGCTCCAAGCAGCTCGAGGTGGTCGTCGCCACCGACGTGGCGGCCCGCGGCATCGACGTCGACCACATCACCCACGTGGTGAACCTCGACCTGCCGCTCGACACCGAGGTCTACGTCCACCGCATCGGCCGCACGGGCCGCGTCGGGCGGGAGGGCACGGCGATCTCGCTGGCGACGCCCCGCGAGGTGCACAAGATCCGAGACCTCAGTCGACGCCTGAAGGTCGACATCGAGCGGGTCGGCGTCCCGAGCGACGCCGACATCGTGGAGCGCCGCCGCGGTGGCGTTCAGGCCGCATTGGCCGAGGCGATGGGTGAGGCCCACGGCGGCGTCCGTGCCTGGCTCCGGACCGTGATCGAGCAGAACGACTGGTCACCCGAGGATGTCGCGGCAGCCGCCATCGTGATGCTCGCGGGCGCTGAGCCCTTCGATGACGGCGCGCAGAATGCCCCTCCGGTGTGGGCCCGGGAGCGCAACCCGCGCCAGGGTCGCAGCGACGGCCTGTCCCCCGGTCGTCCCCACCGTCGCGAGGACTCCAACGAGGTCGCGCTGTTCATCCCCATCGGCAAGCGAGGCCACCTGCGCCCCCGCGACGTGGTGGGTGCGCTCGCCAACGAGGCTGGAATCGACGGCCGCACCATCGGCAAGGTCACGATCCTCGACCGAAAGACCTTCGTGGGTGTGTCCCGCGAGACCGCAAACCAGGTGCTCTCGCGCATCGACCGCCTGGTGATCAGGGGTCAGGAGGTCCCGGTGCGGCTCGCGCGTCCTCGCACCGGGCGGAAGTGGTAGGCGCGACCTACCACTCAGACTCGCGCGGCACCCAGAGCGCCTCGGGCCGAGCGCGCCAGCCCGTCTTCGGCATGAGCGCGTCGTCACCGTCCTCGAAGAGATCTTCCTCGAGGCGGTAGTGGTTGCCGACGGCCCGCATGAAGGGCTGCGTGCCCACGAGCAGACCTGCCCAGCGTCCTGCCCGGATCTCCTTCTCAATGTTCCACAGATCGTGGAAGAAGGGACCGTCTCGGTGGTTGCAGTCCCACACGGCCATCGCATGCAGTGAGGGAGACTTGCCCGCGAGGACGGGCATCCACGACGCAAACGGGGAGAGGACCGGACCGTCGAGCTCCCGCATGCGCTCGACGAGGCGCCAGCCCGCCTCTCGATCGGCATCCGTCGGGACGAGCCGCTCCGGATGCAGGCGCCACGCCGACCACCCAAGCTGAGCGGTCAGGACGACGGACGCAAGCGCCGCCCCGGGCAGCGAGGCCGAGGCGCGAGACAGGAGCAGCGCGCCCCCGAGTGCAGCCGACCAGTACAGAGGAGCATGGACGTTGACGAAGCCCCCGTGGTGCGCGCGCATCCACAGCGCCAGCACCGCGGCCGAGACGACGACGCCCGCGACCAGGACCTCTCGCCACTCCGGCAGCTCTCCGCGAAGACGGGTACGCAGGCAATCCGCTGCCCACACCGCAGCGGCCAGTGCGCCAGCCGCGAGCGCGAAGGCCGCGCCCCCCGTCGTGCTCGTCCACACCGGCGGCGGCGGCGGCGCGTAGGTGAGCCACCACCCCAGCCCCATGCCGGCCCACACAGGCACGCCGGCCGTCAGCCACGGAGGCAGACCCGACGTGCGTGCGGCGCGGTAGACCAGCCCCACGGCTCCGAGCGGCAGCATCACCGGGAGCGCCATGCCCCACTCGCGGACCGTGTCGTTCAGGCCCTTCTCCCAGCGGACCGGGTGGGAGAGCGGCACCTCGAGCAGGTAGGTCAGGAAGGCCCCGTCGCTCGAGAGCTGCAGCCAGGTGGTTCCCAGGACGACCGGAAGGACGAAGGCGGCGACGAACGCTCCCGCGTCGCGACCGCTCCGCAGCGCGATCCCGAAGGCGATGGGCGCTGCGAAGGCGCCCAGGTTGTGCTTGGTCGCCACGGCAGCCGCCAGCAGCAGCCCGGCGATGACCGCAGCACGGCGCCCCGTCCCGAGGGCCGCGACGACCGACCAGCCCGCCAGGGCGATCGCCAGGGTGTCAGGCCGCACCAGATCATAGAACGCACCACTCTGCGGATACGTGCCGAGGAAGGTCAC
This sequence comes from Pseudomonadota bacterium, assembly GCA_002862545.1. Lineage (GTDB taxonomy): Bacteria > Myxococcota_A > UBA796 > UBA796. Next base: position 15,308 of record PKDJ01000260.1, read on the forward strand.
ACTCGCTGCGAGCCCGAGCCAGCGCGGTCCTCCGAGCCGCTGCAGGGCCGCCGGCACGGACGCCGCGGCCGCGACGAGCGCGAGCAGGGAGAGCGCGCGCCCCAGCCAGAGCGACAGTCCGAAGAGGCTCCCGAGCGCCGCGAGTGTCGCGGCGTAGCCAGGCGGGTAGACGAAGGGGACGAACTCCGGGCTCGGCGGGGCGTAGACCGGCTCCAGCGACAGGATCCGCCAGGCATGCACGAGGATGCCCCCCTCCATCCACTCCAGATCGAAGGGGTAGGTGAGCCGCGCCGCCCACACCGGCACAAGCCCCGCGAGCAGCGCGATCGCCGCCAGACCCGGCAGCACGGCAGGCCCCCACCGCAGGAGCGGAGAGCGGTCGGGATCAGCGCTCGCGGGGTCGGACTGGGGCATGGCTTGGGTCGCTTCCGCCTAACCACCAGCGGACCACAGTGGCCCCCACCCCTCGCGGCAGGTAGGGTGCGCGCATGCCGCACCCCCGGGCCAGGCTGGCGGTCGTGGCCGCTTGTGCGGTCGCCGCCGTCGCACACCAGGCCACCCACTGGCACTGGTTCATCGAAGACGCCGCGATCAGCTTCGCCTATGCACGCAACCTGATCGACGGCTTCGGGCTCGTGCCCTTTCCGGGCGGAGAGCGCGTAGAGGCCGTGAGCAACCCCACGTGGGTCGCCCTGCTCGCGCTGTTCCAGGCGGTGGGGCTCGACGGCTTCACCATCGCAAAGCCCCTGGCCGCTGGACTCACCGCCTGGACGGTCTACGCCGTGTGGCGCATCGCCTCCCTCGCGCTGCCTGATCATCGAGGCCCTGGCGCGCTCGTGGCCTGCGTCGCTCTGGCCGCCAGTGCCCAGCACGCGATCTGGTCCGCCAGCGGTCTCGAGAACGCCCTCTTCGCAGCCCTGCTCGCGGGCATGGTCTGGCGCATCGCCCTCGAGGCGCGTGACGGAGGCGCACCCTGGTCGGCCCTCATCGCGCTGCTCCTGGCCTGGACCCGACCCGAGGGGCTCGCCTACGCCGCCACCGCGGGCGCGTGGTACGCCGCCGCGACCTGGCGCAGCCGTGGCTGGCGTCCCGCAGCCGTCTGGGCCGCAGCGGTGCTCTTGCCCTCGCTGGTGCTCGAAGGCCTCCGCCTCGCCTACTTCGCCTGGCCGCTGCCCAACACGGTCTACGCCAAGGTCGGCTCGCACGGGATCGTCCTGCTCGACTGGGACGCCCGTGGCTGGGGCCAGCTCCGCGAGTGGGCTGGCCGCCTGTGGACGGGCTGGTGGGCTCCGGTCGTCGCGATCGCCGTCGTGGGGCGCCGACACACGTGGTGGGTGCTCGCCGCGGTCGGCGGGCTCGCAGCCTGGCTGTGGTGGCCCTCCCCCCCGGAGTCGATCGTCCTCCTGCGGCTGCTCGCCGTCCTGGGACTGGGCATGGCCGCGCCGCTGTTCGCGCTGCAGCACGACGACCCGTCGGCCGGAGTGGCGCGCGGTCTCTCGGGACACCTGCTCGTCGCTGGTCTCGGCTACGCGATCGCGGTCGACGGCGACTGGATGGGTGCCTACCGCTGGATGAGCCTAGTGGCGGTCCCCCTCGCCGTGTTGATCGCCGTGGGCCTGACCCTCCTCGCGGACCGCCTCGCCGAGCGCACCGACGGCGCGCACTGGGGCCCGGTCACCTGGACGACCCTGTCCATCGCCACCGGCCTGCTGCTGCCTCCAAACCTCTCGCAGACCCGAGATCATCTCTACTACAACACCGACGTGACCCCCCACGAGGTCCGCCGACGCCTGGACTACCTCCGAGAGATCGTCCAGCGAACGCACCACCTGGGCGAGGTGGTGAACTTCGACATCGACATGGGGGCCTTCCTCTGGTGGGCGCCGGACTTCCGAGTGCTCGACATGGGTGGGCTGGTCGACGTCCCGATGGCCCACCACTGGTACCAGCAGCGGGCCTTCATCACCGAGTATCTGCGCGACGAGCGACCACCGACCTTCGCGAACGTCGGCAACGGCAACTGGTGGACCCGGCACACGGGCATGCGGCAGTACGACTGGTTCGTCGACGACTACTTCGTCCTGCCCGGCTACGAGACCGGCCGCGGGGCCATCTTTCCGGGCATCCACGCCCGTCGCGACCTGATCACCGCGGACCCCGCGGCCGTGGTGGGCCCTCGTCGAGTCACCTTCGAGCAGGGCCTGTCCCTGGCCGACCTCCGCCTGCCTGCGCCCTGGGTCGCGGGCCAGCCCAGCTACGTCGAGACGCCGCTGGTCACGGACCGCGTGCGGGCTCAGGCGTCGGGCATCGTGCTGAAGGCCTTCCTCGCCGGTCAGGGGCGCCTGCACACCTGGGTCGTGCCGCTGGACCATGGTCTGCTCGACCTGGATGGCTGGGGACCCGCGGAGGCACTCCGCGGTCGCCACACGACCCGACTGCCCCAAGACTGGCCCGACGGTCGCTACACACTGGGCCTGGTGGTGACCGGACCCGGCGGCCGTGTGTGGCGGGCGACCGAGGCACCGGCAGGCGCCGAGCTCGACGGACCACCGCTCGTCGCGGCGGGTGAGGTCCGCTTCCCGGACGCCGTGGAGGTCGTGTCGTCAGACGTGCTCGCAGAGCGCGTGACGGCCCTCCGGACTCGAGTCCGACAGGTCGCCGACGCAGGTGACTGCGGCGACTCAGAGCGCCTCTGGGAGCAGCTCGCGCGCCACCGCGCCACGCGTCCGCGCTGGGTGCGGCGCGAGCGCGGCGAGGTCGCGCCCGCCATCGGCGCCTGCTGGGCACGGGCGACCGACGGTCGGCCAGACGCAGAGGCAGCCCGCCTGCTGGAGCGCTCCCACCGCTGGAGCCCCTACGGAGCAACCCTCCGCGAGCGCGGCGCGCCCGTTGCGGCACGGCTGCTCGACTCTGCGGCAGAGGCCTGGTCCCGAGACGACTGGGATGCCGCCTACGCAGACTATTCCTTGGTTCTTCGCTTCCAGCCGACCCGTGCCTGGGTGCGCCGCTGGGCCGAAGAGGCGCGCGACGAGCGGCTCGGCCTGAGGGACGACGTGCGCATCGGCCGGGGCGGTGAAGACGACCTCCGACGCACAGAGGCGTCGGCCGAGCCCTGAGCGAGCGTCTGGGCTGCCTGCGCCTTCGACACGCCAGCCAGCGACCAAAATGCGCGGAAGAAGCGCAAAGGGAGTGCCAAGACCGCACCCGCCCCGAGGCCACGAGGATCCCCGACAGACACGGGCGCACGGCCCGAATCCACGACCAGGGCTGCGCGTCGTCACGCCCGACACGGCCCGTGACTCTCTCACGCCGGCTATCCTCCCTTGAAGAACCTCCAGGGGAGCATGCGATGTTGGGGATTTGGATCCTCCTCGCGGCGGCAGAGGCTGCCACACTGACCGTCGGCCCGGCCGCCGACTTCGCCGACGTGGTGTCCGCGCTGGACGCCGCCGAGGCGGATGACGTCATCTCGATCGCCGGCGGCGAGTACCGCGGCGCCCTCGTGGTGACGGTCGACGTCACCCTCGAGGCGACCGACCCGGCCGACCCGCCCGTCCTGACCGCCCGCGATGCCGACGTGATCACGGTGCGAGGTTCTGCCCTGACGATGCAGTCCATCGCACTGGCACCCGACTCTGTGCGGGGCCTCAACGCCGAGGCTGGCAGCACCGTGATCCTTCGGGAGGTGAGCGTCGAGGGCGCAGAGGTCGACATCAACGGAGGTGGCATCCGGGTGATCGACGCCAGCCTCCTCGTGGAGGACAGCACCTTCGCTGGAAACACGGCAGAGACCGCGGCCGGTGGTCACATCTGGGCGACCCGCACCGACCTCACCATTCGCCGCTCCACCTTCAGCGAGGGTGACGCCAGCTTCGGTGGGGCCATCCGCGTCGAGGGCTCGACCGTCGTGGTCGAAGACTCGGACTTCGACGAGAACAGCGTCGCGAGCGACGGTGGCGCGCTCTACTCCCTGTCGTCCGACGTGACCATCAGCGGGTCGACCTTCACCAACAACACCACCCGCCCCGACCAGTGCGACGATTCCTGTGAGGGCGGAGCGGTTCGCTTCGGTGACGGCTCGACGTGGACGATCGCCGACTCCGTCTTCGACCGGAACATCACCGCGGGCGACGTGGGCGGAGCCGTCGTCAGCACTGCTCGCTCCTCGGGGACGGTCTCCGGGAGCACCTTCACACGGAACGAAGGCAACTTCGGCGGGGCGATCTACCTCGGCTCCGAGGGCAGCGTGACCATCGAGGGCAGCACCTTCGAGACGAATCGCGCCTACGACGGCGAGGGCGGAGCCATTCGATGGCGGCCCGACGCCGCCGAGCCGACGCTCCTGGTCCGCGGCAGCACGTTCGTGGACAACACGGCGACCGACCGCGGCGGCGCACTCGGCCTCAACACCACCAACGGCCCCCGCGGCACCCTGGTCCTCGAAGACAATCGCTTCGAGACGAACGCCAGCGCCACGGCCGGAGGCGCGCTCTCGGTTGAGGCCACGTCCAACCTCTCCGGCATCCGAAACCTGTTCTGCGGCAACACCGCCGACACCGCCGGCGGGGGCGTGCGCATCATCTCTGGTGGCTTCGGCAGCTCCACCTGGCGCAACAACCTCTTCATCGAGAACGAGTCAGGGGACTACGGTGGCGGCATCCACCTCTCCAGTGCTGGGCCCACCGAGTTCGTCAACAACCACGTGCTAGGCAACGGCTCCGACGAGGGCGGCGGAGTTCGCGCCTTCGAGACCAGCTTGGTCTTCACGAACAACCTGGTCGGCTGGTCCACCTCCGGCACGGGTGTCTCGAGCAACACCGCCATCGATGGCGGCATCGACTACTCGGCCCTGTTCAGCAACGAGCCGGCCGATCTCGGTGGCGACCTCTCCCCCGACACTCTCGGCGACGGCATGGTCGAGGGCGACCCCATGCTCCGGGAGTACACACGGGGCGGTGGCTGTGACCAGGCCGTCTACCCCGACCTGGGCAGCCCCCTGATCGACGGCGGTGACCCTGGGATCGTCGATCCGGACGGCACCACCTCCGACATCGGCGCGTACGGCGGTCCTGACGCCCCAGAGGGCGCCATCGTCGACGACGACGGCGACGGCTTCGTCGCTCTCGAAGACTGCGACGACAACGACCCGACCATCTTCCCTGGCGCCGATGAGATCTGCGACGGCATCGACCAGGACTGCGACGGACTCGTCGACGTGGGCGCCATCGACGGCGCCCCGTTCTACCTCGACGTCGATCGCGACGGTCAGGGCGACCCGGCGACCGAGGTGTTCTCCTGTGACCCACCCGCTGGGCACGTGACGAGCGACAGCGACTGCGACGACACGAACGCCTCGATCTACGCCGGTGCCCCCGAGCTGTGCGACGGCCTCGATCAGGACTGCAACGGGGAGGCCGACGACGGGCTCCTCGAGACCTGGTTCGCCGACAGCGATGGTGACGGCTACGGCGACCCCGAGCTCACCGAAGATGCCTGCCGAGAGCCGGTCGGCTTCGTCGCCGACGGCACCGACTGCAACGACGAGGACGCCAACACCTACCCGGGAGCCCCGGATGAGCTCGGCGACGAGGTCGACCAGGACTGCGATGGGGAGGACGGCTCCCTCGCCACCGAGCAGGGCAACAACAAGCAGCCGGGCGGCTGTGGCTGTGCGACGAGCACTCCCGCACCCGCGGGCTGGCTGCTCGTCGTCGGACTCCTCGGAGCCCTGCGGCGCCGCCGCTAAGCGCCGTCAGGGGAAGAGCAGCCCACTGAGCTCGTCCAGTCGGTCGGACAGCTCTGGGCAGTACTTCGTGTTGGCGAACATCGTGCAGCCGTCGATCCGCTCCGAGCGATAGATCGCATGGTTGCTCCTCGGGAACGTGAGCCGCCAGGCGACATCTCCCGTCGGGCGGTCCACCTCCACGATGGTCGACCGCGCACCCGACCAGTTCCAGCACGAGGGATGGGCCTCTGTGATCAGGACCCGGTCGCCCGAGAGGTAGTCGATGTCGCCGAGGGTGTCCTCGTTCCAGCCGGGCTCGGTCCACTCCCAGAGCTTGCGTGCGGTCCCGGCCACCGGATCGACCTCCAGCTCCAGCGCCCGGCTGCCGGGCCGTGCCTGCCCGTTGTCGTAGATCAGGAGTCGGTTGCCGTCGACCTCGAGGCCGTGCTGGCACTGCGGCGCCTCCCAGTCTGGAAGCGGCGTGCCGTCGATGTCCAGCATCTGCAGGCCACCGTCCGTGCCGATGTGCCAGGCCACCTCCATGGTCTCTGGGTCGATCGCGAGGATCTTCCAGTCGAAGCAGAGACTCACGTACACCATTGGGCCCTCGGGATGCTCGATCCAGTCCACCCAGTTCGCATGGTAGACATCACCGATGCCTGGTCCGAGCACCCCCTCGTCGACCGCCAGCTGCGAGTCGTAGTCCCAGTCCACGACGCCCGTGACCGGATCGTGCGTGCGGATGCCGAACCCGAGCCAGCTCCGGGGCCCACCCTCCGAGTTGTCCCGCTCCTCGAGCGTCATCAGGCGGCCATCGGGGAGGAGCTTGGCGTCATGATGGAAGGTCGCAGCCCCGATGTCGGCGATGTAGGTGACGCCGTCCCACAGGTCGAGGATCTGCACGCCGTCGGACTGGTTACCGCCCCACACGATGGTGGATGGGGGGTGGTAGAGCACCTCAATGTCGATGGCCTCGATGCCCGCCGGGCGGTACCACCAGCGGGGCCGTCCATCGGTGTCGAAGGCGATCAGCTCGTGCTGTACGACGCAGCCGCCGCCCTCGTCCCACGCCGTGAGTAGGTAGCCCTCGCTGATCGCATGGTCCGGATGCCGCTCGATCTCCACCACCGGGTGGCGCGCTGGCGCCTCCGGCGTGACGATCTCGAACGGGGTGGGCTCCGTGGTCTCGGGGCACGTCGCGGCCGCCGAGCAGGCGTAGGTCGTGCCAGGGAGGAGCCCCTGGAGCCGAAAGCTGTGGGAATCACCAACGAGGGCCTCCAACAGCACGCCCTCTGCAGGATCGTCGCTCGCCTGGCATCCGATGACGACCTCGGCTGATCTCGGCGTGGTGACGACGACCTCCTGCCCGAGCACCTCGTCCCGAGAGATCACCTCGACCTCGAGCCGAAGGCTCGGATCGGCGGAGCAGTCGGTGGGGGGCTCGGTCGTGCCCGTCGTCGGCTCGGTCGACTGCGTGGGCTCGGTCGGCGTCGTGCCCGTCGAGGTGCCACCGGTCGCCACGCCCGAGGCAGTCGTGCCTCCACCGGATGTCTCCGTGCCCGCCCCCGTCGTCTGCGACGACGTGCTCTGCGCTGCGGTGTCTTGCCCTCGGCCCACGTTCTTCGTCCCCGAGGACGAGCAGGCCATGACCACGAGGAACAGCCCCAGTCTTGTACACATCAGAGCCTCCAGCTAGAGCAGAATACCGGCTCGGATCACATACTGGCGCGGCTTTACAGCACCTTCACCTCGGCACACACTCGCGCGTCTCGACGGCTCCACAAGGGATGCCGGCCGTACCGCCGCGACGGGATGACCGCGACGAGTGCCTCACTCGCGGCAGGCGAGGCTCTAGGCCTCAGCGGCGTCGCAGTCCCAGGATCAGCAGCGGAAGCGCGAGCCAGCCTGCTGCAGAGTGCCCGCTGCTGCAGCCACAGCCCGCCGCACTCTCCTCACCCTGCGCCGAGGCCAGGGCCTCCGGCTCGACGGGCGGCACGATCGTGGAGTCACCGCTGACGACGACCTCTCCGATGCCAAAGCCGTCGGGCGCGCCGATCGCGACCGAGAAGTAGTACGTGGCGCCGGGCTCGAGGGGGGGCTCGGAGCTCGCGTCGAGCACCCACTCGAAGGACTTGCGCTTGATGCCCGCCTCGATCGCGTCGAAGTCGGTCGGCGTGGCGATCTGGAAGTAGCCGAGGTCGATCAGCTCGTGCCGCACGAAGTCGTCACGCCGCACGTACACGTTGGCCGTGAGCGCACCCTGCAGCTCGATCTTCTCGTCGATGCGAAACACCAGCTCGGTCGTGCCCTCGGGCGCATCGAGGCTGAACTGGGTAGCCAGAGGGGTCCCGTCGTCGCCGAAGGCAAAGACCTGCTGGCGGCTGGACTCGACCTCCTCGAGCGGAATCACGCGACCGCAGCCAATCACGCCGGAGTTCTCACCGTGCGCGATGATCGCGGCGTGCTGCTCGGCGTCGATGCGACCGGCAGCGAGCAGGTCGTCCGCAGAGTTCCTCAGCGCCTTGCCGGCCTGCTTCCAGCTCACGTCGGAGGGGAACTCCGCGACGGCACCCACGACCAGCTCACCGACGAGGTCGCCACCTAGCAGCGGGTCCTCGATCAGGTTCCAGCCCAGCGAGGCCCAGATCTGACCGTCAGTGTGGGTCTGGTTGTAGATGTCGTGGGGGCAGGACTTGTCGGGCCCCAGGTTGCGGACCGGGCCGTCGAGACCAAAGGCCCGACCGCCGTACTCGCCGACCTTCGCATCTCCGGTGTAGGCCATCGCGAACAGATCGGCCGTGCCCTCGTTGAGGCCACCGGGGGCGCCGTCCAGGCCATAGGCATCTGCACGCGAGAACACGGGCTGTACCAGCTCATTGAAGACCGAGTGGCTGTACTCGTGGTAGATGACATCGGCGTCGTAGGCGAAGTTTCCGAAGACGGTCTTGCCGAAGGCCACCTCGGGCACGCCGTCGCCATCGGCGTCCCCGTAGAACGCATTCGCGTAGTCGATATTCGCCACGGCCTGCATCTGCTGCTGGGAGCTTAAGCGGTCATGGCGAAAGCCGAGCTGCTCGAACCAGCGTCCGATCACGTCGAGGTGGTGGTACATCATCACCTCGGCGAAGGGGTCCTCGGACAGGCCGTCGTCGGCGTCGAAGAAGAAGTCGCCGTTCCCGTCCGCGACCGCGAACTGCGCGGTCTCGCGGCAGGTCGTGTCGGCCTCCGACCAGTCCACGCAGGAGACCGCCGAGGCGTAGTCGCCGCTCAGGGTGTCGCCGACAGGCCCGAGGTCGACCTCGACGGGCTCGCCCTGCTCGGGGTTGGTCTCATAGACCAGACCACGCGCCGTCCACAGTGAGGGCGCGATGCCCAGGATCACGCCCGTCTCGGCATCGACCCAGGCATGCCAGGCCGCCAGAGGGGCGTTGCGGCTGACCTCGACACGCCAAGCCAGGCGTGCCCCCGAGTCGCGTGCCAGCACACCGAGCTCGGCGCGGGGTGCGAACAGCTCGCCATCGCCCGGCATCAGCCCATCGACCCTCGCCATCGCGGCGTCCGCCGTGAACACGGGAGACTCCAGCTCGGGCGGCACGACAGGCATGCCCACCGTGCGCTTCACGCTCCCGTCCGGGTCGAGCACCACGACCATGGTGCTGCCCCAGACCGGCAAGCCACGCACCGTCTGGGCGACACGCACCCGATCACCACCGGAGAAAGGGGTGGTCCGGACCGCGTGAAAGGGCGCCTCTGCGTGGGCGAGCGGCTGCACGTGCGTCAGGGCACGGTCGGCAGGTGCTGCCGCGAGTGCAGCGAGGGTCAGTAGTCCAATCACGTGTGGCCTCCCGGGACGCGCCGCGTATCGTGCCACCCCCGTTCGCGTTGCGTCCTAGTGCGCCCCCCGACATGCGAGATGCGTCAGGGGTTCCCCGCCGTCTGCCCGAGACAGCGTGCCTGGATCGCATCGGCGAACACGGCGATCTCGACCACCTGGCGGTCCGAGACGTAGCCCTCCCTCTCACCGCGGATGCGACCGAGGAAGCAGTCCAGATCCGCCCGGAAGAGAGGCTCTGAAGGCAGTGGCTCTGGCCGCAGGGGGCCGTCGGAGCCGAGCAGGACCATGCGGCTGCCTCGCCGTGCTCCGATGCGCCGGTCCTCGATCAACACGACTGGGAAGCGCCCCCTGGCCTGGACCTCGAGGCGGTAGCCGTCGGTGTCCGCGTCGAGAGACGCACTCTCGAGGGTGAGCGGACCCGCGAGCGACCATGCGGCGTGCAGGCGACCCGTGGCGAGCACCGCGTGCCGCCCGGCCGCAGCCTCCTCGGCGACCCATCGGTACAGGCCACCCTCGAAGGCGATCTCCAGCCCGACAGCGCGGTCGGCCACGGTCCGCAGCGCCCGAAAGCTACCGGTCAGCTGTCCGATCAGCTCGGTGTGCAGGACACGACCCTGCGAGGCCGCCAGGGCGTACAGCGACCGGGTCGTCGACGCATCGGGCGCCAGGGGAAACTCGACGGCGACGTGCTTGCCAGCCTCGAGTGCAAGCCGGACCGTCTTCGGATGATCGGCGTTCTCGGTACACACAACCACCGCGTCGACGTCGCTGCGCGCCAGCACGGCCGACAGGTCGTCGCCCGCACGCCGCGAGACGGTGGCCACGCAGCGAGCCTCCGGATGGCCATCCAATGCCCTCACGCGGGCCTGTCCAGCTCGCCCCATGCCGACAATCGCGAGTCCGACCATGGAGTCCGGTATCACCAGAGGGCGAATGCGCTCGGGTAGACTGAGCCTCCGGAGGTCGAGATGTGGCTCGCAGTGCTCCTGCTCGGGACGGCCTGGTCCCAGGACCGCGGTGCTCGCGGCGACGACGTCGCCTTCGCCGGAGAGTCCGAGTCCGCGTACACGCCAGCCCCTCGCGACCGGTTGTGGTACAGCAACGCCACCTTCGCACGCATCAACCCGCTGGGCTTGGTCGACATTCACCGCATCGGCTGGCGACGGCGCCTGTCGACCTCAGACAGCACGCTGCTCCAAGACACCAGCGCCTTCGTGGGTCCGAGCGCGATCGTCACGCCCGCTTACTCCCGCGTCGGTCTCTACGCTGAGGCGCAGGTTCTCGCCGTGCTCAGGGTCTTCGGAGACGTGAGCGCGGCGGGGTACTTCGGCACCTTCGATCAACTCCAGTCGACGACCGACCCGAGCACTCGGTACTCCGACCAGGCCCTGGCAGCAGGCAGCGACGAGGCGTACGCGGGCGGCGGCTGGGTCGCGACTCTGGGCGGCACCGTCCGCGCGAAGGTGGGCCCCGTCGCCGTTCGCTCCACAGGTCAGTGGACGCGCTTCGATGTGGGCCTCGGCGACGACGAGGGAGGGTGGTTCTACGACCAGTACTGGGATCGCCTCGCGCCCGACGAGCGCTGGATGGTACTCGTAGACAGCGACGTGCTCTTCGTCGCCGAGAAGCTCCGCCTCGGCCTCCGGCACACCTTCTCCGACACCCTCGACGGCGTCGAGGGAACCGACGGCGCACTGGCCCACCACCGCGTCGGACCGCTCTTTGCGTGGCAGTTCGCCGACGAGGGCGGCACGTCGGCCTTCGACCACCCCACGCTGTTCGTGCTCTCCCAGTGGTGGCTGCAGCACCCGTATCGAGCCGGCCAAGAACAGCCTTCCGGGCTGCCTCTGCTCGCCATCGGCTTCGCCTTCGACGGCACGCTCGCAGCCTCCGCCGACTGACACCGACCGCATCGCCGACCCGTGAAGCCTGCGTCAGCCTGCGCCACGGCGTCCCCAGAGGCACCACCGCGTTGGTACGATGATGGGGTGGAGGGACGATGAGAGGGTTGGTGCTCTTGGTGGCGCTCGCAGCATGCGGCGGTGGTGACGACAAGACCGAGCCATCGAACACAGCCGACACGTCGACGGCCAGCACCGAGCCGGTGCTGCCGTGCGAGCGTCCCGACATCATGCCGCGCGCCTTCGACGAGGGCGAGGGCGGCGTGCTGTTCGGCGAGCTCGCGGCCGACTTCACGGTCAACCTGGTCGACGACGAGGTCTGGACGCTCTCCGAGAACTGGACCGGCTGCGACAGCTACATCTTCGTCACCCACTGGGACGACAGCGAAGGCGACACGCTGTGGAGCAGTGACGGCAACGACCTGCTCACGGCCGCTCCGAGCAACGCCCACATCTTCTTCGTGTCGATGGCTAGCGCCAAGCCCGACCGCCGCAGGAAGGTCGAGGAGATGCGCGACAGCCTGACCCTCGGCGCCAAGCGCAAGGATCGAGTGCACTTCGTCACCGACCGCCTCGACAAGATCGACGGCAGCGTGGGCGCGATGGTCTCCGACTACATGGACTACCAGCCCCAGTCCGGAGAGGATCTCGGCGATCGCGGCACCGCCTACGCCCCCGACCTCGTGATGTTCGGCATCGATGTCGAGCAGCGGTGGGATCCGGGTGGGAACATCGACAACTTCGTCGGCGGCACGCCCACGCTCGAGATGGCTGGCTACCTCGGCCACTTCTACAATCACAAGGCCGAGCTCGCCGAGCGCCTCGCGAACGAGGAAGGCGTCACCGAGGCCGTGTTGGTGGACGAGGAGGTCACCAGCCGAATCTTCGTCGAGACCGTCGATCTGCCCGCAGACCTCTCGGGCTTCGACACCCTCGAGTTCGACGTTCAGGTGATCTGCGAGCACCGCAACCCCTTCGCGTGCTCCGAGTGGGACCGAAACGCCCGCATCGAGCTGTGCGTCGACGGCGAAGAGTGCGCCGATCGCCGTGAGCTCGTCCGGTGGATCACGCCCTACTGGCGCCGCGGGGAGCGCCGCTGGGCAATGGATGCCTCCCAGCTCCTCCCGCTGCTCTCGGGCGGCCGCACGAGCTTCCGGATCGAGATGGGCCCGGACTGGGAGCGGGGCACCGCGCGAAAGGCCCGCATGGCCGTCCGACTGTCGACCCGCGGTGTGCCGCGACCGACAGGTGCGGAGCTCGTCTACCGGGGTGCGAACTTCGACTCCTACTACAACGAGCGCGACCCCGTCCTGTTCACACCACCTGCGGGCGCCACCCGCGTCGAGCTGGTGAGCATCGTCAGCGGCCACGGCCAGGACGGCAGCACCAACTGCTCCGAGTGGTGCGACCACCGGCACCACTTCACCATCAATGGCGCCGAGGCCGAGTCCATCGTGCCCGAGAGCGGCATCGGCTCCCTGCCCGGATGTGCCCTGATGGCCAAGAAGGGTGTCTCGCCCGGCCAGTGGGGCAACTGGGCAGCGCTGCGTGCGTACTGGTGTCCGGGCCTGCCGGTCGAGCCGATCACCACCGACCTGACGGCGCACGCCATCCCAGGAGCCGAGAACACCCTCGACTACACGGCGACGCTCGGGGAGCGCGGCGAGCCTGGCGGCGGCAACATCGACCTGTCGACCTACGTGGTCTGGTACGAGTAGACGCTCCCGCGACTTGCGCCGCGGGCGCTGACGCGTGACTCCCGGCGCCTCTGGAGGCGGCTGTGGTCACCATCACCGACCTGACGAAGGAGTTCGGCGGACGCACGCTGTTCCGCGATGTCTCCATGCAGCTGCATGCGGGGCAGCGGTACGGCATCGTCGGCGCCAACGGCTCGGGCAAGTCCACCTTCCTGCGCATCCTCACCGGTGAGGAGCAGTCCAGCGGCGGCTCCGTGCAGATCCCGAAGGCCACGCGCGTGGGGGTCCTCGAGCAGGACCACTACAAGTACGAGGACGTGCCCCTTCTCCACGTGGTGATGATGGGTCATGCCGAGGTCTGGTCCGCGATGGCGCGCAAGGAGGCCATGCTCTCGGGGCCGGAGGAAGACTTCGACGCGGACCGCTACGCCAACATCGAGGAGACCATCCTGCGGCTCGGTGGCTACGCCCTCGAGTCCAAGGCGGCGGAGATCCTGGAGGGCATGGGGATCCCTACCTCGCAGCACTACGACCCGCTGTCGACGCTCTCTGGCGGCTACAAGCTCCGCGTCCTGCTCGCTCGCACCCTCGCGGGCAGCCCCGATCTGCTGCTGCTCGACGAGCCCAACAACCACCTCGACATCTTGTCCCTCCGCTGGCTCGAGACCTTCCTGTGCCGCTTCGCCGGCTGTGCGGTCATCGTCAGCCACGACCACCGCTTCCTCGACAACATGACCACTCAGATCCTCGACGTGGACTACGAGCGGATCATGTCCTACCGCGGCAACTACACCGCCTTCCTCGAGGCCAAGATCGAGCATCGCGGGCGTCAGGAGCGAGAGATCGCCAAGCGCGAGAAGGAGATCGCCGATCACAAGGCCTTCATCGCCCGCTTCAAGGCGAAGGCGACCAAGGCCCGCCAGGCGAACTCCCGCCAGAAGCGCATGGAGAAGATCGAGATTGCGGTCCTGCCGCAGAGCAGCCGCCGGCATCCGCGCTTTGCCTTCCCCCAGCGCCGTCCCAGCGGTCGCACGGTCCTCGAGGCCGTGGGGATCTGCAAGTCCTACGGCGACAAGGTCGTGCTCGACGGAGTCGACCTGGAGATCGAGCGAGGCGACCGCGTCGCGGTGATCGGACCCAACGGCATCGGGAAGTCCACCCTGCTGAAGATCCTCCAGGGCGTCGTCGAGGCGGACGAGGGCCTCGTGGAGTGGGGCTATGAGACCCACCGTGGCTACTTCGCGCAGGATCACGGAGAGCTGCTCCACGGCGACCACACGGTCGCCTCCTGGCTGTGGGAGCAGGTGCCCCTCGACCCACAGGGTGCGATCTACGGGCGGCTCGCACAGGTGTTGTTCTCCAGAGAGGACGCCGACAAGCGGGTGCCTGCGCTCTCTGGCGGCGAGGCGGCTCGCCTCGTGCTCTGTGGAGTCGCGGCGCAGAAGCCCAACGTGTTGATCCTCGACGAGCCCACCAACCACCTCGACCTCGAGGGCATCGAGGCCCTAGCCAAGTCGCTGCAAGAGCTCGAGAGCACCCTCATCCTGGTCTCCCACGACCGCTGGTTCGTCAGCCAGGTCGCCACGCGCATCATCGAGATTCGCGAGGACGGCGTAGAGGACTTCCGTGGCACCTACGGCGAGTACCTGCGGCACCTCGGCACGGACCACCTCGACCGGAACGAGGTGGTCGCGGCTGCCAAGGCCGAGAAGAAGGGCAAGAAGGGACGCCGCGGCAAGCGGGGCTGACCTCACGGTCGCTTGACACAGCCCAGAGCAACGAGCGGGGCCAACCGGGCATCATCTTGGCAGAAGACTGCTGGAGGTTCGATGTCGATCTGGTTGATTGCGGCTGTCGCGAGTGCACAGTCCTTGGTGGTCTCGGGCAGCTGCCCCGGCGTCGTAGAGCTGACCGTCGAGGACGTGACCGAGGGCGGCGAGGTCCTGTTCGTCGGCGGCCCCGATGGTGGCCAGGCCGCTCTGGTCGACGGAGAGTGCGCAGGCACGGTCACCGGGCTGGGCAGATCGGCCCGGCAGATCGGACCGCTTCCTGTCGTCGCGCCGGGGATCGTGGCCGCCTCGCCGCGCATCGGAAACCGGCAGGCCAACTGGCTCGTGCAGGCTGTCGACCTTTCGACCTGCACGGTCACCGAGCCCGTGGCCATCTGTGGCGATGGCGGCTCCGAGCTTGAGCTGACCGCTGACCACGAGAACGTCGATCTGTCGGTCGTGCTCGACACCACGTGCTCCATGTCTGCCTGGCTCGATGGCCTCCGAGACCGCTTTCCATCGGCGGCCGTGAGCCTCGGCGCCGACCTGGACAGCCTCACCTTCGGCTTCGCCACCTACGACGACTACAACGACGCCAGCTTCGGCTCGGGGCTCGACAAGCCCTTTGAGCTCCGACAGCAGCAGACCACTGACGCAGGACGCCTGAGCGCCGCACTGGATGCCGCTGCGATCCACAGCGGTGCGGAT
This sequence comes from Pseudomonadota bacterium, assembly GCA_002862545.1. GTDB lineage: Bacteria > Myxococcota_A > UBA796 > UBA796. Next base: position 30,943 of record PKDJ01000260.1, read on the forward strand.
GGCCCCGAGTCGGGCAACGAGGCCATCTACCAGGCCTTCACCGGCGCAGGCTACGACCAGGACTGCGACGGCCGCTACGACTCTGCCGACGACGTGTACCCACTGATCTCGAGCCCCCTCGATGCCTTCGGCGGCCGCACACCGGACTCCTACGATCCGACGACACCCAGTGGCGGTGAGCTCGGCGGCATGGGCTTCCGGGAAGGCGCACTGCCCATCGTCGTGCTGATCACCGACAACGAGCTGCGCGACCCGGCGGATGGCTACGACTCCCCAGGGGGCTGCAGCATCGACGCAAGTGCGGGGGATGCGATCGCAGCAGCGCGAGGGCTCGGCGGACGCATCGTGGGCGTCAACGTCTCGGCCTTCAATGACACGGGCCGGCGTCAGCTCGCTGACCTCGCCATTGCGACCGACTCCCGGGTCGACGTGGATGGTGACGGCAGCATCGAGCCCGCCGTGTACGAGCTCGGAGATCCGGCCGAGATCACCGCCACCCTGCTCAGTGCGGTCACCGGCCTCACTGCGCCCGCGTCCTTCGACAGCATCCGCCTCGAGGTCGTGGAAGATCCCACCGAGTCCGTCCGCGCCGTGGCTCCTGAGGCCTACGTCGACATGCCCGGTGGGTCGGACCTCACCTTCACCGTCGCGGGCCTCGGTCCCATCGTCGAGGGGCCGACCGACTACCCGGTGCGCATCGCTCTGAAGTCCGGCCGCTACACGCTCTCTGAGCAGATCATCTACATCGACCGCTGATCCTCGCAGGCTGCAGGGGAGCGCCTGGGGGGGAGCCCCCCTGCAGTCTGCACTCGCGGCGCTCGGGGCATGACCGGTGCCGTCCTACAGGCGGAAACGGACTGTCCTCCTCCTGTGGCGCTCCCGGTAGCTATCTCTGAGCATCCACCGGAGAGCCGACGGATGAAGTCACAGGCGCCACAGCGGACCGGCAACACTTGGGACGTGGAGGTCGACACCGCCGGGTGCTTCCAGCGGAGCGCCTCGGTGTTCCGCGGAGCCCTGCCGAACCAGGCCGAGGCGGGTCGGTACCACCTGTACGTCTCCCTCGCGTGCCCCTGGGCCCACCGGACCCTGATCGCGCGGGCCCTGAAGGGTCTCGAGGCCGCGATCACCGTCGACGTGGTCGACCACTTCCTCGATGACCGCGGCTGGACGCTCCAGGCCCAGACGCCCGGGGCGACACGCGACACGGTCTTCGGTCACGAGCGCCTGCGTGACATCTACCGCCTCACCGACCCCAGCTACGCCGGTCGGATCACCGTCCCGGTCCTGCTCGACAAGCAGACCGGCCGAATCGTGAACAACGAGTCCTCCGAGATCATCCGCCTGCTGAACACCCGCTTCCAGGCGCACGCGCTTCGGCCGAGCCTCGATCTCTACCCCGAGCACCTCCGGCAGCGCATCGACGCGATCAACGACTGGGTCTACCCCCTGATCAACAACGGGGTGTACAAGGCCGGCTTCGCGAAGTCTCAGGCGGCCTACGACCAGGCTGCCCGAGGGGTGTTCGTCGGCCTTGACCGCGCAGAGGCCCTCCTGGCGACGAGCCGCTTCATCGCGGGCCCTCGAATCACCGAGGCGGACATCCGCCTGGTCACGACGTTGTTCCGCTTCGACGTGGTCTACCACACACACTTCAAGTGCAACCTACGACGCGTGATCGACTACCCCAACCTCTGGGCCTACACCCGCGACCTCTACCAGACACCCGGCATCGGGGACTCCCTCGACCTCGAGCACGTCAAGCAGCACTACTTCGCCTCACACGAGGCGCTGAATCCCTGTCGGATCGTGCCGCTCGGGCCAGAGACGCCGTCCTTCGACGCACCGCATGACCGCGCAGCACTCGGCGACGGACACCTCTTCTGGAGCACGAGCAGCAGCGAGACGACCCGAAGGCCTCCCGAGGCCGCGCCGCCGTCACACGCTGGCACCGTGCAGCGGAGCTGAGAGGCGGCTAAGCGCCCGGCGATGCACGGTCAGATTCACTTCCTGGGTCCCCAGCGGCCCACGCCCAACCTCAGCCAGGTGCTGGCGACCCTCGACGGCCACGGCCCCGTCGTGGCGATCACGGCTGGCTGGCGCCACGACGAGGGCGAGACGGCTGCGCTGCGCGAGGTCGTCGGGGACCGACTCGTCGAGCTTCCCCTCTACCGCTGGTTCGAGGAGCTCGAGAGCAGCGAGCTGTCGAGGGCCTGGCACCGACAGCAGCAGCGCATCCTCGGTGTGAAGGATCTCCATCGAATCCGCCTGCACGGGGCGCTCGACAGCACGCGCCGTCTCCTCGACGCCGAGACGGCCGAGGAGGGGGCCCTGCAGCCCCTGCTCCAGTGGGCGATGGACGATGTGCGGCGCGTCGACGACCAGTTCTTGGAGCAGATCGCCGCCATCAGCGCCGAGCATCCAGAGTGCCTCGCCCCGTGGCAGCAGCCGACGGTGCGGGATCGGCACCAAGAGGCGGCCGACATCCTCGCCTCGGCCGACACCGTCCTGCTCGCCGGCGGTCACGTCGGCGTGCTCCGCAACCGCCTCTTCTACTTCGGCCTCGACCGCGTCCTGAAGGCCGTGCGAGCTCGTGGAACGCACCTGATCGCCTGGGGAGCCGGTGCGATGGTGCTCACCGAGCGCGTGGTGCTCTTCTACGACGATCCACCTGACGGACCGACCTACCCCGAGCTCTTCGGCGAGGGCATCGGCCTCGTGCGGGGCGTGGTGGCCCTCCCTCATGCACGACGACGACTGCGCCTCGATGACTCCCGACGCGTCTCCCTCCTCGCGGCACGCTTTGCCCCAGCCGCATGCATCGCACTGGAGAGCGGAGGCTGGCTCGACCGGCAGGGCGGCACCCTCGTGAATCGTGGAGAGCCTGGCACCGTGCAGCGGCTGAACCGCGACGGCACCGTGATGCCCGTCGGGGAGGGGCAGTGAATCCACTCACCGAGCTGCTCAAGCAGGTCGTCGCCGACCCCGACCACGCCTCGAAGGCCCTCGAGTCCTTCGTCGCAGAGAATCAGCTGCCGCTCTTCGATGGCGGCATGGCCACCTTCTTCTTCTGGATCGACGAGCCGCTCGACGCCGTCTACCTCGTGCACTGGGTCTTCGGCCTGGAGTCGCGGCAGCAGTTCCACCGCGTCCCCCACACCGACGCCTGGTACCTCCGCCTCGAGCTGCCTCCCCGTGCGCGCATCGAGTACAAGATGGAGATTCACCACAGCGGTGGAACCCGCTGGGTGCGCGATCCCCACAATCCCCTGCATGCCTTCGATCCCTTTGGCAGCAACTCGGTCTGCGCCACGCCCGGCTACGTCGAGCCCCCATGGGTGGATGTCGAGCCTGGGGTTCGCCCAGGAGAGATGACGTCGTTCACCTTCGACAGCGAGGTGTACGGCGATCAGCGAGAGATCAAGGTCTACCTCCCGCAGGAGTACAAGCCTCACAAGCAGTACCCGCTGTTGATCTGCCACGACGGCGACGACTACCTCCAGTTCGCGGCGATGAAGGAGGTCCTCGACAACCTGATTCAGCGCCGCGAGGTGCGCCCCCTGGTCGTTGCCTTCACCCGAGGTCACGACCGCAACCGCGAGTACGGGGCCAACCCACGCCAGCCCGCCTTCCTCGTCGACGAGGTCCTGCCCGAGGTCCGGAGGCGCTTCGGCATCAGCGACGACCCCCGCGAGCTGGGGCTGATGGGCGCGAGCTTTGGCGGTGTGAGCAGCCTCTACTGCGCCTGGACGCGACCCGGCGTCTTCGGCCGCCTGCTGCTTCAGTCGGGCTCCTTCGTGTTCACCGACGTAGGGGGTCACGGGCGCGGCGAGCTGTGGGACCCCGTCGTCGACTTCGTCAACCGCCTGCGTGAATCGCCCGATCGACTTGGTCATCCGCGGATCTACATGAGCTGCGGCACCTTCGAGTCACTGATCACCTTCAACCGCGCCCTAGCACCGCTCCTGCGGGAGGCCGGCCACGACGTGCGCTTCGACGAGGCCAACGACGGCCACAACTGGATCGCCTGGCGAGATCGCCTGAGAGAGGGCCTCACATGGCTCTTCCCGGGTTTTCTCTGGATGTACTACGACTGAGCAGCCCTCGCGGGCGTCCCTCGCTGCCGGTCGTCCGAAGACGATACCGTCGTGCAGGGAGGGAAGCATGCTCACACGGACACTGGCTCTGGTCCTGGTCGCCGCCTGCGGCGTCAAGGGCGACGGACTCACCGACACGAGCGTGAGCAGCACGACGACGGCAGAGACCGACACGGACGCCGACACCGACGCCGACACCGACACCGACACCGACGCCGACGCCGACGCCGACGCCGACACCGACACAGACTCTGCCCCAGAGCCCGCCGTCCCCCTTGCCGGACTCGGAGAGATCACGGGAGACTGCGGCGGGCTGATGCTCGACACGACGGCCACCGCGGGTCCGGCGCTCTACCGGAGCGCCCTCGACTTCGGTGACGCTCTCTGGGACGCAGCAGCGCTCTCCACGGGCGGGCAGCAGATCCTCGAAGACGGTGGCCTCGGCGGCTCCTCCCTCGAGTCCGAGGCCATCGCCTTCGACCTGCTCTACCGGTGCGAGCTGGCGAGCCTGCTGAAGACTGAGGCCGAGATCACGTACGACGACCCCGACGGAAAGAAGACAGACCTGATCGTCGAGGTGGACGCGGTGCGGGTCGGGGTCAGCGTCACACGCGCCTACAGCTACCCCCCCGAGGAGGGCATGTCGCCGGAGGCCGCCCAGTCACTGCTCGACGACAAGCTCGCCGACATCCTCGTGAGTGCCGAGAATGCATCGCACGCGGATGCCTGGGAGGTGAGCTTCCTCTCGGTCATCGCCTGGGACGACGCCCACGCAGATGCCATCGTGGCGGCCTGGGAGCGCGTCGACCCGGCGGTGAAGGGCGACACCCGGGTGCTGCTCACGGCGACCCACGGCGACGCGGACGCCATCCTCTACTGACGCCTCAGCGGAGGAGGTCGGGGTAGATCTGGTCGTAGGCGTCCTCGATGTTGTTGCTCTCGTCCCACTCGACCACCTGACCGAAGGAGTCGATCTGGCAGGCACTGTAGAGAAACGGATATTCCTGGGTCTCGACCACGTGATCGAGCAGATCCCGCGGGTACCAGAAGGTGTACTCGACCGAGGCTCCCGGTGCGAGAGACTTGGTCCGCACGTAGTCGAAGCCGGGCTGACCCACCGCGATGTCGTCGAGATCAGAGCGCATGTCCGAGACGTAGACATCGAGCCAGATGCCGGGTGCCGTCGCGTCACCCACGTTCTCGATCCGGATGGTGAACGACTCTTCGGGGTCACCCACTCCAGTCCAGACCGGGTAGCAGACGAGATCGGGCAGCTGGAGGTGGTCGAGCCAGTCCAGGTCGAAGTCGTACAGGCCGAAGGCGTGCGCGTTCGGTGTGAGGAAGGTCAGAGCAGTCAGAATACCGAGCATGGGAACCTCGCTGGGGCGTGTCGTTCGGCGACACCCCAGAGGTAGACCCCCTCCCCAAAAAACCTGGTCGCAAGACTCGGTCGGGCGCGACTGTCACGATTGACACATTCGCGCCCGTGCCCTCACCACGTGCCGCGGCGCCGCCCCAGAGCGACCAAGAACAGCAGCGGCAGCAGCCCCGTCGCCGAGCGGTCGCCCGAGCTGCACCCGCGGACTTCCTCGCTGTTCACCCGTGGCTGCTCCACGTCAGCGTCATCGGCGAGCTCGGGCGACGCAGCCCCTCCCGCCACCGGCCCGACCGCCCGCTCCTCGTCCGAGAGCTGACCGTCGCGATCGGCGTCCTGGTAGAGCGCAGTCTCCTCATGCACCCGCCATGCGAGCGCATCGTGGAACAGCTCTCGCTCGGGCTCGACCACTCGGTAGGCCCCCTCCTCCAGCTCGAGCAGGCTCGACGAGATCCAGCCGGGCGCCCCGACCTCGAGCACGTAGGCATCGCCATCGACCACGAAGCCCCCATCGCGCGAGAGCACGAGCTCCTCGACGGCCAGATCGATGGAGAACACGCCCCCGTTGGTGCCCGTGCCATCGATGCCGACCACGTCACCAAAGACGACGACGTACTCGCACCAGGGACCTGGCTCGACCGGCAGGGTCGCGCCTTCCAGCAGATCGACCTCGGCATCGATGGTCGTGATGAAGGGCTCCGTGTCGTCACCCTCGATGTTGCAGGGCCACTGCTCGACCACGTCGACGAGCGCCCAGCCCTCGCCGTACTCGACCTCCTCGCCCTGCGCGAGCCGAAGCTCGGCGTCACCGGGGTTGCCGACGATGGTGCCGCTTCCTGCCACATCGTTGGCAGAGCAGGCGACCAGCAGCAGAGCAGTCAGTCCTCGCAAGGGCCCTCCGAGAGCGGAAGAAGGGTCAGTTGAAGTTGGTAGACGCGCTCGGAAGGCGCCTCTTCCGTCTCACACATGTCGAGCAGGCGCGATGCTACCAGGTTGAGCTCCTGCTTGAGCGTCGGGACGAGCGCCTCCGAGATGCACACGGTGACGCCGATGTAGTGGCGCTCCTTCGCCTTTGAGCTTCGGATGCCGTGCTTGGCCAGCTCGAGCATCCCGCGGTGGTAGGCGTCGGCGGCGAGCCCCCGAACCTCGCGCGGCGTGGCCAGGGCGCCGTCCGACTGCACCACCCGGTCTCCTTCCCGCACGAGGAAGCCCAGCTCGAAGAGGGCATCGAGAGCCTCAGTCGCCTCGTCAGCGGTGATCGCCGGGCGGAGCTGCTCGGCAATCCACGCGGGGTCGTCTCGGAAGTCCGGTCTCCGCGCGAGCTCGCGGATCGCTGGGTAGTACCAGTGCGCCAGGTAGCGGTAGCTCGCACCCTCGATCTGCTTGGCCAGGGCATAGCGTCGCGTGGCGGCGATCTGGTCCCAGATTCGCTGCTTGCTGTCGAGATCGGGCGCCTGGTCGAAGTCCACGAGCAGGGCGAACCAGGCCCGCTCCTCGGCGTCGAGGTCGAGCACGTCGGCGACCGCGTTGCGGCGAACCGGCGTGAGGTTGCGACGACCCTGGATCACATCGCGCAGGAAGCTCGGTGACTTCTCACCCACCCGCCGGGCGAAGGCGCGGTGGCTGTAGCGTGGACTCGCGGCCTTCTTCTCGGCGAACCAGTCGGCGAGGTAGGCGCGGTAGTCGAGCGTGGCGTACAAGTCGGGCACATCGGCAGGGTAGTCCGTCCGACCGGAGCCGGCAGGGGTCGTAAGGCGGCCAACAGACGCGTACGGCACGACACGTACAGAACGTACACCCGGTCAGCAGACAGCACGTCGCGAGCAGCCCAGGATGAGAGGGCACCACGGAGGACCCGTGAATCGCTCGCTGCTCATCCCCCTGCTCCTGACCGCCTGCAGCGCCGACGAGGCGTCGAAGGTCTCGGAAGCCCCCATGCTCCGGCTCACGCCGTCCGAGTACCACAACACAGTCCGCGACCTGTTCGGCGTGGCCATCGATCCGGTGGCTCTCCCACCCGACATCGCCATCGAGGGCTTCGAGGGCCAGGAAGAGGGGCAGATCGCCTCCAACTACCTGGTCGAGCGGTACCAGGAGGCGGCGACCCACTTCAGCGGGCTCGCCCTGCAGTCCCCCTACTTCTTCATCTGCGAGGACTGGGAGGACATGGAGGATCAGGCCCGCGCCGACTGCGCCTGGAAGAGCCTGCAGGTCTTCGCCAGCCGCGCCTGGCGAGCCCCGCTCGACGCCGACGAGCTCACCCGGCTGAACACGCTGTTCTCGGACACCCTCGCCGCCCATGGCCACGAGTCCGCGGTCCGACTCACCGTCCAGGCGATCCTGCAGTCGCCGCGATTCCTCTTCCGAATGGAGCCCTCTGACACCGATGCCGCCTCGGGCTGGCACATCGCCTCACGGCTCTCCTACACCCTGTGGGACACGATGCCCGACCCCGAGCTGTTCGCCGCCGCGAGTGCCGGACAGCTCGAGACCCCCGAGCAGGTCGAAGCTCAGGCCAGGCGCATGCTCGCCGACCCGCGGGCCCGCCAGGCCGTCGTGCGCTTCCACGAGCAGTGGCTCGGGCTGGACAAGGTCCACCTGAACAACGCCGACCGCACGACCTACTTCCCGCTCTACGGCACAGACGGAAACCTCGACTTCGGCGAGGAGCACGACTTTCTGGAGCAGGACGCCGAGGAGGAGTGGGCGATCTCGCTCATCGCGATGCGCCGCTCGATGGAGCTCGAGGCCCAGCTCTTCGTCGAAGAGCAGATCTTCGACGGTCCGGGCACGCTCGCCGCGCTCCTCACGTCGACGGACGGCTACGCCTCGTCGCACACCGAGGGGATCTACGGCGGACGGTCCACGCGCGAGGGGCCCCTGCGCCGCTCGCTGAACACCGACGACGGCAACCTCAGCTACCAGGTGACCGTCGAGCCCACCTCCTGGGATCCGACCCAGCGCGCTGGCGTGCTCACGCTGCCGGCGGTGCTCGCAGGCAACGCCCACCCGGTGCATCCCGCACCCGTCCTCCGCGGCAAGTGGGTGCTCGAGCGTCTGGCCTGCGAGGCCCTGGGCCAGCCGCCCGACGAGGCGGCTGGTGCGCTACCGCCAGACGTGCCGGAGGCCGAGGGCACGAACCGCTCGCGCCTGGAGTCCGTGACCTCGAACGGCTCGTGTGCGGTCTGCCACGAGCGGATCAACCCGCCCGGCTTCGCACTCGAGAACTACGACTCGCTCGGCGGCCACCGCACCGTCGACAACGGCCAGCCCATCGACGCCAGCGGCGCGCTGGACCTCCGCGGCGGAGAATCGCTGCGCTTCGACAGCGCAGTGGAGCTCGCCGCCCAGCTCGCCACGTCCGCACAGGTCCACGACTGCTACGCCCGACAGTGGGCCACCTATGCCCTCGGCCGGCCCGTCTACGGCGAGGAGCCCTCGGTTGCCGCCATCCAGCAGCGCTTCCGTGACAGCGGCGACGTGCAGTCCCTGCTCGTCGACCTCGTGACCTCCGATCTGTTCCTCGCTCGCACCCAGGAGACCAAGTGATGCGCTGCAACCGACGCCAGCTCCTGCAGGCCCTCGGCCTGGGCACTGCCTCCCTCGCGCTGCCGCGCGTCGCCTTCGCCGGTGAGCGCCCCAAGCGCCTGATCGTGCTCTCCCATGGACACGGGGTGGTCCACGACCGCTGGAGGACCTCCTTCGGCAACCCCGACGACCGGGAGTGGCAGCACGACCTGCTCGGCACCGATCCGAGCGAGTGGAGCGACGCCCTGCGTCCGCTCTACGACTACCGGGATCGGCTCACGATCTGCGACGGCCTCTCCCTGGCGACCGGCGAGCTCGACGTGCCTGGCTACCGCCACGAGAAGGGCTGGATCCAGGCCTGGACGGGCGGCTGGGCCTACTTCACCGGGAGCGCTCTGTTCAGCGAGATGCCGTCCCTGGACCAGCTGGTGGCGCGGCAGATCGCGAGGCCCGATCGGCTGCCCTCTCTCGAGCTGACCATCGACGAGGGCCGTCCGATCGTCCATGCCGGGCGCGCACAGCAGCTCCCGATGGAGGGAGACCCCGCCAAGGTCTGGGAGCGTCTCTTCGGCCTGTCCACCTCCGACGATCCGACGCTGACGGCGCAGGGCTCCGTGCTGGACTTCGCACATCGCGAGTACGAGAGCCTGATCGGCAAGATCAGCAGCGTGGAGCAGGCTCGTCTCGGCGACCACTTCGACCTCGTGCGTCAGCTCGAGAAGCGGATCGCCGGTCTGCGGACCGCCTCCTGTGAGGCGCCTGCGCGACCGACGACGGCGAGCGCCTACGACGCCCAGTTCACCACCATGGCCGAGCTGATCACGGCCGCCTTCGCCTGCGATCTGACCCGAGTGGTCAGCCTCTCCCTCGGAGACCTGCCTGGCGACGCCTTCGGCTACCCCGGCTCGGATGTGCACGACGGCTTCGCCCACTCGCTGTACTCCTCGGAGCGCTCGGCCATCGCGATGACCGACTACGTCGCCCACCACGCCAAGCAGGTCGCCCAGCTGGTCGCCATGCTCGAGGCCGTACCCGACGGAGACGGCTCGCTGATGGACCACACACTGATCGTGTGGGGCACTGAGCTGGGCGACGGCTGGCACGGCTTCGAGCGCTACGGCGCCGTGATGCTCGGAGGTGGCTGGGCCTGGCAGACCGGCCGGCAGCTGCACTGGCCCTACGGCACGACCCCCATCGAGATGCTCGTGCCGGGGGGGTACCGCGACGCCGGCCTGCCCCACCAGCACCTGCTCGTGAGCGCCGCCAACGCCATGGGCCTGGCCGTCGACCACGTCGGGCTTGCCGAGGTGCAGGGCCAGCGCGGCGATCGCGTTCGCCTCACCGGCGGACTTCCTGGACTCTGAACCCTCACGACGGAGCACACGACATGCGCATGATCACCCTGATCACTCTCGCCGCCTGCACCGGCAGCGAGATCGGCACCACGAGCACAGACGCGACCGAGCCCTGGAGCGTCGGCACGACCGAGCCCGGCGGTGGTGACCCAGCGGACGGCGACTTCGAGGACGACGACGACTTCGAAGACGACGACGACGACTTCGAGGACGACGACGACTTCGAGGACGACGACAACCTCGAGGACGACGAAGACGCCGAGCACCTCGCGATCTGGTGGGTGGCGGTCCAGCTCGAGGGCGACCGACCCGTCGAGGGCTACGGCGGCTTCTACACCGAGCAGGGCCCCTCCTGTGACGTCGAGCACGTGCTGCGGATCGACGGCACGGGTGACTGCCCGGCCTGCGATGTCTCGCTGCGCGTCACGCGCGTCGAGGAGCAGGTCTGGGAGGATGAAGGAGACACCTGCGCGACGGCGGGCGCCTCCGGCCTGGCCGGGACCTCGTTCGGCATCGGCATGGTGGGCTCCACCGCCTACCTCGACGATGGATCGGGCTGGCGAGAGGCCGGCTACGCCGGTGCAGACCCCAACGCCTGGCACTTCGAGCTCCCGGTGTTCGAATGACCGCCCGGACTGCACTGGCGAGCATGATGGGGGCGCTGCTCATCACGGCCTGTGGTGGCAACGCCTCCGAGGGCACGGTCGGGCCGCAGGGCTGGTGGGTCGTGGGCGGCGATGCCGGCCTCAGCGGCGAGGCCTGGGGCGGGAGCGACGACGAGGACGACTACGACGACGAGGAGTTCGAAGGCGAAGAGCAGGTGTACGCCGTGCTCCTTGCCGGGGACCCTCCGACGACCGCCTTCGTCGACTACTTCCACGCAACCGAGGACGGCATCGCCTGCGAGCTGGGCTGGGAGGCGAGCATCGAGGGGCCCGCGGAGGGCTGTGAGGGCTGTGAGTCCGCCTACGTGATCCGCATCGGCGCCGAGGACTACCGCGAGGGTCCGGACTGCGACGCGGTCACCATCACCGCAACCTGGCAGGTCGGCTGGGCTGGCGAGCAGGCCTTCCTCGACAGCGGCGAGGGCTGGAACGACGAGGGCGAGGTCTGGCTCGACGAAGAGGGCCGCCTCCTCGAGTTCTGGCTCTGACAGAGGACACGGCACGAGGACGGGATACGGCGCCTGCATGAGCCGTCGTCTCGTCCTCGTGTTGGCGCTCTTGGGTGCCTGTGCTCACCGGCCCGCGCCGGAGGTCGGCCAGGCCTCCTGGTACGGCAGAGACTTCCGCGGCAAGCCGACGGCCTCCGGGGAGCCCTTTCGTCCCTCCCGGCTCACCGCCGCTCACCGCACCCACGCCTTCGGAACGGTGCTGCGGGTCACCCGCACCGACACGGGCCAGCGCGTTCGGGTGGTCGTCAACGACCGCGGCCCCTTCGTCGCCGGCCGAATCGTCGACCTCGCCCGTGGTGCCGCCCGGCGGATCGACCTCGTGGACGACGGGGTCACCGAGGTCGAGCTCAAGGTGGTCGGCTGCCGAAGGCGCTACGGCTGCGCGGACTGAGCCGCCTCACCAGCCCGCGTCGTAGGTCCAGGTCGTCTCGTAGAGGCTGGGGAAGAACTCCGCCCGGTACAGCTCCCCCTCCTCGGGGACCGACTGGTTCCACACCACCTCGCCGTCCGGGTCGACCTCGCGGATGAAGGCGTCGCCGACGGCACGCACGAACATCACGCTCTCGCCGTCTGGCATGCGGTCGGCATCGCCCGCCGCCGGGCTGTACCAGCGATCGGGACCACTGGTTGCCCCATAGGCGAAGTCGACGGTCGCTCGCATGCTGTCCTCGTCGAGCACGAAGCGCACAGCGCGGCTGTAGCTGGCTCCAGGCAGCTCTCCACCGTCGACGTCGGCCCGCACGTTGCCGTTGTCCATCACGAGCATCTCGAGCCGGCCGTCCGCCAGGCGCCGCACCTCGGGAGCGTGCTGGTGGTAGGCGAACTCCGCCGGCGGAAGCTCGGCTGGCGCCGGGGCATCGAGGTCGTCGACGAGCACGAAGTCACCCTGGTAGCCGAATCGCGAGCGAATCTCGCCGCTCGGCGCATCGATGCGGATGATCCAGTCCTGGTGCCGGAGCGACATCCAGAAGTGCTCGTTGCCGTCCGCGTCGATGTCGTGCACGAAGGCGTTGGCATGCAGCCAGTCGTCCTCGTAGTCGATGAACCCACGTCGCCGGTAGGGCAGCTGGTCCTCGTCGATCGACATCCGGTCGCCCGGAGCACCGTGGGCGCTCCAGTCCCACAGGACCGCCCCCGTGTCGGGCTCGAACACGATGATGCCTGCGCCGACCGCGTTGCCGTCCGGTGTGCGATCCACGATGGCGGTCAGCACCGCCCAGGCCCCCGCCCACGCACCCTTGGTGATCTGGATCACCTCGTGCTCGTCGATCCAGTCGTGCTCGAACGTGGCCCCGGTGAGGTCCCGGAGACCGATGCTCCCGAGCGGGTTGCCGACCACGTCGAAGTGGCTCAGCAGCGAGGGCTCGTCATCGGGGTGAGCGAGGAAGGTGCCGTCGTCGAGCGGACGCACGAACATCGCGTTGAGAGGGAGGGCGATGTAGAGGTTGGGCCTGCCCTCGCGATCGGTACAGACATAGGCAGGGGGCTCCTCCAGCGACGCGCAGATCGACTCGTGCGGATCGAAGACGGCACCATCCCCGGGAGTCACCGTGGTCGGACGGTAGCCGGGCGGAGGGCGGGTGGTGACCGACTCTCGAGGTCCCTCGGCAGCCCCGACGACCACCGCCGCCTCCCAGTCGCCCGGGTACAGACCGAGCACGTGGAGCGCCGTCTCCTCACCTGGTGCGACGACGACCGAGGGTGTCGAGTACAGGAGCGCGCCACCCGCCGGACCGTAGGCGATCCGCAGGGTGGTCGGCTCGGGAGACGTGAGCGTCGCGGTGGCCGACAGGGGGTTGCCCGTGTTGGTCTCGAGGGACCAGGCGATGGAGGCCGGATCGACGCCGGACCCACCCGTGCCCGTGCCCGTGCCCGTGCCCGTGCTCGCAGTCCCCGTGCCCGTGCCCGTGCCCGTGCCCGCAGTCCCTGTACCCGTGCCCCCAGTCCCCGTGCTCGCGCCACCCGGGGCGCCCGCGGCCGTGCTGCCTGAAGAGGTGGCCGGCTCCGCCGAGTCACCGCCCTTTGTCGTCTCGCCACCACACGCCAGCGCTGCCAGCAGGATCCACGGTCTCATGTTGCCTCCGTCCAGGCAGCCTAGACGACCCCACCGCGAGGCGCACCACCAAGTCGCCGGGTTCCGTACGTCCTCGGACGTACATGACGCTCAGTCCTCGAAGTCGGCCATGTGGGCTGCGAGAGCCTCGAGCAGCCGATCCCGCGCGGCCTCGCTCTCCGCGGTCGGCACGCCCTCCAGCAGGTCGGGACCGTCCTCCAGCTGAGCCGACAGATCATGCAGGCTGACCGTGACCGGACTGCCGACGACGTGACGCTCGATCAACTTGTAGCGTTCGTCCAGGACGACCCGCAGGTCGAAGGTGTACGGCCCCTCCCCGTTGGGCGACAGACGCTCGGCAAACAGGGTCTCGCGCCCGGGCGTGGACGGATCGCGGAGCTGCGGCCAGAGGCTGCGGCCATCGATGGGGCCCGCCACCGGAACCGCATCGATGTCGACCCTCGCGTGCTCGGCCACCGTGGGCCAGATGTCCACGAGGTGGACGAGCGCCGGGCTGACTCCCGTCGACACCCCTGGGCCCGAGACGATCAGCGGCACGTGAATCCCGCCCTCGGCCACCGTGGACTTCGCCCGAAGCGCCTCGAACGGTGGCCTCACCGCCTCTCCGGGTGTTCCGTTGTCGCCGGCGGCGATCACCAGTGTGCGCTCGCGCAGCCCGCCGAGCCCCTCGAGCAGGCGCCCCAGCTCGCGATCCGCCACCGTGAGCGCGGCGTCATAGCGCCAGGGGATGTCCACCTCGTCGCCCTCACTCCCCAGCTCGAAGCGCTCCGGTGGGACGTGCCACGGAGCGTGTGGAGCCGCGAAGGAGACGAAGGCCAGCCACGGCTCCGGCACCTCGGCCACCCACGCGAGGGCGTCCTCCACGGTGTCGGTCGTCGCGTAGAGATCGACGAAGGCGTGGGTGCCGTTCGTGTTCTTCTGCCAGCGGAAGTAGCCGGCCACGTCCCGCTCCTCGGGCGCGTCGTACACGAGATCGAGGTTCTCCATGTGACCTGCGTAGTGCTCGAAGCCCTGCTGGAGCGGATGCAGCAGGTCGGTATCGCTCTGGACGCCGCTGAGGTGCCACTTACCGAGGGCAGCCGTGGCCCAGGGTCGCGGGGCATGGTCGACCAGCTCGGCCAGGGTCACCTCATCCGCAGGCAGCGCGGCCCGATCGCGGACGGTGATGATGTGATCCGAGATCCGCGTGCGGCGCCCATAGCGTCCCGTGAGGAGTGCGGCGCGACTCGGCGTGCAGACCGGGTACGCATAGGCGCGCGTGAACCGGACCCCCTCTGCAGCCAGGGCATCGAGCGTCGGGGTCGGCGGTGCAGCCTCGGCACCGTAGGCCCCCACCTTGTCGACCCCGACGTCGTCGAGCAAGACGAGCAGGACGTTCGGAGGTAGCTCCCCGGCTGCCGTGTCGGCCGTGGAGGCTCCCGCAGAGCTCGCCCCCCCTCCCGTGGGCGTGGTGCTGGACACAGCCGAGTCGACCGAGAGAGCACGCTTCTCCCCCGAGGGCGAGCACGCCAGCACCAGCAACACCGCGACCATGGCGTGCATGTAGTCCAGCGCTCGCTGCCGCGCCGCATGCGCTACCATCCCGCCTCGGAGGTCACCATCATGACTGCGCTGTGGATGCTCACGACCCTGACGGCCCTCGCGGGCGGCCCCATGCTGGACGTCACCGGCAGCTGCCCAGGCCCCATCACCTTCGACGTGATGGGCCTCACTCCCGGCACGCGCATCGCCGTTCTTGCAGGCGCACCGGGCTCCGACACGCTGCCCGGTGGCCCCTGCGCCGACACGCGGACGGACTTGTCGAGCGTTCGCCTGCTCAGCACCGTCCCCGACTGGGATCGGGACGGGCAGATCAGCCTCGCGCCCTCCGTGCCTGGAGGCGCCTGTGGTCGGACGGTGCAGGTGATCGACCTCACTACCTGCCTGCTGACCAACACCGAGGTGCTCGGCGCGGTGGACGTGGAGGTCGACCTCGATCTGACCCCCGGCGATGGTGGTGTCGTCGCGGGTGATGACCCCTACTGGGCCGACAAGGGCTACGTGTTCACTGCCGACACCACCTTCGACATTGCTGGTGGTTCCTGGCAGATCAACATGCCCGCAGACGGCTTCGTGCGCATGAGCGTGTACGAGTGGCCCGAGCTCGGCCTGATCGCGCGCGGCACGGCCACCTATGGCTCCGGGGCGGAGGAGTGGCTGCGCTCGGACCTCGACTTCACCTTCGTCGGAGGCGAGGAGTACCTCGTCACCTTCTACACCAACCGGGCGAGCTCCTCGGTCTTTACCCGCAAGGACAGCCCCTCCTTTGGCTACGCCGTCGACGGCCGCGTGAGCGGCGTGACGGGCTGGTCGTCCTACAACTCGGGCGACGAGGCCCCAGAGGGCACCGACGCGGACGGCTACCTCGGCAACACCTGGGCGCCGTACCAGCTCCTCCACGTCGTCGAGTGAGTCGACCGTGAGCACGGCGCCCGGAGAGCTCGTGTCTCCGGGCGCCTGCGCTCAGGCTGTCTGCGCGACAAGCTGCTCCAGGAGGCGCACGACGTCACCGAGGTCCGCATGCCCCACGCCGGTGCTTGGGCTCACCGGACTGCTCGGCGTCTCGGTGAGGATCCGCTCGGCTACCTCGCGGGCGTCCTCCACGCCGACCAGAGACAGGCCCGTGCTCACGCCGTTGCTGCCGACCTCGCCGGTCATGTCCCGCACGGTGACGTGCTCGACGCCCCAGACGCCATCCCACCAGGAGGCCTTGGTCGTCACGTCGACGATGCGATCCAGCGGCACGCTGCGAATCTGCCAGCCAATGAAGCCGGTGCGAACCACCAGGCGACGGTCGGTGAGCCACCACCGGTGCCAGCCGAGCGTCTGCTTGGCGATGACCGGAGCGAGCCACACGAAGGGTAGGCCGACGACGGTGAGGGCGAGCACCATCGCGGTGGCCCAAGACGATGCTGGGAGCATACGGGACGACGGACCGCCCTCGAGCAGGAGCGTCTCGCCAGGCTGGAGGGTGGGAGCTGGACGGGGAGCGATGGCAGCGGTCGTCATGGGGCCTCGGGTCCAGGGTTGTGCTCCGTCTACGGACAACACCAGACATCTATTGCACGAATATCAATTCGTTCTTTAGGGTCATCATCTCGGTCGAGACACTCCGCGTTCGCTAGGTCCCGCTCGCGCCCACGACGACTCCCAGACCACAGCACAGCGTGGAGAGCCCGAGAAACAGCGTGGCTCCCACCGCCGCGAGCTGCCACAAGATCCGCTGCGCCCTGACCCACGCGAGCAGCGTCTCTTCCTCTGCAGCGAGCGGCACCGTCCCGAGCCGAAAGGCCGGCGTGACTGCGGTGTAGGCCACGAAGCCGAGCCCCCCCACCAGGACGACCTGGGACAGCGCACACGCGATCACCGCGACACCGGACCGCGGATCGTCGACCGTGATCCCAATGGCCACCATGACGTAGAGCACCGCGAAGGGCAGGCCGACGAGGGTGCCGAGCAGGAGGACAGCCCCCACGAGGAGCTGCCACGGCCGCGCCCTGCGTGCCTCCAGCCCCACCCTCTCGACGAAGGCCTCGGTGTCGACGCCACTGTGCTCGCTCTCGGGCGGATCGAAGGGGGTGCTCATGCCGGTGCCACGACCGACGTCTCGAGCGCCCGCTGCGTTCGTGCACGCGCCGCAGCGAAGCGCGCGGCCGTGTCTCCGAGACTCCACAGCTGCGCGCCAGAGCGTGGCGAGCGCACGACCGTCAGCCCCTCCAGCAGCTCTGGAGCCGGCTCCCGAGGGTCGGGACGCCCCCGGTTGTGGCTGCGGTCCAGCAGGTGGACCACCATCGCCGCATCGGGATGCTCCGCCCGCCAGGCCCCCAGACCGGTCCGGTCCGCGGCCCCGCCGTCCTGCAGGGACTCACCAGCCAGGCTCACCGGTCGGAAGACCCAGGGGATGGCGCAGGAGGCCGCCACGGCCTCGGGGAGCGCACCCCGAGTGACCAGCCGGTGCCCGTCCGCGCCGACGACGCCCACGGCCAGGGGACGCTCCAGGTGCGCGAATGTCGGCGGCAGGAGAGTCCGCAGCCGCCGAACCATCGGGCCCAGCTCGAGCAGGCCGGTCCATGGCGTCCAAGAGGGTCGGACGTAGCGCAGGGGCACCACCGCCGTCAGCTCCTCGTAGACCCGCTGTGCTGACCATCCCGCCGCGAGGCACGCCCCGGCGAGTGCGCCGCTGCTCGTGCCGACCACAGCGGACGGGACGACCCCGGACTCCTCGAGCCCTGCGAGGAAGCCGGCATGCTCGGCGAAGGCGAGAAAGCCACTGGAGAGGACGACATGCACTCCCCCGACCTGCCCCAGCTCCGCTCTCATCAGAGCTTGAGGGTGGCGCTCAGCCCGACGCGGTGCACGCTGCTGCCATAGGTACCCCGCATCTGCGGGTAGTTGTACCGGTCTGGCTTGCGCGTGGCGGGATCCAGCGTCATGCCGAAGGCCGAGTCCTCGACCTGCCGCACCGACGCCAGGTACTCGGAGAACGAGAGCCCAATCCGCAGTGGCGGCACCGGGTTGACCGCGGCGTGGGCCATCAGGATGAAGAGGTTCGCGTCGTAGTTATTCGTCGACAAGACCGGGTCGGGGATGGCGGACTTGTCGTAGGTCACCCGCGCGCCGACCAGCCACATGGGGCTGATGGTGTACTTCGTGTCGAGGGCCAGCAGGAAGGTGTTCACGTTGTCGCGTGCCCATTGCCGCTTCTGCTGGGTGAGCGCGGGCGTGCGTTCCTTCTGGAGAGCCGTGTCGAAGGTGTTCTTCTCGGCGATGTCTTCGATGGTGATGTCGAAGTCGGTGAACCGACTCCAGGTGATGTAGGCCCCAAAGAGCTCGAGCCTCAGCGACTCGATGGGCTTGCCCATCACCCCGAAGTGGAACCGAGCGGGCAGGTCGTAGCCGATGATCCCCGAGGCATCGAGCGTGCGGCCCCCGCCGTCTGCGTCGCACAGCCCAAAGGACTCGAGCCCGTAGCGGCCGACGACATCGTCCTGCGAGGGGCAGCCGAAGCGAAGCCGAGTGTCGCCCGTGTTGTCGACCCGGTAGGGCGCCACGTAGGCGAAGCCGAAGGCGAGCTGCTCCAGAGGCTGGACCCGCGCGCCGAGGCTCCAGGTGACGGTGGTGTCCTTGAGATGATCGAACTCCAGCGTGACGCGGTAGTCGTCAGACTCGAGATCCTCATCGGTGTAGTCGATGTCGAGGCCGTCGACTTCTTGGATGCCGAGCTCGGTCAGCTCGTCCACGATGTCGGGCAGGCCGTCGTAGTCGATCTCGGCGGCCCAGGTGCTCGACACGAGCTGTACGGTGGCCCCGAGGGCGAAGATGCCCTTGTACTCGTAGGCCGCACCGACGATGCCGTGGATCTTGGTGATCTCGCCGGAGCGGAGGTGGTAGCTGCCTGCACCACCAGGCGTCACCTCGCGACCCGGTCGAGCCACGGGTGCAGCCATGGCCATGCCGACGCCGAGGCCCTTGACGGTGAGATCGCTGGTGATGCCACCGAAGGGCACGACACCGCCCGACGTGAGCGGATCAGCGCCTCCGTTCGGATTGCCGCGCTCGAACTGCACGCTGCCCCAGGTGGGCGCAGCCTCGATGAGGAGCTGCGTGCCACCCGCCGAGGCGATCCCCGCCGGATTCCACCACAGCGCCGTCGGCTCGTCGGAGAGCACCGTGCCCCACGGCCCCCCCACCTCGACCGCATCCAGCGAGGCGGCCCCAGCTGTCCCGAGCAGGGCGAGAAGTGCGAGCATCGGGCGTCTCCGGGCGGTCTTCGCCAGCTACCCGACCCGAGGGGCAGCCGTCAAGCAGCGCACACGGGCCGGTCTCGGCCCGAGCGCGCCACACTCAGCGCAGAGAGCCAGGCCACAACAGCCCGGCTCCCCCACCGTTAGACCGGTGCCAGCACCATGTGCATGCGCCGACCGTTCATGTGGGGACGCGACTCGACCTTCGCGATCTCCTTCAGAGCCTCGGCGAAGCGCATGCACTGCTCCGCGCCGATGTCGCGGTGCGCGTGCTCGCGACCACGGAAGAAGACGGTGATCTTCACCTTGTCGCCACGCTCGATGAAGTCGCGCGCCTTGCCGATCTTGACCGCGAGATCGTGGTCGTCGGTCTTCGGGCGGACCTTGAGCTCCTTCATCTGGGACTGGTGCTGCTTACGCTTGGCCTGCGCTGCCCGCTTCTTCTGCGAGTACTTGAGCTTGCCGAAGTCCGCGATCTTGCAGACCGGTGGACGTGCGTTTGGTGACACCTCGACGAGGTCGAGACCCCGCTGCTCGGCCAGCGTCAGCGCGTCCTTCGTGAGGAACTCGCCGAGACGCTTGCCTTCTTCGTCGATCAGCACGATCCGAGGAACCCGGATTCGATCGTTGACCCGGGGACCGGTCATTTCCGGGCGTTCATTCCGGAAGCGGCGCCTACGGTACATCGGCGCCCCGGTTCAGACATGCGGACTTGAGAGATCGGCGCAATCCAGCTCCTATGATCACGTGGGGACTCGCTATAGCACTCCTGAGCGTACGCATCCCGGGTCCCGGCGTCAACCATCGACAGTCCGGCATCACTGGCACACGCTGAGGGCTCAGGCTACCCCCGGCGCCCTCGAGAGGTGCCCGATGCGCGTCGTCCTCGTTGTTCCCTTCTTCAGCCCGGTCGGGCGATCCTGCCTGGCCGCGATGACGCGCCTGTCTGGCGTCACCCACCTCGGCCTCGTGACGCACGAACCCCTCGAGCGGGTACCGCCAGAGCATCGGTCCGCGGTGCAGCACTACCAGATCCGCGACTGCCTCAACCCGTCGCAGCTCCTCGGCGCGGTGGCCGCCTTCCGCACCGACTGGGGGGGAGTGGACCGACTCGTCGGCTACCTCGAGCAGATGCAGGAGCCCCTCGCGGCCGTGCGGTCCCGGCTCGGCATCCCCGGCATGAGCGAGGCCGTCGCGCGCAACTTCCGCGAGAAGAACCAGATGAAGGAGGTCCTCCGCAGGGCAGGCCTCCCTGTGGCTCGCCAGGCCCTGCTCACCGATCGCACCTCCGCGCTCCGCTTCGTCGACCGCGTGGGCTACCCGATCGTGGTCAAGCCTCCCGCGGGCGCAGGCTCCCGCTCCACCCTCCGCGTGTCGTCCGAGCCGGAGCTCGGCGCAGCCCTCGAGCGCCTCTTCGTCTCACCGTCCAACCCGGCCCAGGCCGAGGAGTTCGTGCAGGGCGCAGAGCACTCGTTCGAGACCGTGTTCATCGACGGTAAGCCCGTCTGGCACAGCAGCTCGTACTACCTGCCCGGTCCGCTCACGGTGATCGAGAATCCCTGGATGCAGTACTGCGTCCTCCTTCCCCGGGAGATGCCGCAGGTCGCCCAGGCCTTTCGACCGACCAACGTCGCTGCCCTCGAGGCGCTCGGCCTGAACACCGCCCTCACCCACATGGAGTGGTTCCGCCTCGGCAGCGGCCGCACCGTGGTCTCCGAGGTCGCCGCACGACCGCCTGGCGTGCAGCTGATGCCGCTGATGAGCCATGCCCACGAGTGCGACTTCTGGTCGAAGTGGGCCGAGCTGATGGTCTTCGAGCGCTGGTCAGTGCCGCCACGCAAGTGGGCCACCGGCGTCGCCTTCTTCCGCGGACAGGGCCGCGGGCGCATCGTCAGGGCCGTCCACGGTCTTGAGGCTGCCCAGGCCGCGGCCGGCGACGCCGTCGTCGATCGCAAGCTCCCGCGCGTCGGCCAGCCCCGCTCCGACAGCTACGAGGGCGAGGGCTGGGCGATCGTCCGCGCCGAGACCACGCCACAGGCCGTCGCTGCCCTCAAGGCGCTGGTCTCCAACGTGCGCGTCGAGCTCGGCTGACGCTCCCTCGTCAGATCTCGCTGAGGAAGGACGTGATGGACGACAGGTCCTCCCGCGTCCAGTCGTGCGCGCGGCCGGACACCAGCCGGACGTGCACCCGCGACCCGTCCCGACCATCCGTGCTGCGCCAGGTGGCGTCGCGCGGCAGGCGCTCGGGCAGGCGTGGCTGGGTGCGGTTGTGCCGAATCCAGACGCCGACACTCTCACGCACACCGACCTCCGTGTGGCCCTTGGCGCTCGGGCGCTGCTCCTCCGGGAAGGGAGGCACCACCGTGTCGTCGAGCCCGTGGATGTGGAGCACGTGGACGGCTCGCCCTCCCTTCGTCGGCACGCTGCGGTGCTCGGGGTGCTCCGAGGTCGCGCGCCCTCCGATGGAGCCGCAGACGACCCCGATGCCCGCCAGCCTCTCCGTCTCGGCCGCCAGCCGGTAGGCCATCTTCGCACCGTTCGAGAACCCGAAGGCGAACACCCGCCGCTCGTCGATGGGCACCTGCGCGGCGACCGCATCGAGCACGCGCCCGAGGTGCCGCACATCGTCCGCGCCGCCCTCGAGGCCCGCGATGCTGTTGCCCGAGTTCCAGGCGCAGCTCTTGCCCTCCGAGCCTGGGCTGCAGGTGCCGTCCGGCGCAACGACCACGAACGGAAAGTCCTCCCCGAAGCGACCCAGCTCCATGCGCTTGATGAAGTAGGTGCCACTCGAGCCACGCGCATGCAGGGCCAAGAGCAGCGGCATGGGCTGCTTCGCCTTCGGCCGAGGACGGAAGAGCAGGTACCGGCGTCCTGCGAGCTCATGCTCGGTGAGGGTCGAGCCGTCCGGCCCCTCCTCCAGCGGACCTGAACCCGTCAGGCCGCAGCATCCCGTGGCCAGCAGCCCTGCGAGCACTTCGCGCCGCCGGGGCTCACCCCACACGGATGCGACCCTCCAGGTAGAGCACCGCGCAGCCTGACAGCCGCACCCGTCCCCCCGCGACCTCGACCCCGACGTTGCCACCCCGCTGAGAGAGCTGCCGACACCGCAGGCGCGTCTGTCCGAGGCGCTCCGCCCAGAAGGGACCGAGGGTGCAGTGGGCGGAGCCCGTCACCGGATCTTCGTCGACCCCCGAGCCCGGTGCGAAGAAGCGAGAGACCACGTCGAAAGCCGTGCCCTCTGCGGTCACGATCACGTTGGTGTCGAGTGCGTGCAGCGCACCGATGTCGGGCGCACAGGCGATGACCTCAGCCTCCGAGGCCACCCGGGCGAGCACGTACCGGGCGCCATGCACCTGCGTGACCTCCCACAGCTCGGCCTCGACGCCCAGAGCCGCTCCCACGCCATCGTCTGTGAAGGGTCCGAGCACCGGGACCTCGGGGAAGTCGAGCACCAGCCGACCCGCCTCCTCAGTGACCGTGAGGAGGCCTGACGCCGAGTGGAAGCGCACCACGCCGGCAGCGTCGCCACGCAGCAGCAGCGCGTAGGCCGCGGCGAGCGTCGCGTGCCCACACAGGTCGACCTCGAGCGTCGGCGTGAACCAGCGCAGATCGAAGTCGCCGTCACCACGGGGCACGACGAAGGCCGTCTCGGCGAGGTTGTTCTCCTCGGCGATCGCCTGCATCGTCTCAGGCGCCAGGGGCTCCGGCGAGACGACGACCGCCGCAGGGTTGCCCGTGAACGGGCGCTCCGCGAAGGCGTCGATCTGGTAGAGCGGCAGCACCGCCTAGCCGACGAGGGCCAGCAGCACGCCCGCCGCGACCGCCGAGCCGATGACACCGGCCACGTTCGGCCCCATGGCGTGCATCAGCAGCATGTTTCGTGGATCGGCGTCCTGACCGACCTTGTTCACCACCCGTGCCGCCATGGGCACGGCGCTGACGCCGGCCGCCCCGATCAAGGGGTTGATCTTCTCCCGGCTCAGCAGGTTCATGACCTTGGCCAGCAGCACTCCGCAGGCCGTGCCGATGCAGAACGCCACCAGGCCGAGCCCGAGGATGCCCAGGGTCTCGGTGGTGAGGAACTTGTCGGCCGCGAGCTTCGACCCGACTGCCAGCCCGAGGAGGATGGTGACGATGTTGATCAGCTCGTTCTTGGCGGCGCCAGCGAGCCGATCGACCACTCCGCTCTCGGAGAGCAGGTTGCCGAAGCACAGCGCCCCGATCAGCGGCGTCGCATCGGGGAGCAGCAGGATGCACAGCCCCAGAACCAGCAGGGGGAAGGCGATGCGCTCGATGCGCTTCACTGGCCGCAGCTGGGTCATCGGGATCTGCCGCTCTTTCTCGGTCGTCAGCGCCTTCATGATCGGCGGCTGGATGATCGGCACCAGCGCCATGTAGGAGTACGCCGCGACCGCGATGGCCCCGAGCAGGTCGGGACTCAGGCGACTGGCGAGGAAGATCGCCGTCGGTCCGTCCGCGCCACCGATGATGCCGATGGCCGCGGCGTCCTGAATCGAGAAGTCCACCAGGCCCGTGCCCGAGAGCGCGATGGCGCCAAGCACGGTGGCGAAGATTCCGAACTGTGCGGCCGCGCCGAGCAGAGCCGTCTTCGGGTGGGCGATCAGCGGCGAGAAGTCGGTGAGGGCACCGACTCCCATGAAGATCAGCAGCGGGAAGAGGCCGTTGCTCACGCCGGCGTCGTAGATGATGCCGAGAAAACCCTCCGGCCCAGCGATGCCCGCCACCGGAATGTTCGCCAGCATGCCGCCGAAGCCGATCGGCAGCAGCAGCAGGGGCTCGAACTCCTTCGCGATGGCGAGGTAGAGCAGCACACCACAGACCGCGAGCATGGCCAGCTGGCCGAGCTCGAAGTTCGCGACGCCGGTGTTGGCGATGAGCGCGTTGAGCTCCGTCATGACAGGAGCACCAGGGGCTGTCCGGCGGCGACCTGCTGCCCCTCGGGAACGGGCAGGTCCGCGACCGTGCCGTCACGAGGCGCGGCGACCTCCATCTCCATCTTCATCGCCTCGATCTTGAGCAGCGGATCCCCCTCGGAGACCTGCTGGCCGACGCGAACCAGGTGCTGGAGCACCTTGCCGGGCATCTGCGCGTTGACGGGGTGGGTCGCGGCCGGCGCTGCGGCCGGTGCTGCGGACGCCTCCTGGGCGCTGACGCTGTAGTCGAGCGCTCGGCCATTCACGATCGCCCGGCCCCCCTCGAAGCGCACGTCGAAGGACTTGCCACCCACGCTCACTGCGTAGGCCGAGGGCTTGTCCGCGGCAGACGCGGCCGGAGCATCCTTCGCCGGCATGTTCTTGCGGACCGCGATGGTGTGGTCGCCCTTCAGGAAGGCGATGCCCTTCTCCTTGAGGCTCGCCGAGATGAAGATGTTCTCCTCGGTGTGCGGCAGGCCCGCCTCGTCGAGGCGAACCTTGGCTGCCTCGCGGCCCTTGGTGGGGTCTTCGTCGTTGATCAGACGCGGATCGCGGGTCGTCGGCTCGAGGCCGAGCTGCTCGGAGGCCAGCTTGACGACCATCGGATCGGGCTCGCGGGGCGTCTTGCCGAAGTAGCCGAGCACCATCTTGCCGTAGCCCTCGGCGATGCGCTCCCAGCGACCGAAGATGGCGTTGTTGAGCGCCTGCTGGAAGTAGAACTGGCTCACGGGCGTGACGCTGCTGCCGAAGCCGCCGCGGGAGACGACATCGCGCATCTCTCGGATGGCGGCCGGATACTTGTCGAGCATCCCATTGTCGCGCATCATCTGCGTGTTGGCCGTCAGCGCGCCGCCCGGCATCGGAGAGAACGGGATGAGGGGCTCGACCGCGCGGGACTCGGGAGGCAGGAAGTAGTCCTTCATGCACTCCTTGAAGACCTCCTCGCACTCGAGGACCTTGTCGATGTCGACGCCGAGGTCGTAGTCGGTGCCGCGCAGCGCCTGCCACATGGACACGATGTCGGGCTGCGCCGTGCCGCCGCTCATCGGAGCCATCGACAGGTCGATTCCATCGGCACCTGCATCGAGCGCCGCCCGGTACTGAGCGATGGAGATGCCCGCCGTCTCGTGCGTGTGGACCCGAATGTGCACGTCGGCACCGAGGCGCTTCCGGGCCTCCTTGACCGTCTCGTAGATCACCTGCGGAGGTGTCGTACCCGAGGCATCCTTGAAGCACACCGAGGAGTAGGGAACCTCGTTGTCGAGCAGATCCTGCAGCACGCCGATGTAGAACTCGGCGGTGTGCCCGCCCTGCACACCCGGCGGGAGCCCCATCAGGGCGACCACGACCTCGTGGTTGAGGCCTGCCTCGATGATGCACTTGCCGCTGTAGGCGAGGTTGCGCCAGTCATTGAGAGCGTCGAAGTTGCGGATCGTGGTCATGCCGTGCTTCTTGAAGAGCTCGGCATGGAGCTGGATGATGTCGCTCGACTGGCTGTCGAGCCCCACCACGTTCACGCCCCGGGCGAGGGTCTGGAGGTTGGCCTCGGGCCCGGTCGTCGCCCGGAACCGGTCCATCATGTCGAAGGCGTCTTCGCCACAGTACAGGTAGGGAACCTGATACCGCGCACCGCCACCGGCCTCGAAGTGGGTGAAGCCGGCCGCCACCGCTGCCTCGAGCGCCGGCAGAAAATCGTCGGTGTTCACCCGTGCACCTACGCACGACTGAAAACCGTCGCGGAACGCGGTGTTCATCACCGCTACGCGCTTGGTCATGCCCTCTCCCTCTCGGCAATGGCGAGCGCCACAGCAATCAACATCAGCTCCTCGTCCGGCGCCGTAGACGCCTCCGACGCCGCCACGGGCACCGGATCATCGGGGAACGACGCGAACGCCGCTGCCGCCACGTGCATGCACGCCACGAGCAGCAGCAGGAAGGCGAACACGGTTCCCATGCCCACCGCCATCAGCCACAAGCCTTCGACCATCATCCGCGCACGCTACCAGACAACCCTCTTCAACGCGAGTGAAGCGGGCGACACAGCGCAACCCCACACGAACCCTTCACACGGGCGGCTCCCAGAGCTCGACCCGGTTGCCCTCGGGATCCGTGACCCAGCCGAACTTGCCGTACTCGCTCGCCTCGACCCGCTCGTCCACCGAGGCGCCTGCCGCTCGCAGCTGAGCGAGCATGGCGTCGAGGTCGCGGACCCGGAAGTTGATCATCGCCTGGTTGGTCTGCGCGCCGAAGTACGTGGTGTCCTCAGCAAACAGCGAGAACACCGTCGACGCCGTGGACGCACCCGCCTGCTCCGCCCACGGAAAGGTGTGCCCAAACCAGGCAGGGTCCATCGGGATTCCCAGCATGTCGCGGTACCACGCCGCGAGACCTTCGCGGTCGCGACAGCGCACGAAGATCCCACCCAGGCCCTGCACTCTCTCCGCCATGCTCGCCCTCGCTGCAGCTGCTCAGCGCGCCCCGATGGCGCGCACCGCGACGTCGCACACCAGCCACTCCTCGAGCTCGGCCAGCTCCTCGTCGGTCAGGCCACCCCCGGGGGGCATGTCCTCACGATCGACGGTGCGCACCAGCACCTCGTCGACCCAGTCGACCACCCCATCGAGGGTGTCGAGGTCGACGCCCTCGGGAGCACCCTTGCGGCGCTCTCCTGCATACAGCGAGCTGTGGCAGCCGGCGCAGAGGTCGCGCATGCGACCTGCTCCGAAGGTGTCCCAGGTGAGCGGCGGCTCGCGGTCACAGTCCACGCCGCTGCGTCGGCTGTGCGAGAGCAGGTGGTCGTCGCAGGAGACGAGCGGGAGGCACAGCAGCAGGAGCGCTGCCCTCACGCACGCACCAGAGATGCCAGCGGCTCGATGCCCGGCAGCACCTGGACCGGATCGACGCCCCCGAGCTGGAGCAGAGACACGCCGACGTTCTCGCAGCCGAGCATCGTGCCGCCGTCTGCGGCACGTCCTGTGGCGAAGTCGATGGGGAGCCCCACGAGGCCAGGGTCCGTGACCCCATGCGCCCGGTTCCCGACAACACCGGGACCGGCCACGAGCGCCGTCGTGAACGGCCAGTGGTCACGCCCCTCGGCGCCGTTCTTGATCGGCGTGCGCCCAAAGTCCGACAGGGCGACCACGACGACCTCGTCGATCATCCAGCGCGCATGGGCCCCTGGGGTGCTCGAGAGGTGCTCGAACAGATCGTCGAGCATGGCCAGGAAGGCGTTCTGGTTCACCGCCTGGGGCAGGTTTCCACCATGGGTGTCGTAGCCGCCCTCCATGCGGATCATGGCGCAGCGCGTGAGCCCGAGCCGCATCAGCTCCGTCGCCTTCACGGCCTGGTCGAAGACCGTCGAGCCCAGGTCGTCCAGCGAGGCCTCGAAGCGCCGACCCTCGAGCTCCATGGACCGCTCGAGGTTGCGGACCAGGGACTCGGCCCGTCGCCGACCCTCGCCCGTCTGGCCTGCTGCAAAGTCGGCGACCCGCTCGTAGACGAAGGAGTCGACCATCCGATCGATCGTGGGCGAGGTGACCGGCTGCGGGACATCGGCCTGCCCGACCAGAGAGCCGTCGATCAGGCCGAGCAGCGTCCCGCCACCTGCCCGAACCACAGCCTGCCCGGAGTTACCGGGGAAGGAGGGACCGCTGAACACCACGTGCGGCAGCGGGTAGTCGAGGGGTGTGTTGGACGCGAGGATCGTCGGCCAGTCGGGGAACCCGCTCGCCGAGGTACCCGTGAGGGCAAACTGGGTGCCCGAGAGGTGGCCCACCGTGTGGTTGTCGACACCATTGACCACCGCCGTGCGGCGCCCCCAGCGACGGAAGAAGCGCTCGACATCGTCGCGATCGACACCCCTGGCGAAGGTGTGTCCGCCGATCTCGCCGAGCGAGGTCTCGTCGTCCATGTCGGAGGTCGACGAGTCGAAGTGCGGATCGAAGATGGCGAGGGGATCCCAGCCACCCCCCGCGTAGAAGAACAGGAACTTGCGCTCGACGGGCGCAGCAGCACGCGCCAAGCGCGGCCAGCCGAGAGCCCCGGCGCCCAGCAGGGCCGCCCCTCCACCGAGGAAGGCGCGGCGCGTGGCAGCGATT
This sequence comes from Pseudomonadota bacterium, assembly GCA_002862545.1. Taxonomy (GTDB): domain Bacteria; phylum Myxococcota_A; class UBA796; order UBA796. The sequence goes on from PKDJ01000260.1 coordinate 59,360, forward strand.
CGATCGAAGCGACGCATCAGGACCTCCTCAGTAGAACAGGACGCGGGGATCGCGCAGGACAGCAGAGACGACCGCGGCCCAGGCGGCCTCGGGATCGGCATCGACAGCGTAGACCGCTCTCCAGAGCGCATCCAGCTGCTTGGCCGAGCCCTCGGGGGCGGGCAGGCCCGTCACCCGCAGGTACAGGTCGTCGAGCTGCCGCCCGAACACCGCCGCGTGCGTGTCGGGCACCATCGATCGATTGACGTACCGCAGGAGCTTCGCGGGCAGCACCCGCTCGGGGTCGAGGTCGGACCGCACCACATGCCACGCAGCCGCCTGGGCCAGGCGCTCGTGCGTGAAGGTGGCTCCGACGCTCGGCGTGTAGGAGCGCTCGGTGACGAACAGCCCGTCGACGCCACCGGCGAGGACCGCGAGCCCGCGTGCGTCGTGACGCATCTCGCGGGTGTCGAAGGCCCATGCGTAGCCGGTGAGATCCTCGACGATCGAGGCCAGCTGCTCGGGGGTCGCCGTCTTCACGCCAGCGAGCCGATCGTCCAGCTCGGGCGAGGCGGCCCGACGCGCGCGGTAGTGAGGGTCCGAGACGATCGAGCGCACGAGCTCCTTGACGCGGAGATCCGTCTGCTCGAAGGCGTCGCGGTGCATCTGGAGCTCGGGCCAGTCACCGTCGGCCACCCGGCGCTGGGTGAAGCCCTCCCAGAAGGTCTGGACGGCGCAGTCCACGAAGCGCGGGTCTTCGGCCACCGCCTGGCCCAGCTCGACCAAGTTGGCCGTCGGGCGCCCGTAGAAGCCGGGCTCGCGGTCTGCGTAGTCCCGCCAGGCCTCCTCGAGCTCGGGGTGGTAGACGAGCCGCTCGATGCCGTCCTCGTCGTCGTAGGTGAAGAACCCGAAGAAGTTTGCCGACAGCGGGTCGAGCGTCGCGTGGCAGGACTGACAGGTCGGGTTGGTGGCGATCGCGGCCTCGGGATCGAGGGTCAGCTGATCGACCGCCGCCCGGTTCAGCACGATGGGGCGCTCGAGGTAGTCCTCGCAGAGCAGCATCTTCGACAGGGCGTTCGCCCGGTGACGGTTCGCGTTGCCCCCCATCGAGGGGTAGCGCTGCCACGTGGTCGTCATCGAGAGGATGCCCGCATGCGGGCGTCCGTCGCGGTAGGTCCCCGGCTGCCAGCCCTCTCCGCCCGGGTGCTCGATGTCCCACACGGCCGCCAGCAGCGGCGAGGCCATCGTGTGCTCCGCGGTCACCAGATCTGTCCAGGGGCGATCGTTCGCCACAATCCATCGCGCGAGCTTGAGCGGCTCTCCGCCGATGGCGTCGACCAGGCGCCCCTCGTCGACTCCGGACACACCGAGCTCTTCGGGTGAGAAGTACGTCTCGTCCACCCGTGTGAGCAGGCGATCGTTCACCACCTGCTCGACCCGATCGAGGAAGCGGGGGTCGTCGAGCCAGGCGTCCGCGGCGTCGTGCCACGCGAGGCGCCCCTCCTCGAAGGCGAGGAGCTCGGCCTCGGTGGGGTGCACGCCGCGCAGATCCACCGAGAGCCGGATCAGCTGCTCTCGTGGCTGGAGCCACTCGAGGTCGTCCGACACGGAGTCGCCGGCGCAGGCCACGAGGAGCAACGGGAGGATGGCACGCATGGGGACCTCCGGGCTCAGGGTGAACGGAGAGGGAAGACGAAGGCCTCGACCAGCGGTGGCTGCAGCCGCCCGTCGGAGAACTGCTGGAGGTCTGGACAGACCTCACCATAGTCGACGCCGCGCACGAACAGCGTACCGCAGCCGTCGCACTCACTCAGCGGTTCATTCGGCCAGGGCTCGCCCTCGAGATCGTCGGTGGTGCGCGGGAGGAAGACGAGGTCGTACCAGATGGCGTCACCGTCTCGGATCGCGATGTGCCCGCGTGGCTCCAGCAGGCAGTCGTCGGGGCCCGCAGCGCTCGGTCCCAGCAGCTCGAGATCGACATCGACCGAGTCGAAGCGCCCGGCGAGGTAGGGCCCGAACCAGTAGGCGTTGCCGGCGATCTCCACCCGATCTTCGTTGCCACCGACGACGAACATGGACAGGTCGACCCGCCATCCGTCAGGCGTAGGGCCAGCCGGATCGATCACCGCAGACCCGCCGACCGTGGCGTCGATGGAGGACGACCAGGTCCAGCGGCTGTAGCCCTCGGCCTCGGACAGCGACAGGGCCTCGTCGGCCTCTCCCGTCAGCTCGTAGCGCAGCGCGTCGCCGTCCTTCACCGTGGCGTTGCCATCCAGCGCACGCTCCGCCGAGGTGGTGCGCCCCTCAGGCGTGGCGAGCTCCCCCTCCACGAGCACAGCACCCTCCCAGCGCAGGTGCCCCTGGTAGGCCTGCCCCGAGGAGGTCTGGCAGAAGTCCACCCAGCTCACCGCGCCGCCGTCGATGTCCTCCTCCTCGTAGGGACCGAGGTAGCGGTCGGGGCAGCCCGGCTGGCCCTCGTCGAGCGTGGTCTGGTGACCATCGAAGGCCACGCCCGCCTGCAGGGCGAGAACGCGCTCCAGCGCCGTGACGAAGGTGGGAGCCTCGATGCCCGTGAGGTCGGCGACGGGCAGCGTGGGCGCCGTCGTCTGGGATTCCTTCGGACCCGGGTTGGTGCGGTCTCCGCAGGCGAGCAGGAGCGGCATCCAGCAGACGAGGCGAATCATGGTGCCTCCGCCGTGTCACCGGTGTGCCCGGTGTCTTCGCCCTCGATGGCGAACAGCTCGGTCCAGCTCCACCGCAGGCGGTCGCCGTCGACCTCGCCATCCCACACGGGCAGCCACACGTCGACGTCCCGGTAGTCCCACCAGACCTTGCCGGCGTCGTCCCAGCCGTAGGTTCTCACCTCGCCGTCTTCGAGAAGATCCGGCTGCACGCAGTCGTCGAGCGCGCCGTCGATGAGGGTGTGTGTCACCTCGAGGACGAGCGTGCAGCCCGGGCAGGAGCGCACCTCACCCTGGACCGCCGACAAGTCGAAGCGTGCCCAGCAGTCCGGCAAGATGACGGGCAGGCCGGCAGGGGGTGCCGTGTCACCGGAGTCCTGAGCCGTGTCGGCCGGGCGAGCCACCACGCCGTTCACGCCCTCCTGAACGGTGAGCTTTCCAGTGGCTGCCACCCAAGGGCCGCCGGCGGGCGTGAGGTCCCAGTAGCCGTGGTGCTTGACGCGCAGCGTGCGGCCCGGGACCTGATCCGTGCTCTGGTCTGCGGTGTCGAGCGGAACGGTGGACGTCGCACTGCTGGTCCACGCCGTGCCTGGAGGAGCGGTCGTCAGAGGCGTCGTGTCGCCACCCGAGCTCCCTCCCCCTCCCGAGCCTCCACAGCCGAGAGCCAACACCAGTACTGCTGTGCGAATGACGCGCCTCCGGGCGCATTCTGCCACAGGCGAGCCAGCGCGGAGGAGAGTTCGGTGTAAGCTCGCCGCCGGAGGGACGCCGTGGTCCTGCTGCTCGCTGTCAATGCCCTCGCCGGCACCACCACCATCGAGCCCGGTGACGACCCCAACGGGTTCCTCAGCAGCCTGCTCCCTGGCGACGTCCTGGAGCTGGCAGACGGTCGCTACGAGCTCGAGTACGGCCTCGACCTCCTCGTGTCGGGGACCGAGGCTCAGCCCATCGTGGTTCGCGCAGCGAAGGGGGCGACCCCCGTCCTGGCCGTCAGCGGCTCCGACTACACCTTCGACATCCGCGAGGTGGAGCACGTGCGCGTCGAGGGCCTGACGCTCGAGGGTCCTGCCGATCCGCCGGAGGGCTTCTGGGCAGGCGGAGCCCGCGTCTACCAGAGCGACAGCGTGGCCCTCCGCGGGCTGACCGTGACGGGCTACACCGGCAGCGGAATCCGCGTGGAGGGGGACTGCCGGGACGTCACCGTCGCGGGCAGCGCCGTGGTCGACATGCGGGGTGGTCTCGGCATCGAGGTCGGCTGCTGGGACGCCAGCTGCTGGCTCGAGGGGGGCTCGATCGCCCAGAACTGGGTGGGCCGGCTCACCGGTGAGTACCCGACGGGAATCTTCCTTCACCATGGAACCCAAGACGTCGCCGTCACCGACAACGTCATCGCGGACATCCCCTTCAGAGGCCTGTACGCCGGCTCGACCGAGTACGGAGAGCCCAACCGGATCGAGGGCAACGCCATCTTCGCCATCGGCGAGCACGGCCTGGTCCTCCAGGGCTCAGCGCGCGTGCGCAACAATGTGATCATGCAGACCGCAGGCTTCGGCATCTGGACGGTCGAGGACACGAGCCGCGGCGGGCTCGCCGACGTGGTGATCGCCTACAACACGCTCGCCGACAACGGCGACTGGGGCATGTACCTGGACGGCTGGCCCGATGCTCCAGGCATGGTGCTGTCGAGCAACGTGGTCTCGAATCCCCTGTCACTGGCCGTGTGGTACCCGCCGCTGTCGGCCACGCGCTTCACGGCCAATCGTATCCGCGCGAACGTGTTCACGGGGGGCGTCGACCTCAGTCCCGAGCGCTGGGTCGACGGCTGGATCGAGGGCAACGGGCACGACGACCTGGAGGACGTGCTCAACCGCAACGTCTACCCCGCGCGGCTGTCGATCCTGATCGACGCGGGCGATGGGTCGCCCGAGGGCTTCGTGCCCCCCATCGACTTCAACGGGACGGTCCGCGACGGCGCGGCCCCCGACGCGGGCGCCTACAGCTACGTCTCTGAGGGCAACCCGGGCTGGGCACTCACCGACGACTTCAAGGTCCTGGGCTACGTCGAGGACGACCGCAGCGTCGACCTCGGAGCAGGCTGCTGCAGCGGCGGCGGCGGGAGCAAGGCCTGGCTCGCCCTCGGACTGCTCCCCGTGATGCTTCGCCGCCGGCGCGAGCGCCGCTGACGTAGGCGCCGGCTCGCGCTAGCGCACCTTCGGCTTCTTCTTTGCTTCTCGCGGGCGCTGCTCCATCCACGAGGGATGGGTGGCGATGGCCAGGCCGAAGCAGCCTGCACAGGCATAGAGTGGCTTGATCGGGAACTTGGTGGCTGGAAGTGGCAGCTCCACCACCGCGAGCAGCGGCTGGTACTCGAAGGCCCAGGCTGTCACGCAGTACATGGCGGCAGCGACGAACAGCAGGGAGAGAAGAAAGCGAAGCTGGTACATGGGGCCCAGTGGAAGCGAGTGCGCCACTCTATCAGGGGACCAGAGCTTGGAGATCCCACTGACCTCACCGCTGGATGACGGCCCCACGACCACCCGCCTGCGCCGCGGCGCGTCGTACGTCCTGGCCGGTGGTCAGCTGCTGCTGGCGAACCCCGGGCTGGCGATCTGGGCACTCGTGCCTGCGCTCATCCAGCTCGTGTTGCTCGTCGTGGCGAGCTGGTGGGCACTCATGTGGCTTCCCACCTGGGTCGCGTCACTCTGGGCACCCACCACGTATCCACTGCTGCATGTCTACAACGGCTTGGTCTACACAGCGGCCCTCGCTGCCTTGTTTGCTCTGTCTGTGGCGATCTATCTGGCGAGCGGACTCATCGGCGCGCCGTTCTACGACCGGCTCTCGGCCGACGTCGAGCTCATCGTCTCGGGACAGGAGGACGAGCAGACCACCTGGGGTGAGGTGCTGGCGAACATCGGCGTCTCGATGGCCCACAGCGGGCTCGCGCTCGTCCTGTGGGTGGTCTGCCAGCTGCTCTTCACCCTGTTCAACGCGGTCCCCGTGCTCGGGGGCTTCATCGAGCTGGGCTCGGGCATCACGGTCTCGTCGCTCTTCCTCGCGCGCGAGCTGATGGATGGCAGCCTCTCCCGGCGTCGCATGACCTTTCGTCAGAAGATCCGGACGATGCTGGCCCAGCCCGCACTGATCGGTGGCTTCGGCGCGGCCTCGGGCGCCGTGTTGTGGATCCCCGTGCTGAACACCATCACGATGCCCACCTGCGTGATCGGGGCCACGCTGCTCGTGTGTGACCTCGAGCGCGAGGGGCTCATCCCTGCCGCGGCGGGAGCCGATCCTCGAGATCGGTGACCCGCTGCTCGAGCTCGAGCAGGCTGAGCAGGAAGAAGCAGGCGCCACACATGAGCGCGGACTGCTGTGCCCAGACGAAGACCTCCTTTCCGAAGATCGGAAACCCAAGGACGAACAGGAAGGTCGACGCACCCGTACAGGACAGGGCAACGGCGAACAGCGTCCAGGTAGCGAAGCGGAAGAGTCGGATCACGACGGGCTCGCAAGCGCGGAAGGCGGGTGGGCAGGCCGGAGCACCCTACAACATCGAGGACCCGAGCGCCTCACCCGACTCACCTTCGACGGAACTCCACAGAGCGAGGATCTCTTCGAATGTGCGCGCTATCCTGGTTTGCTGCCGAATATGCTCGATGTGTGGCCACGTCGCACGCTCGCCCTCTCGAATGAAGCGGTCCAGATCGTCCCGACTCGCGTTGGCAAACAGCTTTCGGTACATCCGGGGCTCGAGCGGAGGATGGACATCGATGTCTCCTCCCCAGTCCTGAGTCACCAAGCTGTGGGCCGCGTCGAGCCAGGGACCCACGGGCGTGGCGTAGGACACCTGGCGCGCCACCTCGAGCGCCGTGGCTGCAGTGGTCCGCGCCGAGCGGGTGGTGAGGGACACCGTGAACGGCAGCACGCCCGTGGCCCGGACCATGCGAGCGACCGGCAGCACGTGTGGGTTCGTCTGGCTGACCACGAAGTGATTGACGTTGAGGAGGCGAGACAGTCGAAGCTTGGGCAGGTCGCCGTGCATCGACCCGTCGATCCAGCGCTCCGTCGGCAGGTAGGCCGTCACGGTGCCATCGGAGTGTCGCCGAGCGAGCGTGGCCGGAGGGAAGGCTCCGGGGATGGCACTCGATGCCAGCGCACTCTCGGCGATCAGCAGATCGGGTGCTGTCAGGTGATTGAGCAGGCGCGGCTTCTGGCGCGTCCGCACGGGGGAGACGTGGATGTTCAGCACCCGACCGCTGCGGGCATGTGCCTCGGCGAACGTGTAGTCCCCGACATTGTGGCGAATGGTCTCGAGCAGCACGTCAGGGTCGTAGACCGCCTTCTGCCGGAGCGCCTCGCGCGACGACAGCCGGGTGAGGCCATGAAGCCGAATGTCACGGGGATCCGCGAACAGCGCATCGAGCTCGGCATCCGTCCGGCTGCAGATGCCTGCGGCGAGCATCGCGCCCATGCTTGAGCCACTGATCACCGTCGGAAGCAGCCGCTCCGCGTGCAGCGCCTTGCAGACACCGAGGTGGTACCACCCGAGCGTCGCTCCGCCCGAGAGCAGCAGGGCAGTGCGACCGAAGTTGGCGGCCGCCCTCTCGAAGCGCGCCCGCTTCTCCGCCATCGCGACTCGTGGCACCGGTGTCTTGGCGATGAGATCCATGCAGGCCACGACCTCGTCGAGGTAGGCCTCGACCAGGAGCTTGGTCCCGGCGTAGGCCGTCGTGTAGAGCTCCGCCTCGGACAGGTCACCGAGGTGCCGGTACAGACTCTCGTCGAGTCGATCCGCGAGGCGCAGCAGGCGTCCCTCCCGACGCAGCGACCGAAGCTCGTCGAGGTGCGCCCTGAGCAGGGCCGCATCGTAGAAGGGCGAGTCGTCTTCGGCACGCCAAGCCGACGTTCCGAGGAGGCGATCCAGCTCGTCCGCAGCCGCTCGCCACGCGGAGTAGTCCTCCGCCTCGCCGAGCGCTCGGTACGCATCTCGCAGACCTCGTGGGGTCGAGCGCATGTCGCCTGTCTGACTCCTCTGCAGCCTGTGTAGGCAGTCTATGCGGATCTAGCGAACCTGTTCCGCTCCGAAACACGCCCCGCCTGGATCCGGTGAGCAATCTGCGCACCCCCGGCTCTATACTCGAGGTGTGGCCGTCGAGCAGCCGGCCACGCTTGTCTGGTTCAGACCAACACTCCTGGGGGGGAATGTGATGGTGTTGCTACTTGCGAGCCTGTCGTGGGGGCGGACGCTCGACATTGATGTCGTGGATCATGCCTACCTCGACTCCGACGTGACCATCGAGGTGGGTGACGAGGTCCGGTGGTTCTTCACCGGGCCCTCGACCCACAGCGCCACGGCTGCGTCCGATCAAGCAGAGTTCTGGGACACCGGGCCACAGCTCCCAGGTGTGTTCAGCGGCCACGTCTTCGGAACCGACGGGGCCTTCGTCTACTACTCGAGCCCGCACGGCGCCGACCTGGGAGACGGGCGCGCGGAGGGCATGGTGGGGACCATCCGGGTCGTCCCGCCTGCGCCCGACTCCGACGGGGATGGGCTCTCCGATGTGCACGAGGTCTGGTTCGGCTCCGACCCACTGGTCGGCGACACCGATGGAGACGGGCTCGCAGACGGCGACGAGGTCGACGTGTGGGGCAGCTCACCCGTGACTGCCGACACCGACGGTGACGGGCTCGATGACGGGCTCGAGAGTGAACTGGGAACCTCGCCGATCAGCGGCGACACCGATGGCGACGAGCTGAGCGACAGCGACGAGATCACCATCCACCTGACCGACCCGCTGCTGGCCGACACCGATCTTGGCGGCCTGGACGACGGCGACGAGGTCGATCTCATGCTCGATCCCCTCGAAGCCGAGGACGACGACGGGCCGATGCGGCTCTTCCCGGCCGATCCGCTCGTTCTCGGTGTGTCGAACCCCTTCTACGTCGACAACGCCAGTCCGCTCCAGACGGTCTACCTCGTGGCCGGCAGCACACCCGGAGAGTTCGCCGTGCCGGGGTGTCCGGACCTCCTGCTGCCGTTCAGCGACCCCTACGTGCTCGACGCCACGCTCGCGACCCCCGGGGGCCGCGCGACGCTGGAGTCGTTCCTCGGCCTGCCCCTGGCTGGAGCGGAGGCATTCTTCGTCGCCGTGCAGCCCGCGGTCTGCCGTCGCTCCGCACGAGAGCTTCGCCTGCTGGAGTGATCAGGACTCGGTGTGCGCCGCCGTCTCGGGGCGGCGCCACCCGGTGCGTGCGTGAAGGAGCGCCCGGCGCTCATCATCGAGTGGACACGACAGGCGGACGACCGTTCCCCACTCGACCGAGACCTCGGTGCCCACGACCTCGAAGCCCAGCCGCAGCTTGGCGATGAGCACCGGGCTGTTCGACGCCACGTGGGACGACTCCACGTCGAGGTAGCCGCGTGCGCGCGCCTCACTCAGGACGGAGCGCGTCAGGTAGCTGTACAGCCCTCGACGTCGGTGCGCCGCAGCGACGACACTCACCTCCATCATCAGCGCACCGGGGCGATAGGCGCATCCCCTGGTGAAGGCCGCGAGCTCATCGCCCCTCCAGAGCCCCAGACAGAGCAGCTCCCGACGGGACATGTCCAGGGTAAGGCGCTCGACGACCGCCGCCTGGCGCGCTGCGGGCAAGAGATCTCGGCCACGGACAGCACCCGTCTGATCCAGCAGCTGTGCATGGATGAGTGCGGTCGCCTCATCCGGCAGGCCAGCGTGTCGGCGGAGCACGTAGCCCTCTGGCAGACGCGTCGCGTGCTCCCTCGCCACCGCACACTCGCGACAGCCTACGAGGTGCGCCACCTGATCCCCAGACAGCAGGCCCGATCGCTGGTCATCGCGGGAGAGATGTCGGCTCATGATCGTGAATACCCGGCGATTGACGTGATAAACGGACATGTCTAGCGCGTGTGTACATAACCCGACACCTCCATGACATCCCACCGGCTACCGTCGCCCGCACTGGAGGTTCCTATGTGGTTCCCAATCGCTCTCATCGCCGCCTTCGCATCCCAGACCGTGGCGGCCCCGTCGTTCCCCATCGAGATGGAGCTCGAGTACTGCTACGAGGGCTCGCCCTGTGGCTACGCGACGTGGACTTTCTTCGAAGACGGCACCATGGAGGACAACCTCGGTGGTGAGGGCAACTGGCTCGTCAGCCGAGGCAGCTTCAACCTCGTCTACAGCCACGGCTCCGAGTACCGCGGCACGCTGAAGCCCGCCGAGGGCTGTGTCGACGGTGTGAACCTACACGCCGATGGTCGTCGCGGCGAGTTCAGCGCCTGCCTCTAGGCCCCCTCGGTCGAGCCCGCTCCCGACGGTAGCCGCTCGACCCACAGGCACTCCTGTGGGTCGCAGACCCCCTCGCGATCGGCCAGGCAGTCGAGGGTGCTGCGCGGGAGGTTGGCGCAGGCCTCTTCGCACCGGCCCGCCAGCGGTCCGTCTGGACACTTGGCGTCGATCTGCTCGCAGTATGCCGGGCACTCGGGACCGAGCAGCTCGCCGGTCATGAGTGAGCAGTCGTCGAGGGAGCCGTAGCGCTCCCGGAACGTCTTGAGCGTCACCCGACCCCACAGACCGGGAAAGTGCTCGAGCCTCTCGCCCGCGCGCGGGCCGACGATGCCGAGGCCATCCCACATGCTGTAGATGGTGTTCTCACCCGACACATTGAGGTCGCGCTCGGTCACCGTGCTGCCCCCACCCCAGAGGCCAGCCAGCTCGAAGCGGTGCTCGACGCCATCCATCTCGCGGGCGAAGACCTCGCCCCCCTGGATGTAGGGTCACCAGTTGACCAGCACGGGCACTCGCCCCATCACGTCATGGATGGCCTCTCTCCGCTTCATCCAGTCGATCGGGTAGCCTCGGGCGCGCACCCCGTCGTAGACGTAGAAGACCTCGTCCTTCGGACGCAGGGGCATGCCGGCCGTGTCGAGCGGATCCTCGTCGCAGGGGACGTGGATCGGATCGTCGAGCGGGATCAGGTCGTTCTTGGTGAGGCACAGGAAGTAGCCGTCGATGTAGAGGTCTCCGGGCGCGATCAGGTCCGGACCGCAGATCTCCGACAGTCCGCCCCACTCACCGATGGCTCCACCGGCCTTGCCGTAGTCGTCCCAGCCGACCGGCGCGAAGTTGCAACCCGCCAACAACAGCGCAAACCACCTCATCAGAGGCTCCAGAAGACAGAGGTACTTAGACCGCGGACTGCCGCGGCTCTGCGTCCCATGACGACCGCGTCGTAGCGGACCGAGAGGCCGAGCCCCTTGACCGCCGACTCGAGGTGAGCGAGCGGCTGGGCGAAGGCTCCGCCACCGACCGAGAGCTGATGCTGGCGGTCGATCACCAGCGGGCTCTTGCTCCACTCGCTCAGATAGAAGGTCGGCTGCCGGCCATCATCGAGCGACAGCTGCCAGCCCGCCTCGGTGAACAGCCCGAGGTGAGGGATCGGCTTGGCCCCGACCTGCAGACTCCCCGGTACCAGGGTGCTGTACTCCCGGTTGCGAACCCGCAGGGCTTGGTCGACCTGCGCCCAGCCAACGCCGAAGCCGACTCCAGCGGCAGCACCGACCTCGACGTCGATCGTGCCCTGCCCGAGCGGCGGCAGGTCGTCATAGAAGTCGCTGTTGCCCGCGCCCCGATTCAGTGTCGACGGGCTGTTGTCGTAGAGCGGTCCGAGCACGTGCGCCCGACCCGACAGCGCGACCCGCCCAAGGGTTCCACCCGCTCGCAGACCGAGGAGGGCATCACCTGCACCTCGGTTCAGCTGTGTGATCTCGGGCGTCTCGGAGATGGTCCACTCGGTCCGCACCTGCCGCAGCGGTAGGCGCCCATACACCTCGAGACCGGGAGCGATTCCGACCTCCGCATAGGCCGCCAGCTCGTCGGACACGAACAGCCCCTCGTCGAAGAGCTCCCCGAGGGCGTCTCCCATGACGCTGGGGTGCACGAAGTCGACCCGCCGCCCACGCTCGGTGTAGACCGAGCTAGCCCGTGAGTGGCGCCAGCCCAGCTCGAGCCAGGCGCTCCCCGGCGCATGCACCCATGCTCCAGCGTGCGCCACACCAGACCAGAGCAGTGCAGTCACTGCACCCGCGAGGACTCTCACCACGGAGCGATTTCGTAGGGTGTGGAGGCCAGGTTGCCGCTGCCACCCACCACGACCGCGCCGTCGGCCGTCGCGAGGTTGCCCTGCCCGCCGAGGACGCTCGACGACACCCCCGACACGCCGTTGTCGGCACCGAACACGACGCCGCCGGCGCCGACATAGCGATGCCCCGAGCCGACGACGAGATTGTGTGAGCCGGTCTTCTCGAGGCGGTCGCCCTCGTCGTAGCCCACGATCAAGTTGCCGAGTCCGTTGGGGGCACCGTCCGTGGAGCCCGCCCCCGACTGGATGAAGAGGTTGGCGCCCTCGATGATCACCGCATCCGTGGTCGGATCGACCCGCAGGTAGGCCAGCAGCGCGCGTGTGTCGGTGTCGAGGTTCGTGACATCCATGCCGATGCGCTCGACATCGCTCTCGACCTGACCGACGGCGACCTCGAGAGCCGACACACGGGACTCGACCGCGGTGATGCCCTCATTCAGATCAGAGACGGCGGCGTCGAGGGGCTCTCCCTCCTCAGCGACCCACGCTGCAGTGGTCGCAGCGATGAGCTCCAGCTCGGAGACGCGCTCTCGGAGAGACTCGATCTCGACCTGGATGGCCGCGAAGACCGGATCGTCGTCGAAGGTACGAAGCTCGTCGAGAGCCACGTCGCAGCGCTCGTCGGCCTCGAGACGGGCAGCCGACTCCGCATCGATCTGAGCCGTCAGGCTCGCGATCTGCGTCTTTAGGCTCTGCACTTCCGTCTCGGTGGCCGGCATCGGTGCGCTGCTGCAGGCCATCAGCGCCAGCGCCAGACCCATGAAGCGATGCACGCGGACTCCCTCGCAGGGCCTCTCCGTAACGCACCCGAGGCGGAATCGCGCTCTAGACTCGTGTCCGGGCACTTGCTGCCGCCCACCCTGGAGACCACCTTGAGGGCATGCGGACGCTCCCGATCACGACCGCGCGGCCAGAGCCTCCCGAGGACGGAGACGGCGTACGACTGACCCTTCGCCACGACGGCTGGCGCCTGGACCTGTTCACCCTGCACACACCCCATGCCTTCTGGAGCTGGGCGTCTCTCGGCTTTCTCGGCTGGAGTGCGGTCTCGGCGTCGAGCCTCCTGGCCGCACTCCTCCTCGCAGCGGACCCGATCGTCGGTCTGGTGTGGGCCCTCCTCGCGAGCTTCGGCGCCGCCCAGCTGGCCCTGATCCCGCTAGCCACGCTCTTGCTGCTGCGCGTGCGGTCCGTCGAGCTGGGACGCGGTCGCCTGCTCGTCGCCGGAATCCTCGGCGAGCCGATCTCGGTGCCCCTCGATGGCATCGAGCACGCCTGGTCCGACGGAGAGGACCTCGTCATCACGCACGCGCGGCGAGGACTCCTCCGGCTCCCGCTGCGCGCCGGCAGCGAGAGCCTGCGTCAGTGGCTCGCCGCATCGGTAGACGAGGCCGCACGTCGGGCGCGGGAGGCCCCACACGAGGCCGTCCCCCACGCACTCACGGAGATGCTCCGTGAGCAGACCCCGTGACTCAGCCACGCCTCAGGGTGATCGAGACATCGTCGAAGTCATCGTCATCTGCATCCTCGAAGCCGATCACGACCGAGTCGCCGACAACGCGGACCTGGCACTTGTTCGACTTGATCTCGCCCGCGCCGTCCTGCGAGAGACTCCGGAACCACAGTCCGCCGGGCGCCACGAAGGTGTCGAACACCTCACCGTCGATGCTGTCGTACTCCCGCACGTCGACCGGGGAGAGCGGGCCGCTGCCGACCTGAACCTTCTGGTCGTAGCCAGCGTTGTAGTCGAGCTCAGCCTCGACGAGCGTGCCCGCAGCGACGGGAATGGTGCAGACGTTGGGATCGGGCCGAAGCACGACCTGCACGTCGTTGTAGTCCCCGTCGGTCGAGTCCTCGAAGCCGATGGTGACCTCGCCGCGCCCGTAGCGCACGAGGCACTCGGAATCCTCGACGCCTCCCATGCCGTCCTCGTGGACCGCCCGGAAGGTGAAGCCCGATTCGGACCACAGCCGCCCTCCAATGTCGCCCTCGATGGACGAGAACAGAGCAGCGTCCGTGAGATCGGCCGCGTTGGAGACCTGGATGAGCTGCTCAAGGGACGATTCGTAGGTGATGTCCACCTCGACGACCAGCCCAATGGGCACAGGAACTTCGCAGACCGTGTCTGCCAGGGCCGCGACTGCAAGCAGGACCACCATCGTACTTCCTCCGGGTCATACAAGTGTACCGCAGGTGACTACTCATGTTCTGTACACGGCACGACATGCACAGCCCGACGGCCACTGCGACCGATCCGCGCCCAGCAACTCGCCACCGCCAGCGGCGCCAGATCCACACGGTCCGCCCCCCTCACGACGCGCGGCGGCACCGTCGCTCGGCGCCCTCCTCGTGCCCGCAGAGAAGGGTCACTCGCGGCAGGAGAGGTCGAGGCGCTACTCGATGTAGCCGAGCAGCCGCAGTGCCTCGAGCTGCTCGTCGGTCATCACGGCCCCACCCGCGCCGGCGAACTGCTGCGCGAGGACCTGATTCGCGGCCCACTGCGCCTCGAGGCGCTCCGTGAAGTCCTCCACCACGTCCGGGTGGGCGTCGTTCACGCTGCGGGTGCAGAGCGGATCCGCCGCGTAGTCGTAGAGCAGCAGGCGCGGGGTGCTCGGCCGGTGCGGACGCGCTGCGCGCCAGCCCCCCGCCGTGCGCATGCTCTCGCCACTCTCGCGCCAGTCGGGCACCAGCCCCTCGGGCATCACCTCGAGCGAGGCAGCCCAGCGTCCGTCGATCATCTCGACGTGGCCGACCAGCTGCCCCGTGCCCTCATGCGCCTGAAGCTGCTCGAGGACGACCGGCTGCGGACGCCACTCCCCCTCGCCGGTGAGCAGCGGCCGCCAGGACTGGCCCTGGCGCACCTCTGCGGGGGGCAGCCCCGAGAGGTCGAGCAGTGTGGGGAGCAGGTCGATCAGCGAGACCCTCGTGTCGACGCGCTTACCGGCCGGTAGCTGCCCGGGCCAGACGACCAGCAGCGGCACGTGGCTGCGGTAGCTGTCGGCCAGCGCGCCCTCCCAGTCCTCCGGCTGCGGCACCAGCAGGCCGCGCCCGAAGCGGGAGAAGCTCCCGGCCGGGTGGCCGTGGTCTGCCGTGAGCACCAGCAGCGTGCGCTCCCACTCGCCGCGGTCCTTCAGGGACTGGACGAGGGCGCCGATCTGGTGGTCGGCGTGGAGCATGGTCTCGTCGTACAGGTCCCGCTGGGCAGTGAAGAAGTCGCGGCGGTCGATGCCGATCCGATCGAGCCGGTCGACGTAGCGCCCGAGCACCGTGTCGACCTCCGGACCCTGGTAGGCGTGGACCTTGCGCCACCACTCCTCGAAGTCCGCCCGCCGCTCCGGCGTGATGTAGGTGCCCGCGAAGGGCGGCACCGGGGCATGAGGCTCGTGCACGTCCGTCGGCTGGATGTGCACCCAGTAGGGCTCCGCGGGCCAGTCGTCCCGCCACTGCAGGAACTCGTCGTGCAGCTCCACCGACGAGGCGGAGTTCTCGCGGGCGCGGGCGTCACGGAAGTGATCGACGCCAGCCTGCAGGCCGCTCAGACTGCCCGCGAAGGGATTCGAGGTGAACACGGCCGTCTGGTAGCCACTCCCACGGAACCGCTCTGCGGCGGTCTCGACGGCCTCGGGCACCGCGTCGCTGTCGGTGGTGTAGCCCCCGAGGATGCTGTGGTGCAGAGAGGTGAGGAAGCTCGCCGTGGACGACTTCGTCCAGCCCGAGGTGGTGTGGGCCCACTCGAAGACCACCCCCTCGGCGGCGAGGGCCGACAGGTTGGGCGTGGTCTCCCGCTCGTAGCCGTAGAGGCTCATGTAGTCGGCGCCGCCGCCGTCGATCGCGTAGACGATGATGTTCGGCTGGTCGGCGACGCGGTTGCCGGAGATCACCGGCGAGCCCCAGAGCCCGACTGCGCCCGGCACCGGCGAGGCGGTCTGCAGGTGGAGCGTGACGGACTGGCCCGCCCAGCGCGCGAGGTCGAGGTGGTGGGTGGACCACGCCTCGGGGTCCGTCCACTCCTGATCGAGCAGCGTGTGCCGGCCGGAGGCGTCCTCCACCGCGAGCCTGAAGTGCACCGGGTCGGGGTCCTCGGCGAGGCCGAGCGACAGGTCGAGGCGGGCGGCCTCGGGCAGCTCGACCGGCAGTGAGATCACGCTCGGAGCGTGGGCATAGAGCGCCTCGACCTTCGCCTTGCCACGGCGTGCGGCGACCGTGCCCACCGGCGAGGCGGCATAGGGCAGTCCGCGGGGCACCAGCGACACGCTCCGGACCAGCACCGAGCCCGTGCCTGGACCACTCAGCGTGATCTCGAGGCCCTCCCAGGGCGTCGGGGAGGCCCCGTCGAGGTGCAGGCTGTACGTGTGCCGCCGCCCGTCGCCGACCAGCGCAGCGGTGGCGCGGGTGTCTCCCAGAGCGACGGACAGGTCGCGGAGCGCACCCTCGGCGTCGAGCTCGACCTCGAGGGCACCCCAGGCGGCCGGCGTCAGTCCATCGAGGGGCACCGTGAGGGTGGCATCGTCGACCACCTCGAGGGCCAGGCCGTCTCCCGTGGTCTCGGAGGTCGTGGCACGGACGGTCCACGCACGCCCATCGACAGGGAAGGACCACGTCAGTGGCGTCGGCGGGGACTTCACCGGCGAGGCGTCCACCTCCCCAGATGGCAGCGCGTCGACGAGGTGCGCTGGGAGGGAAGGGGTGGGGGCTGGGGCGGGCGCTGGCTCGACAGGTGCGGGACTGCACGCCGCGAGCACCGCCGGCAGCAAGCCATGCATCGGAGGCTCCACTCAGGGTCGTGCCAGCCTATCGCGAAGTGGGGGAGGTGGTCGCGCGGGAGGTGCCCAGCGGTGGCCTCGCCGCCG
>PKDJ01000324.1 GCA_002862545.1 Pseudomonadota bacterium
CGCCAAATGCATTCCGCCCCCAACCGCCTCCTCCTCGTCCCCCTCCTCGCTCTCGCCGCTCTCGTCACCCGCGCGGAGGCCCACTTCCTGTGGCTCTCCATCCGCTCGGGAGAGACCCGCGAACTCCACGGCCACTTCTCGGAGGGACGCTTCGACGACACGGTCCCGTTCCTCAACGCGACCCTGGAGAAGGCCGAGCTCTCCATGGCCGGTGCTCCACTCGCGTGGCAGATCCACACGAGTGGCGCGACGTGCCGCCTGGGGGACGACGCCGAACTGGTGTCCGGATCGATGCTCTACGGGCTGTTCGGACGCGGCGGTGGGCAGCAGCTTCTCCACTACGACGCCAAGGCGGCGTGGGACCTCGAAGCGGCGGGCCGGACGATCGGCCTCACGGTCGAGGTTCTCGCGCATCGCGTCGAAGACGATCTCGTGCTGACGGTCCTCCACGAGGGGCGTCCGGTCGCTGGATCCGAGGTGATCGTCGTCCAGGACGGAACCCTGTACGGACGCGAGCTCGAGACCGGTGAAGACGGCACGGTCCGGATGACCTTCCCCGCTTCTCCGGCCTTCGCCGTCCGCGCTCGCGTGCGTGAGGCCGGCACGGGCGAACATGGCGGGAAGCCCTACGACGGCGTCCTGCGCTATTCGACCCTCTGCATCGAGCGCCTTCACGACTTCCGTTCGCCCGATGGCTCCGACGTCGAGGCCGCGCTGATGCTCAACGAGGCGCGCCTCCGTGCGTCTCATCTGCCAGCGGGCGCCAACGGCGTCAAGGGCGAGGCCTTCGCGGTGATCGGGGGCAAACGGACCAAGATCGACTTCGTCCACCTGAGCGGATCCTTGGAGGTCTTCGAATCCGGTGACCTCGCTCCCGACCATGCCGCCTGGGCGCGCCGGACCCTCGAGGAGTCCCTCATGGGGACCGCGCCCCGCGCCTGGTTCGCGCAGGGGCCCATCGAATTCACGGGCGAGAAGCCCGGACCGATGGGGACATCCCTTCGGATCGGCGCGGGTGACACGACCGTGCGGCTGAAGGAGCACGAGGTCCGGGAGATCCGGTCCGTCTCGAACGGGGGGCGCCGGGTTCGGACGATCCTCGAGTCCATGGAGACCGACAACGGCCATCTCCTTCCGATCGTCGAGATGCACAGCGTCTTCGGCGAGGAAGGAGCCTTCGTGTCCTACGCCAGCGTCCAGCGGACGTACACCCAGGTCGGCGAGGCTCAGGTGCCCGAGTCCGTCAAGGAGATCTCCGTGGGCGCCGAGGTCTCGGCGGTCCGTGAGCTCGCCTTCGGTCCGCTGGAGCTGATCCAGTGATCGTGCTCGCGCTTCCCATCGCCGGGCTGCTCGCCGTCCCGGCGCAGGAGAGTGCCTCCGGCGGTGTATCCGAGTTCAGCGGCGATGGCTGCCTCGGGACCAGCTACTACCTGCGGCTCGACCTCGTGGATGAGGCGGCCGTGACCGCGGAGCGCGCGATCCTCGGCGAGGTCGAGCGGCTGCGGCGGCTGCTCGACCGGTACGACGAGGCCAGCGAGTTCTCCAGCCTCGTCCCCGGGGAGCCCACGCGGACCTCGACCGAACTCTTCGACGTTCTCGTGGCCTGCGCCGAATGGCGTGAGAGGACAGGAGGCGCCTTCGACGCCGCCGTTGGGCACCTGGAGACCCTCTGGCGCGCTGCGGAGGTCGCGGGCGCGCCGCCGACCGATGAGGAGATCGGCGCGCGTCTCGCCGAGGTCGCCGAAGGACGCTGGGCCGTCGACGATGGCGTCGTCACCGCGAGCCCGATCGCGCTGTCGCTCGACGCGCTCGCCAAGGGCTACATCCTGGATCGAGCGGCCCGCGCCGCAGTCAATGCCGGCGCGACGAGCGTCGTCGTCGACATCGGCGGGGACATCACGGCGCGCGGCGAAGCGGTCGAGGTGATGATCGCCAACCCAGGTGAGTCCGCCGACAACGGCGCGCCCCTGGCTCAGATCCGACTCAAGGACCAGACCGTCGCGACGAGCGGGAACTACCTGCGTGGTTTTCAAGTCGCAGGCGAGCGGGTCGGGCACGTCCTCGACCCGCGTACGGGCAAGGCGGTCGACGGCGTTCAGCAGGCGAGCGTGATCGCGACCTGCGGCGCGACGGCTGACGCGCTCGCGACCTCCCTGCTCGTGCTCGGCCCCGACGAGGGCATCGCTCTCGTGAAAGGCGTCGAGGGCGCGGAGTGTTTGCTCGTTCTGGCGGGAGGCTCGCTCCGTGCGACCGCGGGCTGGCCGGAGACCGATCCCTCCCGGCTCGCGGCGCTCTCGCCCAGGGATGAAGGCTGGCCCGTTGAGAAGCAGGTCCGCGTGGATCTTCTGCTCGAGAAGCCGAAGGCCGGCGGTCGTGGTCGCGGTCGCCGCCGCAAGAGTGGCTCCTACAGGCGCCCTTACGTCGCCGTGTGGGTCGAGGACGAGGCTGGCGAGCCCGTGAGGACGCTGTGTCTTTGGATCCAGCGTGAGCGCTGGCTGCGGGATCTCCGCCGCTGGCACCGCCTGCACAAGGACGACCGGGGACTCATCGACGCGGTGACGCGTCCCACTCGTAATCCGGGCCAGTACCAGCTCGTCTGGGACGGACTCGACGATGCGGGCAAGTGCCTGCCCTTGGGCAAGTACCAGCTCGTGGTCGAGGCCGCGCGTGAGCACGGGACCTACCAGATCGCGCGCACGGATATCGACATGACTCAGGAGCGCACGCGCATCGAGCTCGAGCCGAACGTCGAGGTGGCCGGCTGCACCGTGAGCTTTGGGCCCCCTGCAGCGTCGAAGCCCGTCGGCGGCGCCGGGGACGCTCGCTGACGGCCCTCCGGGTGCAGCAGCGCTCCTCGCCCGTTCGCCGTAACTCCCCTGCAATGATCCTCCGCCGCTCCGCTGCCCTCGTCGCTCGCTGGGTCCACACCTTCGTGTCCGTGGCAGGTTTCGGCGCGCTGATCTTCTTCTCGCTGACCGGCATCACCCTGAATCACGCCGCCTATTTCGAGACGGCGGATCCGATGGAGCGCGAGTTCAGCGGGCAGATCGCCCCGGCGCTGTTCGAGGGCGGTGCGGTCGACCGGCTTGGCGTCGTCGAGGAGCTCCGCGCCGGCGAAGGGTTGCGCGGACGCGTCGTGGAGTTCCGCGAAGACGGCGCTGAGCTCCTGGTGTCCTTCGAGGCCGCCGGCTTCACCGCGGACGTCTACGTCGACCGGCTGACGGGGGCGTACGAGGGGCTGACGACGGTCCAGGGCGCGTGGGTGCTCCTCAACGACCTCCACAAGGGACGTGGGACGGGAGGGGCGTGGAGCTGGGTCATCGACGTGAGCGCTGCGGTGCTGCTGGTCTGCGGCCTGACCGGGCTATGGCTGCTCTGGTTCGTCAAGAAGCGCCGGCGGAGTGGGCTCGCGGTCACGGCACTCGGTGTCCTCGCGCTCCCGCTCGTCTACGTCCTCTTCGAGCTCGCCTGAGGCCCTCGCCGCACGGCGACCTGCGAGTCAGGCTGCTCGGTCCGTGTCCGTCGTCCGGACGAGCCGTTCGCGAGCAACTCGCTCCCGGCGCGCCTTGGACGGGTGGAAGGGCTTCTTCGTGGGGGAGCGGAGCAACGCACATCACCGGGCTCGACCAGGGGCCCTTTCCCCCTGCGTCCGCCCCCGGTGTCCCCGGCGGCCATCGCCGATGACCGCGATGCCGAGGAGCACCTGGAGCGGCCAGCGCGGCGACGGACCGCGCCTCCCACGGGGCGGCCAGGTCCGAGTGGATCGCTGGTCCGGTGGGAGGGCTTCTCACCCGAGCAGGTGGGCCGCGCCCGGCTTTCCCCGTGATTCAGGCGCGGCCCGTGCAGGCTGCTCGGGCCTGCGAATTTCACATCTGTCGCGAGGCCGCCGCAGCTGCCTCGACGTCGATGAAGAGCACTTCTGCGCTCGGCTCACCCTCGTGGTGCAGGCTGATCACGCAGAGCTTCCCGTCCACCTCGAAGGCGCGGGCGTGTCGCGGTTCCAGCTCGATATCGTCGATGACCATGGACCAGACGCCGGTCGCCGGGTCGAAGCGCTCGACGGCACGGTTCGGCGCCAGCTTCCCGTCCTCACCGCGAGAGCTTCCTCCGAAGAGGTAGAGCTGTTCGCCGATCGTGACGAGATCTCCGCCGATGCGAGGGCGCGAGGGGCCCACCAGGTCGGCCCACTCGCCGGTCACGAAGTCGTAGGAGACGCCGTCCTCCATCGCCGAGAAGCCTTCGCCCAGCCCGCCGAACATGTAGACGCGGTCCCCATGCTGGCCTCCGGCGAAGGCGCGGCGCGCGGCGGGCATCTCGATCTCGGTCACCTCGAAGGCGTCAGCCTTCCCGTCCCAGCGAAGCACGGAGGTGGGGTGTCCCATGCGAGCGTCGCGCGCGGCCTGGGGGTTCATCTCGAGGCCGCCGAAGACCCAAAGCTCTTGACCACGTTGGGCGAGCATGAACTGGCTTCGTGTTCCGGCGAGGGCGGGCCCCGTCGTCCAATCATCGAACTCGAAGTCGTAGACCCAGGTCTCTCCCATCGTCGTCGCTGCGTCGCCGTCGTGGCCGAATCCAGCGACCGCGTAGCCCATCTCGCCATCGGCGGAGATCGCGGTGCGGAAGGTCTGACGCGCGGCCGGGAGGGGAGCGGCGCCGTCCCAGTCGAGGCTGCCGAGATCGAAGCGCCACCCCTCGGCGACGAAGTCCTCTTCGTCGAACGAGTGCTGGCCGAGGCTCCGGTTCCCGCCGAAGATGTGCACCGAGCGACCCTCGACGAAGAACCCGAACCGGTTCTTCGTGGCGCAGGGGGCCGGCACTCTGAAGTGCTGGATGAAGGAGTTCGGCGCGCTCGTCGTCAGGCGCTCGATCGCCCTCACGCGGCCACGGGTCCCCATTCCGACGATCCCACCGAGGGCGAGGACGTCGTCGCCATCCTCCAGCAGCTCGTGGAAGATCCGACCGTGTGCCATCTCGCCCGCTGGCTCCCAGGTCTTCGCCCCCGGACGCAGCGCATGGACCGTCCCGCTCATCCCGCTCGCGAGGACGGTTCCTCCGTGGGTCACGGCCGAGACGCCGAATCCGAAGTCCGGGAACTCCGGACCCTCGGTCCAGTTGCCTGAAGCGAGGTCGAGCATCGAGACGCTCTTGGAGATCGAGCGGTCTGGCTGGATACCGCCCACCACGAAGAGCGTGGTCTCGGTCGCGGCCACACCCAGCGCGCGACGTTCGAACGGAGCCTCGACCTCATCCCAGGCCGGTTCCTCGGCGGCGAGGTCCAGGGTCAGGAGCGTCGAGGCCCACTCGGCGCTCTTCGCGCCACCCTTCAGCGTCCAGCCGCCGACGACATGGAGCCGGTCGCCGATGACGATTGCGCGGTGCGAGGACCTTGGCTGGGGGAGCGGCGGGAGGGCCGTCCACTCGCGAAGGATCGGGTCGAAGAGAGCGACCTCGTCCGACGACTCCAGGAACTCGGGCTCGCCGTACACGTTGCGCGCGTGCATGCCTCCGACGCGTACGAGCTTGTCTCGCCATGGACGCAGCTCGATGGCCTGTACCGGCTCGACGTCGGGGAGCATCCGCATGTCGCGCGGGTCCTCGAGGTTGATCTGCAGGAATGCGCGCGACTGCCCCTCGATCGAGTAGTCGTGGGGCCGGCCGTGATATCCACCGATCACGTAGAGCCAGCCGCCGGACTTGGCTGTACCGAAGCTCGTCAGACCCCGCGGCAGGAATCCGATGGTCTCGGAGGCGAAGGTGGGCGCGGTCTGGACGGTGTCCGCGGTCGGAGCGGCGGCGTCGATGGGGCCGGCGTTCTGCGCGGCGAGGAGAGCGATGGTGAGGGGCAGCATCTGCAGAGAGGCCCGGGAACTCGATGGGTGTCCGGACGGTTGGGTAGGAGAAAAGTGCGCGCGGCGCGGGAACGCCGCGCGCGGTTCGAAACCCGAGACGGCCCTGAACCGCTCGTTTGCTCGAGGTGCCACACCTGTTGGTATGACTCGCGAGCGGACAGGTCCGCCTCGGTGTGCAGTCGTTCTGGGATCAGCGCGTCGTGTTGATGAAGAGCCGCGCGCTTCCCAGGGAGGTTCCGCCGGCGGCCGAGCCGGACGACGTGATCAGGAGGTCGGGGTCGCCGTCGCCGTCGATATCGGCGAACACGCCCCCGGCGCAGATCAGCGTCCCTGTTCGCAGGCGCGTGCTCCGGCGGAAGTCGAGTCCGCCTCCGAGGAAGAGGGGCTGCTCTCCACCGGGGGGGAGGTCGTGCACACGCATGAGCACGTCCAGCCGGCCGTCGAGATCGACGTCCGCCGCGACCGGTCCGAGGCGGATGCACTCCGCGAGGCTGGGCGCCTCTTCCAGGGCCCCGAATCGGTCGTGGAAGACGCCCGGCTGGCCGCCCTGGGCGCCGCCCTGGTTCACGAGGACGTCGCCGGAATTGGTGCCGCTCACGGACAGCACGCTGTTCGCCACGACGAGGTCGTCGTCGCCGTCGCCGTCGAGGTCCGTGGCCACGGCGCCGAAGCTCATGTCCTCGAGCATGGGCAGGCCTGCACTGCCGTCGATGAAGACGCCTCCACCGGTTCCGAGCAGCAGGACGTTTCGAGCTCCCGGCGAGCCGGTGACTCCCCCGCTGTCGGCTTTCGTGATGAAGAGGTCGACGCGGCCGTCCCCGTTCGCGTCGAGGCTGACGACGCCGGTCGAGGGGACAGCGGCGTCGTTCCAGGCCGCCGCGGCGAAGCTCGGATCGGGGGCGAAGGTCCCGGCCCCGTCGTTGACGAGGAGGGTGTCCGGGCCGCTGGCGCTCGCGTGCCCGCTCGCTCCGATCGATCTGACGAGGTCGAGGTCGCCGTCCCCGTCCACATCGACGAGTTCGGCGTCGCTGGTGACGGTCGATGCTGCGGGGAGTGGCTCGGCCGGACCGAAGCCCATGGGCCCGATCCGGCGCAGCAGAACGTCGTGGTCCGGCGGCGCGGAGGCGAGCAGGACGAGGTCATCGTCGCCGTCGCCGTCCACGTCGCCGAGGACAGGTCGACTCGTCCCGGAAAGGCCGATGGGGAGGGCCGAGGCCGTCACGTCCTCGAACCCGACCGGTCCGCGATTGCGGTAGACGACAGCCCCGGTCCCCGTCGAGATGACGAAGTCGAGGCGGCCGTCTCCATCGACGTCCGTGGCCGCAGCGCCGCGCCCGAAGAGAGCCGGATTGAAGGGGAGCGGCGGAGCAGCGCCCTCGTCCAGCAGGGGTGCGAAGACGAAGGGTCGCGACGTGGCGAGGCCAGCGCGACGGACGTGCGTGGTCTGCTGCGGCATCGCAGGCGCGATTGCCAGAGCAGCCGAGACTGTCAAGAACATCCGAGTCTCTCCTCGAGGTCGCCAGTGCTCAGTTGAAGGTGACGGAGACCGCGGTCGTCAAGTTGCTCGTGGCGGTCGGATTCACGTCCCGGTGCCACGCCTGGAAATTCCAGGTGTCACCGGACTGAGCCGCGACCGGAGTGCTCCCGATCGGCAGCTGCGTGAGGTCGATCGTGGTCTCGTTCGAGCCGGTCGCACCTGAGTCGAAGATCTGTGCGTTGAAGCGGCCGATCGCGCCGCCGACGCAGAGGTTGCCCTGGCTGCCCGCGAGGCCAGGGACGAAGGTCTGGCTCGCGCTGACGATGTAGATACCGAACTGGTTGGCCGGGAGGTTCGAAAGACGTAGCTCGAGTGAGTTGTCAGCGGCGACGTCGGAGCCGAAGGCCTCGAGCTCGCCGTACGCCCCGGTCGAGTTGGGGTTGGCGGTGCAGTAGCTGGTACCCACTCGCCCCTCGAGAAGGACGTCGAGCATCACGGCGTCGAGGCTGCAGTTCGTCGCGGAGGCGGCGAACCCGATCACGAACGTCGTCACGTCGTCGTCCGCTGGCAGCGAGAACTCGACGAGGCGCTCAGCCGCGAAACCGGGAAAGGGATTGAGCGTTTCGACGCGCGCGGGGCTCAGGGTCACCGGACCGGTGGCCGCCGTGTAGGAGAGCGCGTAGCTCGTGTCGTCGAGTAGGTTGCCGAGCGACCGAAGCTGAAGGACGATCTCGCGTGCAGCGCCGTTCGCCGTCGCCGAGATCTCGAACGTCGAGATCGTTCCCGGCGCGTAGATGTTCTGCGTGGACGTGATGATCGCCCCTGGCGTCGTCTGCGTGAGGCCGCAGACCATGTCGGTGGCTCCGTCGTCCGAGGCGTTCGGCGCGCCGAACGGCACGGTGAAGTCGTCCCACCCTGCGTAATCAGCGAGGGCTGTGCCGCGGAAGGCGGGGGTCTGATCGAAGTCGAATTTGTCCGCCGTGTCCTGTGCGATGGCGGAGGGGGCGAGAGCGAGGAGGGCGAGAAGCGAAAGGGGTCGCATGGAGGAGAGGGGGCAATGGCGCGCACACCTCGAGCTACCCGGACCTTACCCCGGTCTAAATGCGAATGGATCTCATTCTCAACAAAAGATTCGGGACTCGGACCGCTCTTCGGTCGTTGTGCCTGACCCCGGGCACATCCAAGCGTCTGCCGCGCATGGTCTTGCAGAGGAGAATCAACTTGGGTCCCGCCCCTGCGGTTCAGCACCGGTGACGTGGCAAGTCGTCACATCCATGCCTCTCCCTGGCGCAGACCGCGCCGGAGCATGTTCGACAGCGCCCTCTCGTCAGCGCTCTCGCGCGTCAGCGCGGCGGGCGAGCAGCGCGGTGACGAGCATGTGCGGTGGCGTCAGGCAGGCGAGCGCGATGAAGACCGTCCGGACGTAGCCCGGGGTCGTGGAAGCGACCTCGGCGAGTCGATGGCCGGCGCCCATGAGCAGGGCCGTGGCGACGAGGACCGCCGCGCCGACGAGGGCTTTGCGCCCCGGGCGGAGGCCGCCGAGGGCCGCGTGGACCTCGATCAGATGGCGCGCGGAGTGCCAGAGGCAGAAGTAGAGGGTGAACGACAGGAGCGGCGGGAGGAGCGCGAAGGTGGCGGCGAGGGCCGCGAGCTCCGCGGCGCCGCGAAGGCGTCCCGCGCCCGGCAGGGCGTAGGCGGCGAGGACCGTCAGCAGCCAGCCGGCGCCGAGCGCGGGCGCGGCGGCGATGAGCCAGCCCTCGACGGCGGAACCGTCCGTCCCGATCAGCCAGCCGAAGACCTTCGAGACGGGGGCCGGGTGAGCGATCGCGGGCAGGACGATCGGCGCGGCGCCGTGCGCGAGGACGCGCAGGGCGTGGGCGCTCGCCGAGGACGCTTCGCGGCGGTCCGTGTCCCCGAGGCCGAAGTGCAGCGCCGAGCTCGAGAGGAAGAGCGCGAGCCCGAGGGCGGGCGAGATCGACCAGAGGCCGAGGACGGACGCGGCGAGCACCACGTAGGCGCCGAGGAAGGAGAGGACCCGCGCCGGGGACCCCAGGCGGAGCCCGAGGCCGGCGACGAGCGGGTCGAGCGCGCCGTGGGGGAAGCCGATCACGGCGACGCCGACGAGCAGCGCGCCGAACTGGATTCGCTCGGGGACCCCTCCCGCGGCCAGCGCCGCGGCGCAGGCCGCAGCCGTCAGGCCCATCGCCCAGCGCCAGTGACGGTCGCGCGGGGCCAGCGCCGCACCGCCGCCCGTCATGACCGTGCGAGGCGCAGGGCCTCTCGCGTGAACGGCAGCTTCGGCATCGAGAGGACGACGCGGCTCCGGTCGGGCCAGCCCTGGCGCTCCATCATGAAGCGCGCGAAGGTCTCCGCGTCCAGGGACGAGGCCATCCGCGCGAACAGCTCCGGCGCTCGCTCGGGGAACCTGGAGATGACGCCGAGGAACACCCGATCGAGCCAGGAGTCCACGTGGGAGCGGACGGGGCGCTCTCGGGGAACCCGGCCCGCCGCGATCGCGCGGGTCAAGCGGTCCGTCTGGCGCTGGATCCCGTGGAAGGCGTACCCCGTGCTGGGACGGACCGCGCCGGCGGCTGCCCCTGCCCGGACGACGCCGGGGAGGCCGGCGCGTGCGCTGCGACTGTCGGACATCGGGATCGCTCCGGCCTCGACCTGCCTGATGCCCTCGATCTCCGCGTCGTGGACGCGCTGGACGTAGTCGGTCGCCCGCGCCGCGTAGACCTTCTCGGGGAGCAGCGTGGGGGAGAGGATCGTCGATTCGACGAGCGCGCGTCGCCGCGAGAAGGGCAGCACGTACATGAAGTGGATCCCGTCGGTCTGGTCCACGTCGAAGTCCATGAGCGTCACCCGGCCCGGGTCGAAGGCATCACCGGCCGTGACGATCTCCAGGCCCACGAAGTGCTGGAGGAGCGCAGGGCCGCGTGGCTCGTGGAGTTCGGGGCGCGTGTCGACCACGAGGTCAGCGAGCAGGGGGCCCTGATCGCTCTCGATTCGCGTGGCGCCGTCGAGGGGCTCGAGGCGTTCCGCCCGGACACCCTTCCGGAGCTCCACGTGACTCGCTCCGTCGACGGCATCGAGGGCCGTCTCGTAGAAGCGG
This sequence comes from Pseudomonadota bacterium, assembly GCA_002862545.1. Classification (GTDB taxonomy): domain Bacteria; phylum Myxococcota_A; class UBA796; order UBA796. The sequence goes on from PKDJ01000324.1 coordinate 10,442, forward strand.
TCGGCGGGGATGTGCTCGTAGGCGTGGCGGACGGATGTGTGCACGTGCTCCTCGCCGCCGTGGCGCACGGACCACTGCCGCCAGGACCTGTCCACGCAGCTGGAGAAGCGGTGGGTCCCGAACGACCACCCGCACCATGTCCGGTCGCGGGTGTAGCTGGTGCGGGGTTCGAGGACCACGACGCGCCGGCCGCTCAGGTCGGCCTCCGCGAGCCGGGTCGCCAGGCTCAGGCCCGCGCAGCCGCCGCCGATGATGGCGACGTCGAATCGCTCCGCCGTCACCCGACCACTCCCGGGAGCCCCGCGAGGGCGTCGTGCAGCCGCCTGTCGTGCTCGGGGACGGCCCAGAACACCGCGCGCGCGCGCAGGCCGATGACCGAGGCGATGCCGCGGGTCATGTGGAGCGCCTTCCCTGCGGTGTTCACGTGCACGCGGCCGGGGAGGGTCCCCGAGGGCGCGGCCAGGACGCGCGGGCCGATGGCCTCGTAGGTCCGTGACGCCGTCTGGACGGCCAGCTGAGCGCGGGCGGGCAGGAAGCGGATGCCCTCGTCCGCGCTCCGGTAGTGCTCGCGTGCGCGGCGCAGGAGGATCTCGACCGCGCTTCGCGAGGCGGACAGCGCAGCGCGCCGTCCGGCCACGAGATCGGCGGGATCGATCGCGCCACCCGTCAAGCTCGCGGGGAGGTAGACGCGTCCGCGCCCGGCGTCCTCGAGGACGTCGCGGCAGATGTTGGTCAGCTGCATGCCGATCCCGAGGTCGATCGCGAACGGGAGCGCGCGGCGGTCCCTGACGCCGAAGAGGCCGCACATGAAGAGGCCCACGGTGCCGGCGACGCGGAAGCAGTAGCGGATGAGCTGCTCCTCCGTCTCGTAGCGCGTGACGTCGAGGTCCTGCTCCACGCCGCGGAGGAACTCCTCGGCGGCTCCATGCTCGACCGGGTGGGTCTCGAGGAACCGCCGGAAGCCCGCGACGGCGGGGGAGGGAGGCACCTCGCCCCCGAGCTCGCGGCGCACGCCCGCGAGCGCGACCCGGGACTCGTCGATGGGGAGTTCGTCGGCCAGGTCGTCGACGTGCCGGCAGAAGCCGTAGAGCAGGTGGACGCCCTCCGCCGCGCGACGGCCGAGCAGCAGGTGCGCGGCGTGGAACGTCCGGCCGTGCTGACGGAGCGCCTCGGCGCCCGCGATGGAGGGCGCTTCGGTGCTCATCGCGCGGACGCGCTCTCCCGGGCGCGGACGGCGGTGGTCCGCGGCGGTGCGGGCACGACGCGGTCGAGCACCTTCGCGGAGCAGAGGACGCCGGGCATCCCGGCGCCGGGGTGCGTCCCCGCGCCCACGAGATAGAGGTCGTCGATGTCCTCCGAGACGTTGTGGAAGCGGAACCACGCGGACTGGGTGAAGACCGGCTGGATCGAGAAACCAGAGCCCTTGTGGGAGAGGAAGCGCGACTCGAAGGTGCGCGGCGTCACGAAGAAGTCCTCCGTGATCGTCTCCGACAGGCCCGGCAGGATCCGCTCGTCGAGGAAGCTCACCAGGCGATCCCGCAGCTTCGGCCCCTCGACGTCCCAGTCGAGATCCGCATCGAGGTTCGGGACCGGGACCAGCGCGTAGAAGGAGTCCTTTCCCTCCGGCGCCATCGACGGATCGGTCGCGGTCGGCCTGTGCAGATAGACGCTGAAGTCGTCCGCGAGGGTCTGGCGGTGGAAGATGTCGTCGAGCAGTCCCTTGAAGCGCGGGCCGAGCACGATCGTGTGGTGAGGGACCTCCGGGTACTTCCGCTCCGTGCCGAAGTAGAGCACGAAGAGTCCCATCGAGTACTTGAGGCGGTCGACGCGCTGGTCGGTCCAGCGGCGGCGATGCCGCCGGTCGATCATGTTCTTGTAGAGGAACGGCGGGTCGCCGTTCACGACCACGAGATCGGCGGAGAGTCGCTCACCGGACGCGAGCACGACCCCGCGCGCCGCGCCGTTCTCGACGACGAGCTCCTCGACCTCCGCGCCCCCGCGGAAGGCGACGCCTTCCTCGCCCATGAGCCGGCCCAGCGCGTTCACGATCGCGCCGGTCCCGCCCATGGGGAAGTGGATGCCCCACTTGCGCTCGAGGAAGTGGATGAGCGAGTAGATCGACGTCGTGTCGAAGGGGTTGCCGCCCACGAGGAGCGGATGGATGCAGAAGGCCTGCCGCAGGTGCTCGCTCTTGATGAAGCTGGCGACGAGCTGGTGGACGGTCTTGTAGCTGCGCAGCTTCAAGAGCGCCGGCACCGTCTTCATCATCGCGCCGAAGCGATGGAAGGGCGCATCGGCGAGCTCGGTGAATCCCTTGTCGAAGATCCGCTCCGACATGTCCACGAGGCGCTTGTAGCCCTCCACGTCGCGCTCGTCGAAGGAGCGGATCTGCTCGAGGGTGTCGTCGAGGGACCCCCCGTAATCGAACTCGCGTCCGTCGGGGAACTGGTAGCGGTACCAGGGCTCGACGGGGACGATGTCGGCGTAGTCCTCGAGGCGCTTCCCGAAGAGCTCGAAAAGCTCCTCGAAGAGGAACGGAGCGGTCACGACGGTGGGGCCTGCGTCGAACACGAAGCCGCCGCGGCGGTAGACCTGAGCGCGCCCACCGGGGGCCTCGAGCCGATCGAGGAGCTGCACCTCGTAGCCCCGCGCTCGGAGGCGAAGGGCCGCCGCGATGCCGCCGAAGCCTGCTCCGACGACGATCGCTCTCTTCCCCTTCGCCCCGTCACCGGTGGAGCGGCTCGAGCGATCGTTGGTGAAGCGGAACAACCCGATGCCCCCCTCAGTGCGCGACGCCCGCGCGATCGAGCTGCGCCGGCGCGTCGTCGACGACCGCGAGGCGGCTGGAAGCGGCGAGCACGTCGCGTGCCAGCCCGGCGATCACGTCGCGGAGGCCGGCGGGCAGCACACGAGCGGCGGACGCGGCGCGCTGGATGGCGTGCTGCTGGTGCCGCATGGCGAGTCCGACGCCGGGGCCTGACCGGATGATCTCCGCCTGCCTCTCGAGGGGCAGGCCGTCGAAGCGGGACCCGCCGCTGGTCGAGCGGGGCCTCGGGCGCTCGCTGAGCTCGTGGAAGAGCACCGGGGCCGAGAGGCGGTTGCAGCGAAGGTCGCTGCCCACGGCGCGGCCCTTCGTCCCGAAGACGTCGGCGAGGTCGTCGTGGATCTGGAAGGCGATACCGACGAGCTCGAGGCTCTCGCGCGCGGCGGCCAGCGCGGTGGAGTCGCTCGTCCAGCGGAGCATCACGAGCTCGGCCGGGAGCGTGAAGAGGAGGCCAGTCTTCGCGCGGGAGAGGGCTTCGTAGGCGGCGATCGTCCGTGGCAGCGGCTCCCCCCGAGCTCCGTCCGAGCATTGACCGGCGGCGAGGCCGGTGATGCAGGCGGAGAGGAGGCGGACCCGCTCCGCGAGGCGCGGTCCGGCACCGCTCGTGAGCGCCTCGAAGGAGGCGGCGATCATCGCGTCTCCGAGGAGGAGCGCGGTCGGCTTGTCGAACTTCGCCCACACGGCGAGGGCGCCGCGTCGCCGACGGTCGGCGTCCTGGAGGTCGTCGTGGATCAGCGAAGCGTTGTGCAGCAGCTCCACGGCGATCGCGGGCGCCAGTGACTGTTCGGCGGAGAGGCCGAGCCCCAGGCCCGTCGCCAGGGCGAGACGTCCCCGGAGGCGCTTGCCCCCGGTGGCGAGGTGATGGCGCGCGGCGTCCCCGAGTCGCCCATCGAGGTCGAGAGCTCGCTCGAGACCTCTTCCGAGCTGGTCGAGGCTCTGTACGGCGGCGGTCCATCCGTCCACGGCGCCGGTCGAGCAGCGGCTGTTGGCGATCGGGTTCGATCCGAGGGCGTGCGGATCCGGCTGCAGCATGATCGGCGGGTCGGTGGGGGAGTCTGGGGAAGGGGACGCGGCAGGGGGGATTCGCGCGCCACGCCTTACGAGAGGGACGGTTATGCCGATTTCTCCCGAAATAGGGGGATGTGACAAAAGATCGCAGTTTTGGCGCGACAATGAATCCCCATCGCTCCTGCTCGCGAACACGTGAGTGTTCGCGCATCCCCGACGGACGTCGGCCGGCCGCGCGAGTCCGATCGGTCGGGCCTTCGCCCACGGGGCGTCTCGGGGCCACTTCAGATGGAGAGGGTGGAGGGATCGCGACGGACCGTGAGGTCACCACCGTCGGCGCCACGACCGCCTCGTGGCCTTCGACAGGCTCGTTCGACGCCCACGACCGACACACCCCCACCCCGACTCTGGCGGGCTCATCCCCAGGTCGCGTGCCCGTTCCGTTGCTCGGGCGCTGCAACGGTCCCTTGCCCTCGATCGATCCGCGGACGAATCCAGTCCCGCGGACGGGCCCGGCTCTGATGCGCCGCGCCGGGGTTTCCTGCAGGCGTCGAGCGCGACGTCGGCGATGAGGATGCTGCTGCTCGGCATCCTGGCGGGCTTCCTCGCCTGCGAGGCGATCTCCCTCGGTGGTCAGCGCATCGTGACCGCAACGACTGTCGAGAGGTTGCTGGTGCCGCCAGCCGCGTCGAGGTCGCGGTACCAGACCTGGAAGCGCCAGGTCTCGCCGGGTGCCGCTGCGACGGTTCCACCCGGCTGAGGGAGCGCCATGAGGTCGACCGGGAAAACCGCGGCTCCCCCTGCGTCGGTGGGGAGGGCCGAGGTCGCCATGAGTCCGATGGAGGGGCCGAGGCAGAGTGTGCCCGCGCCCCCGCCGAATCCCGGGACAGAGCCCTGGTCGTCGGCGACCAGCGGTGCCGCGAAGACCCCGGGGGGCAGGTCACTGGCCTGGAGTCGGAGATGGTTCGCAACGGCGGCGCTCGAGCCCGACGCGGTCAGCAGACCGATCGCGCCGGTGGAATTCGGTCGTGTCCCGCAAGCCTCGCTCGATCCCACCGTCAGTTCCAGCTCGACGAGCGCAAGGCGTCCGCCGTCCAGCTCGCAAAGCACGCCGACGAACTGCCCGTCCGGTGAGACGTGAACGGTGTCCGGCCGGCCGGACACTGACAGCGTCGTCTCCACGAAGAGTCGCGTGAGCGTCGCGCCGCCGAACACCGCTGCACCCTCCTCGAGCAAGATCTCGCGGCCGTCGGACAGAACCGTCGAGCCACCGACGAGAGGGACCGCGAAGAAGGCGCGGCCGTCGTCGGTCAGCGCCACATCGGTGGTGTGGAAGTCATCCACGAAGGCGCCGGGTCGAGGAAGGAAGAGCTGGTTCTCCTGAGCGAGCAGCGTCGTCATTCCGAGGTGGACGTGCGCGACCACGCCGATCGCAGGATCGGGGCCGAACTCGATCGTCGAGGCCACCACGTAACCAACGCCGTCACCCACGGCGACGCGGGGCCAGATGGGCATCCAGGAGGTCCCCGGCCACGGACCGTTCGTCCCCGTCACGAAGGCTGTCGATCCGTTGAAGTCACCAGCAGGCAGATCGGTCCCGCCGGTGCCGTTGAAGGTGTAGGGGATCAGGTAATCTCCGCCGGGTCCGAGCGCCGGCATCGAGATCAGGTCCTCCACCTGACCGGGCACCGGCGCAGGTGCGCCGGTCCTCACGAGCATCGCGAGCGGGTCGAAGCGCATGGGCGATGTCTCGAGGAACTGGAGAGCCGCGTCGAAGGAGCCCATGCCTGGCGCCTCGATGGTCGCGCCGACGAGGAGATAGGGCCGCCGGAGGACGACGGCGCGCAAGCGCGTCACGGTCGCGCTCGGTCCGACCCCGAAGGCGTCCACCGAGTCACCCTCCGACAGCACCACAGCCCCGTCGACCATCAGGCGGCCGTGGGGGAAGGCGGCCGTGGTGTAACGGAGGGCCCAGCAGCCGCCTCCGTCGAGATCGAGCGAGGTGACGCTGACGGGGACGTCGCCGTTGGCGAGCGCCTGGCCAGGGACGGCCAGCGGGCTGCCGTCGAGCAGCCCCGCGAGCCCGAGGCCCTCCAGATCCACGATGGCGGACCAGCGGCCGGCCACGTCGACGTCGAAGCTGCGGATGTTCGTGACCGTCTTGCCTGCGACCACGTCGCCCTGCTCCAGCAAAGTGCGGGGTGTTTGTGCGCTCGCGCCGCTCGGGGGCGCCATGACGAAGGAGCACGCGGTTGTCAGAGCGATGGCGTGGAGCCTGTTTCGCGCGGCGAATCGATTTGCCATGTGAGCCTCCCTGCGGTGCAGGCGAACCCGGGCCCCGGCCTTCGGTGCCCGTGCGATCCTCCCTCTGTCGCTATCGCCAGAGCACTTCTTGGGCTGGTCTTTATAAATGGGTTTTCCGGCCGCTCTACGGCCGTCAGAGGGCCCCCGCTCGATGCCCTGAAGGTCAAGGGGGGGTCAAGGGCTCCCTCTGCCGCGAGGCCTCTCGCGACCTCATCAGATGGGGAAGGTCGGGGGACGCGTAGGGCCGTGAGGTCACTAACATCGCTGCTCGTCAGCGCGCCAAGGCCCTCACGACAGGTCGCCTCGGGCTCGATCGATGCCAATGACCGACATCTCCACGCCGTCCCGGACGGACTCGTCCTCCACGCCGCTCCCCCGCCTCCCCGAGGCAGAGGCGCTCCTCGCCCGGCCGCTGCTGGACCTCGTCTTCGAGGCCGCGAACGTCCACAGGGAGCATCACGATCCACGGAGGATCCAGGCGAGCCAGCTCCTCTCGATCAAGACGGGCGGCTGCCCCGAGGACTGCGGCTACTGCTCGCAGAGCGCGCACCACGGCTCCGACGAGCTCGAGCGCAAGAAGCTCGACGGCGTCGAGGACGTGCTCGAGCAGGCGCGCCGCGCGAAGGAGTCGGGAGCCGATCGCTTCTGCATGGGCGCGGCGTGGCGCGAGGTGCGCGACGGCGAGGAGTTCGACCGCGTGCTCGAGATGGTCGAGGGCGTGAAGTCCATGGGACTCGAGGCCTGCGTGACCCTCGGCATGGTCGCTCCGCACCAGGCGGCGCGCCTCGAGGAAGCTGGCCTCGATTACTACAACCACAACCTCGACACCGGGCGCAGCCACTACGCCGACGTCATCTCGACCCGCGACTACGACGACCGCCTCGCGACCCTCGAGGCGGTCCGCGGCGCGGGCATCCGCGTTTGCAGCGGCGGCATCCTCGGGCTCGGTGAAGGGACGAAGGCCCGCGCGGAGCTGCTCGCCGAGCTCGCTGGACTCGACCCCCAGCCCGAGAGCGTTCCGATCAACGCACTCGTACCGGTGGAGGGGACACCGATGGGGGATGCGTCCCCTCCCGAGTGGGACGAACTCGTGCGCGTCATCGCGGCGGCGCGCGTGATGATGCCGAAGACGGTCATCCGCCTCTCCGCCGGCCGCACCGACATGGACGAGGCCTCCCAGGCGATGTGCTTCCTGGCTGGCGCGAACTCGATCTTCGTCGGTGACGAGCTGCTCACGACGCCCAATCCCGGACCGTCGAGCGACGCCGCGCTCCTGGCGAAGCTCGGGCTCGAGACCGGATCGATCCGGTGAGGCCGGGCGGCGAGGAGGCGTCCACGACGCCGTCCCTCGACGAGCAGCTTCTCGACGAGCTCGCTGCCCTCGAGTCGCGCGCGCTGCGCCGCCGGCTTCCCGGGCTCCTCCCCGACGGCGGCGCGTCGGGCCCCGTCGACCTCGTCGGGAACGACTACCTGGGGTTGGCACGGGACCCGCGACTCGTCGCGGCGGCGCGCGAGGCTCTCGAGGCGGAGGGCGCGGGCGGGCGGGCCGCGCGGCTCCTCGGCGGAGGGGGCGCGGCGGCGTCGGCTCTCGAGGCTCTGGCCGCCTCCTGGCTCGGCGCAGAGCGCGCGCTCTTCCTGCCGAGCGGGACCCACGCCAACCAGGCCGCGATCGGAGCCCTCGCGGGCCGCGGCGACGTCATCCTCTCCGATGCGCTGAATCATGCGTCGTTGATCGACGCGACGCGGCTGGCGCGCGCTGAGGTGCGGGTGTTCCCGCACTCCGATCTCATCGCAGTCGAACGGCACCTCCTCGGCGCGCGAGGATTCCGTCGCCGCTTCGTGGTCGTCGAGTCGATCTACAGCATGGAAGGCGACGCGGCTCCGCTCGCCGAGCTGGCGGCGCTGTGTGATCGCCACGACGCCTGGATGATCGTCGACGAGGCGCACGCGGCGGGTCTGGTCGGGCCGCGAGGTGCAGGCCTCTGGGCCGAGGCCGTCGAGGCCGGCGCGCCCGCGCGCGTCGTGCTTCGTACGGTGACCGGCGGTAAGGCGCTCGGAGCTGGCGGCGCGCTCCTGGCCGGTTCGGAGGCCGCCGTGGAAACGGTCGTGAACCGGGGCCGCGCGTTCATCTTCACGACGGCGCCGCCGCCAGCCCTCGCGGCTTCGTTCGCCGCGGGGATCGAGATCGCGGCGGGGGACGCGGCGCTGCGAGCGCGGCCGCTCGCGCTCGCGCAGCGCGCCGCGAGCGCGCTCGGACTGCCCCGGCCGGCTGGCGCGATTCTCCCGGTCGTGCTCGGAGACGACGCGCGAGCCCTCGAGGCCGCCGGGGCTCTCGATGCCGCTGGCTTCGACGTGCGCGCCGTCCGGCCTCCGACCGTGCCGGCGGGGACCGCGCGGCTGCGCTTGACCTTCAACGCGGGCCTCGAGGAGGCCGACGTCGACCGCGCGCTCGCGCTCCTCGCTCCCCTCCGCGCCGTGGATCCCTCCAACGTCGAGGCGGCCGCGGCTGCGCCTGCGATCGTCGTCTGCGGCACCGACACCGACGCCGGGAAGACCGTCGCGGCCGCGGTCCTCGTGCGCGGCCTGGGCGCGCGCTACTGGAAGCCCGTTCAGACGGGAGACGACTGCGACACGGCCACGGTGCATCGGCTCGCCGCTCTCGACGAGTCCGACTGGCTCGAGCCCGCGGCGCGCTTCGCGCTGCCCGCGTCGCCCCACGAGGCGGCCGCGGCCGAGGGCGGACGGGTCCCGCTGGAGGAGCTCGCGCCGTGCCTCGCGGCTCACGCCGCGGCCGATCCGCGGCCCCTCGTCGTGGAGCTCGCGGGCGGGCTCGAGGTGCCGCTCACGGACGAGGTGACGCAGCTGGACCACCTCGCGATGCATCCGCGGCCCCTCGTGCTCGTGGCGCGCAGCGGGCTCGGTACCCTCAATCACACGCTCCTGTCCCTCGCCGCGGCGCGCGCCCGCGGCCTCGAGGTCCGCGCGCTGCTGCTGGTCGGTCCGCCGCATCCCTCGAACCGCGCGACCCTGGAGCGGCTCGGGCGCGTGCCTCGGGTCCTCGAACTCCCTCGCCTCGATCCCCTCGACACTCCCTCCATCGACGCATGGCTCCTGCGAAACGACCTGTCTGGGATCCTCCCAGGGGACTGACCCCGGACTCGCCGGTCGCCGAGGCCCCGGCGGAGCGCTCCCTCGTCGAGCGCGATCGGGCGCGGGTCTGGCACCCCTTCACCCAGATGGGTCTCGAGCGGGACCCCGTCCCCGTCGCGAGTGCTTCGGGCGCGGTCCTCACCCTGGAGGACGGCCGCGAGATCATCGACGCCGTGTCGAGCTGGTGGACATCACTCCATGGCCACGGCGAGCCGGCGCTCGTCGAGGCGATGGCGAACCAGGCGCGGACGCTCGACCATGTCATGTTCGCGGGCACGACCCACCGCGGGGCGGTGGAGCTCGCGGAGCGGCTCTGCGAACTCGCGCCCGGCCCGCTGACGCGCGCCTTCTACTCCGACAACGGTTCGACCGCGGTCGAGGTCGCGCTGAAGATGGCGCTCCAGGCCCACCAGCGGCGCGGACACCCCGAGCGCCGCGTCTTCGTCGCGCTGGAGGGCTCGTACCACGGGGACACCTTCGGGGCGATGGCGGTGGGGGACCCCGACCCCTTCTTCATGCCCTTCAAGTCGTTCCTGTTCGACGTGGAGCGCATCCCCGCGGACGCCGCGGCTCTCGAGGAGACGCTCGAGCGCCTCGGGGACCGGGCTGCCGGGGTCATCATCGAGCCGCTCGTCCAGGGCGCTGCCGGGATGTGGATGCACGGGGCGGACTTCGTGCGCGCGGCGCGGCGCGCCACCTCCGAGCGCGGCCTCTACCTCGTCGCGGACGAGGTGATGACCGGCTTCGGTCGGACGGGTGAGCTCTTCGCGTGCGCGCGAGCAGGGGTCGAGCCGGACCTGCTCTGCCTCGCCAAGGGACTGACGGGGGGGGTGACGCCCATGTCGGTGACCCTCGCGACGGAGGAGCTCTTCGAGCTGTTCTATTCCAACGAGCGGGCCCACGCCTTCTTCCACGGCCACTCGTTCACGGCGCACCCGATCGGCTGCGCGGTGGCGCTCGCGAGTCTCGACCTCGTGATCGAGCGGGACGTCCCCGCGGTGCTCGACTCGATCGGATCGGAGATCGAGCACGCTCTCCGTGATCGCCTCGCGCCCGACAAGGCGGCCGGCCTGCGGCGCACTGGCGGCATCGTCGCCTTCGACCTCTCCGATCCGTCGGCCGACGGCTACCTGGCGGATCGCACGCTCGTCCTGCGGCGGCTCGCCATCGACTCGGGCGTGCTGCTCCGTCCCCTGGGAAGCGTGGTCTACGCCATGCCGCCGGCGTGCCTGACGCACGAACAGCTGCAGCGCGTCGTGGACGCGATGGTGATGCTCTCGGAGTCCTGAGGGCGCGCGCTGCAGGGACAGAACGGAGAGCGCCCCCGCCCGCCGAGGCGGACGGGGGCGCTCTCCCGTCAGGGACCTTCCGCGATCAGGGGAAGATCATCTCCAGGCCAACGGTGAAGTTGGACGTCGGGGCGCCGCCGCCGGTCTGGTCCCGGAACCAGCCCTGGAAGTAGCGCGTCTCGCCGGGCTGGATCGCGACGATCTGGGTCGACGTCGGGATGACGTCCATGTCGACCGGGACGAAGGCCAGGCCGAGGAAGGACGAGTCGAAGATGGCTCCGCCGACGCTGCGGCCGATGTTGCCCGTGACGCAGAGGTTGCCGCTCGAGCCGCCCTGGTTCGGGAGGAAGCCCGGGGTCAGGGAGGTGATCACGATGCCGAAGGCGTTGGTCGGCAGCCGCGTCAGGAGCAGGTCGAAGCCGCGGCCAGGCAGGTTGACGTTGACCGCGTCGATGTCGCCGATCTGACCCGAGGAGTTCGGGTTGCCCTGGCAGTAGTTCGACTGGCTGAAGGCGCCGCCCTGGGCGTCCGGGACCTCGAGGGTCACGGTCTGGTCCCCGGGGTTGCCCGGCTTGAAGAGGCCGAGGGTCGCGTCACCGCTCGTCGGAGCCGCGTCGGACGTGAACCAGAAGCTGTAGGTCGTGCCCCAGCGGATCGCGTTGCCGTCGCTGTTCTGGGCGAACGTCTCGCACTCCCAGGTCAGCTCACCATTGGCGTTGGTGCTGGTCCACGCCGCGTTGGTGTAGGGCTCGCCGGAGTGGTACTGCGGGAACGACATGCCGATCTGGGTCACGTTCGAGGAGCCCACCGGGACGGTGAAGCTCTGGCCGCTGAAGTCACTCGTGTTGTTGAACACGGCGTACTCGTAGCGGAACGTGCCGTTGCCGTTGTCGATGACGTTGCTGCCGGCGATGAACTGGCCCTCGCCGGGGACGTCGATGTCGGCGACGATGGCGCCCGCCTCGATGGTCGGCCACGCCTCGATGGCGGCCTCCTCGCGGACGGTCGACCCGCCGATGCTGAGGCGCCAGGCGCCCTGCGTCGTGGTCCCGGGGCGGCTCAGGGGGCACCAAGAGACGTTGTTGGTGCCGTTGCCGGCGGCCGCGTCGTCGGGGGAGATGTACTGAGCCTCGCCGAAGTAGAGGGCGGTCGGGTGGAGCCCGGGATCGACGTCGTCGTTCGGGACCTGGATCCGCTTGAAGACGCGATCACCGGACTGGCCCTGGGCGAAGTACGGGTAGGGGAACGCGCCGGTGAAGGCGTTGACCTGGAAACGCGGACCGAGACCGCCCTGGGAGCCGTTGAGGCCCGAGCTGTAGGGGTCGGAGCAGCCGACGCCGAGGCGCGAGCCGGTGCCGGACGAGTTGCAGGAGCAGCAGAGGTTCTGCTGGAGCGCCGTGAAGCCGTGCTTGAGCCAGCTCATACCGACCTGCTCGAAGCGGCCGTTCTCGGCCCGGTAGATGTTCTGACCGATGACCGGGTGCTGGTTGCTGTTCGCGAACCAGAGAAGCTCGTCGGTGCCGACGTTGCAGGAGGTCGTGCCGAGCGCGTAGCCCCCCATGCCGCCGGTGGAGCCGTAGTTGGAGATGCCCGGGATCTCGCCGACGATCACGTCAGCGCCGTTCGCGGGGTTGCTGCAGGAATCCGGGGGCGCGACCGAGATCTCGATCTGGCCCGGACCGCTGGCGCTGCCGTTCCAGGCGCCGACGCGGAGGAAGTACGTCGAGCCCGCGGAGGCGGGGAAGGAGATCGTCGACTGGAGGCTGCACGCGTCGTCGTTGCACGTGATGGAGGAGCTGCCGCAGTTCGCGTAGGCCGCGAGCACCGTGTCGAAGCCGACGAGACCGCAGGTCGAGACCCTGAACGTGTCGTTCGAGGGAGCGGTCCAGGCGAACCAGACGTCCCGGCCGATGGAGCCGCAGGGCGCGCTGCCGCTGTTGGTCGAGCCCGAGGTGTTGAACGCGAAGTTGCCCAGTCCGCTGATGGCGGGGGCGCCCGAGCAGTTGTCGGCGCCCTGGGCGGCGGCGCCCGAGGCCAGGATCAGGCCGAGGCCGGCGGCGGCGGGGAAGAGAAGAGCTCGCATGGAGG
>PKDJ01000181.1 GCA_002862545.1 Pseudomonadota bacterium
GGGGGGGGGGGGGGGGGGGAGGTAAGCGACGGTCACGCGGGTGCGGTGTCGCTCACGGCTCGGATCGTACAGCATCAAGCAGATTACTCGCGGCTATGTCAGGTTCGACACACCATGGAGCGGAGGGCAGCCTGGTGCCAGTGGTGCTCTCAGGGAGGGGTTGTCAGGCTCGTAGAACGTGATCTACGGCGCATCGGCACTCCGGCGGCCCAAGATCGAGTCCGTCGTGGATCTGCAGCAGAGGCCTTCATGCTGCCTTGGACGACGAGGACGCGGTCGACGAGGCGCAGCCGTGCGCAGGACAACTTTTGGGCCGAAGTCCACCCGCTACGGTGTGTGCTGACGGCTGACCGCTGCTGCGAGTGCGTCCCTCTGCTCGAGGACTTCCGGTCGGGGCAGCCGGAGTGCTCTGGGCGCCGCGGTGAGCGCTCTGTGGTGAGCCAAAGTGCACGGTGGACCCGTGCGGGTCGGTGGACGATTCGGTTCCGCTCGGGACGACCCGCTATGCTGGGCGTGTTGCTGGAGCTGTACTGTGACCGCTCACCTGCTGCTGCCCGTGCTGCTTGGCTGCACTTCGCCCTCTGAATCGGCCGGCGTCAGCGACTCGGCGTCCGTCGACACCGAGCTCGGGTTGCTGATCGAGGAGCTGTACTACGCGGGGGCCGAGCCTGTCGGGGGGGCTGACCACTACTTCAGCGACCAGTTCGTGGAGCTGGTGAATGCCTCGACCGAGCCCATGGACCTCTCCGGCGTGCTCATCGGCGAGGTGTTTGGTTCTGCCGGTGAGATCAACCCAGGCATGCAGCCTGACAGCTTCCGCAAGAGCGCGCCCGACCGCGTGGTGATGTCGACCCTCTGGCAGATCCCGGGTGGGGTGTCGCTCGAGCAGGGAGAGACCCTGATCATTGCGCACGACGGGGCCAACCACCGCCCGTTCTCCACGGTCGACCTGTCGGGTGCCGACCTCGAGGCCTACGTCGCGCAGAGCGGCGGCGACGACGACAGCCCGACGGTGGCCAACCTCAACCCGGTGTTCTTCTCCGGGGGCTACGACTGGTTGCTCACCGTCTTTGGTCCAAGCTTGGTGATTCTGGAGGCCGGCACCATCCTGGAGGTGGAGGACGGGCCCTCGGGGGAGCTGCGCTCAGCCCCCGTCGCGTCGATCATCGATGCCATCGAGACCCTGATGGACCGGAACTCCCGCAGGTTTCGCCGCCTGCCGGAGGGGGTCGACGCCGGCTTTGCGCACGTCTCTGGGACGTACACCGGGGAGTCGCTGCACCGGGTTCGGGTCGACGGTCGCTGGCAGGACAGCAACGACTCCAGCGCCGACTTCGTGGTCGGTCCACCCGCCCCCACGGAGTCGGTTGGTGTCGGGGTCGTCACGGGCGACCCGTGGGTCGAGCTGGGCGCGGGTCTCACGACGTTCAGTCCGCTCACGGACGGCGACCCGATCGAGCTCGTCGCCGGACACCAGGGCGGCTGGCACGTGGACGTGTCGGTGCGTGGCGGGGGCTTCGGCCCCGACGGGGTGATTCTGTCGTACGAGGCCCTCGATGCTACGACGGCTGAGTCGCTCGCCTTCGACACCTACGCCCAGCTCAGCACCGGGTCGGTGATCCCGACAGAGGACGGCTGGGAGCGGGTCGACGACCGCATCGTCTTCGATGTCCCGGACCCCGAAGAGGTGACCGGCCGCTCACTCGTGCTCCGGGTGACGGCCAGCCTCGAGGGCGGAGCGTGGAGTGACGAGCGGCGGGTCGTGGTGGTCGACGAGGAGCCCTAGGGCGTGCTCATCGGAGGATGGGCAGGTCGTAGAACACGAGGGCTCCGACTCCCCGACGATTGAGCAGCCAGGGAACGTTGCCCACCGGATCGATCAGCGACAGCGTCTCGGCTGAGGTGGGGCCAGCGGTCGTCAGCAGGACCGCATCCCCCTCGATGCGCGCGGACAGGACCTCGGTGCCGTCGTCGAGCACGAACCACGCCTCAGTGCCAGGTTCGAGGATCAGTCCGCCGGCGCTCGCGCCGAAGTCGACCCGAACCTCCGTCGGTCCCACCAGCTCGGCAGACACAGCGCTCGGCGCGTCGATGCCCTCGGTCTCGAGGCTCCCGTAGAGGTCGCGGCTGACCAGTCGGGCCATGCGGTCTCCGAACTCGTGGTACGCGGGCCGGAAGAAGTGGCAGGTGTCGTGACCGTCGACGCCGGTGGTGCTCATGGTGCCTGCAACACGCGGCAGGAGAGCGGGGAGCTGGCGCTGAGCCTCGCGCAGCACCGTCGGGTCGCCGCAGCCGGAGCGAACCTGGAACAGGTAGATCGCCTCGACCGCAGGAAAGTCCTCGAGCCAGGCATCTTGCAGGGCTGTGAAGCTGGCTGTGTAGTCCTCGATGGGGAGCCACCCGTCGGACTCTCCCTGGTGCCACAGGATGCCGCGCACGGCGTGGTCGACCTGCGCAGCCCGGGCTCGTGACAGCAGGCGCCCGTAGATGGTCGTCGGGTCGGTGGGGTCGAGGAGGCTCCGCTGGTGCTGCGCGATGGTCGTGCCCCCGACAGCGCCGTTGATCACGGCGATGGGCACGCCGTGCTCGGCGACGAGCGTGTTGGCGAGCCGCAGTGCCCAGGCGCCGATGCTACCCGTGGTGTTGCCCGCATCGGACACGGCGAGGGTCCAGGCGGTGTCCGAGAGTGCCGTGCTGTCGAACATCGCTGAGCCGTAGGAGCGCACCCAGGGCGACATCTCGTCGTCTCCGGTGCCCTCGGCCCAGTAGTCGAGGGCCACGGCATTGGACTGCCCGTCCACGAGGAAGACGTCTCCACAGGCGATTCGACTGCGCCGAGCCACCTCGGTGGCCTCCCCGGCGTCATCGATGGCCGACACGACCACCTCGTGGTCGAGCAGCCCGGCGTCGAGGACGAGGTCGACGTCGAAGCTGGCGGGGAGCTCGAGCACCTCGACGGGCTCGCCGTCGCGCAGCAGCTCCACCCGGGCAGCCGCGATGCCGGGGCTCGCTACGCCTGAGAGCGGCACCGTGCAGCGATCGGCGTCGTCCCTGGGGTAGAGCTGCAGGCTGGCGGGGGCCTCGGTCAGCGTGATGGTGCGCAGCGGAGCATGGCGAAGGAGGGCGGTCTCGAGCTGCGTCCGCTCCAGCTCATTGAGCACCCGGTCGTAGACCACGGCCTCGGCGAGGCGGCCGTCGAGGCCATTGCCGTAGGCGTAGCTGCCGATCTGCAGGGTGGGGTCCGTGTGGGGTCCGGTGTAGCCCTCGCCCACGAACGTTCCGTCCAGGTAGAGCGCCCCGCGACCAGTCTCGATGTCGTAGGTGCCGACCAGGATGTGTGCGGCGCCCAGGCTCACGCCCCGATCGCTGGTGACGAAGGTGCCGCCGTGGAACAGCTGCGGGCGGTCGGAGAAGCCCAGGAAGAGGGCGTGCTGGCTGCGTCCCGAGAGGAGGTTGTTGTTCGTCGCGAGGTCGTCCACTGCGACCACGACCGCCTTGGTGTAGGAGCCGAGCGGCATCCCCGCTCCTCGGTCGAGGCCGTCGGTGACGTCGAAGCGCACGGCGTCACGTCCGTCGAGGGAGGCGGGGTCCCAGGTGGGACGGTCCTCGAGGCGGTAGGGCAGAACGTCGCGTCCGGCGCCCGAGAGGTCGCGCCAGGCAGTCACCGCGTCGCCGTCGGTCTCGACGCCGGCGTCGGCGCGGAGCCAGAGGTGGGGGGCGAGGTCGGCGACCGTCGGCACGGCGGGTGCGAGGACGGGGGCATGGGCGTCGAGGGCGGCGTGCAAGGACAGCTGCTCGTCGTCGGTGAGCACCCTGTCGAACACAGCGACCTCGGTGAGTCGGCCCGCGAAGAAGTTGCCGTCGGCAAAGCTGCCGAGCTGGATGCTCGGATCCGCGATCGGTGCGGCGAACCCTGTGGCGACCTCGATGCCGTCGAGCGTCAGCCGCCCGAGACCGGATGCGGGGTCGTAGGTCCCCACCACGACGTGGCGCTCACCGACGACGACCGGGGTGTCGCTGGTCGCGAAGGTGCTGCCGCCATGCCACAGCTGCACCCGGTCCGAGGCTCCGAGCCACAGTGCGTGGCCCGAGCGGGACGACACGAGGTTGTTGTTCGGGCTGAGGTCGTCGACGGCGAAGACGGCGGTCTTGGTGTAGGCACTCCCGGTGAGCACGTCGGGGTGGTCGAGCGCGTCGGCGTCGAAGGCGAGGGCGGGCTGACCGTCGAGGCCGTCGTCGAGGAGTGTGGGGCGTCGCTCCAGGCCTCTGGGGAAGAGGTGGTGTGCGTTGCCGGAGAGATCGAGCCAGGCGGTGACCTCGTCCCCAGCGGTCTCGACGCCGACGTCCGCTCGCACCCAGAGGGAGGGACCGAGGTCTCCGACGGTCGGCGTGCGCTCACAGGTGTCCGGTACACCGTCGCCGTCGGCGTCCGGCAGGCCCGGACAGATCGCCTCGAGGGCGCAGGGGGCGCTCGGGCCGATGGTGAGCGTGCGTGTGAGGGGGGAGGACCAGGTCACCTCGCCGTCTTCGGTCTGGAAGGCTTGGAGGTAGGCAGGATCTCCTGGTGCCAGGCTCGGCGGCGGTGCGGGGGCCTCCAGCGCGGCGCTCCCGTCGGCCGAGGCCACGGCGCGGGCCACCACTCTGGGGTCTCGGAGGGTCGTGCAGACCTCCCCGGCCGCAGTCTCCCGGCACCGCTCCGGACCGAGGCCGGTGCCCGCGACGAACCAGACCGTGGTGCCAGGGGTGGCACCGGTCGCCTCAAAGCGGACCGGCTCGTCGGCCAAGAGGCGCGCCGGTCCGCACAGCGACAGAGACGCGGACGGCGGTGGCTGGAGGTCGCGAGGGGCCGTGGACGCAGGGGACGGGCCCACCGCTGCCGGCGGACTCGCGCATCCGGCGGTCAGGACCAGTGCGGCGGCGCGTGCAGCGTTCATCAGAGACTCCGTTCAGCGACGCAGTCTAGCCTCGCGTCACGTGCTCGTGCGCAAGCGGCTGGTCCTCCCCGGTCTACGGTGCGTGCTAGCGTGCAGACGCTGGGGGCACGATGATCACGGCTGGACTGGCTCTGCTCATGGCATCGACGGCCCAGGCCGTTCCGACGCTGACGACCGACGGCGCCTGTCCGGGGCGTGCCCTCATGGAGCTGGATGATCTCACGCCGGGTGGACCGGTTCAGCTGCTGATGTCGACCTTGGGCACGGGGGACGACCACGTCGCGGCCGGTCCGTGTGCCGACACGGTCACCGGCATCCGAGGGATCCTGACGGGTCCGCGCTTCGTGGCGACGGATCTTGGGCGCCTGCGCCTGACGCCGACGCTGCGCGAGCCCCTGTGTGGCTACACCCTTCAGTTCTTGGACCTGACCACCTGCGAGCTCACCCGCCCGGTCGGCCTGTCGGATCTCGAGACGCCCGACTTCGGTGACCCAGCCGCCTGTCGGGGCGGAGCCGAGTCGGTCGCTGTCGCGCCGTCGGGCACCATGTCGATCTGCGACGACCCGAGTGACGTCACCTGCGAGCAGGACTTCGCGGCACTCTGTCCCGAGGGCTGGCACCTGTGCTCCCTCGAGGAGTACCAGGCCCGAAACGATGGCTGGATGGGGAGCTTCCCAGGCGATGCCCCGACGACGCTGGGCACGATCCACTGCCGCGGCGTCGGCGGTCGAGACGGCGCCGGACACCAAACCTTCTACACCGGAGACGCGCTCGACTGGGACGGCGCGTCCTTCAACTGCCACTACGGCAGCTCCCGCGACACCTGCGTCACGGACTATGGCTGCAACGAGCAGAGCAGCGCGGCGCTGTGCTGCGCGCCGTCACCGCTGTGCGGCAACGGGGTGACCGACGGTCCCGAGGAGCTGTGCGACGACGCCAACGACGACGACACCGACGAGTGCCTCAGCAACTGCACCTGGAAGAACCCCACCGACCATGGGCGCGGCTGCTGACGGGCGACGCGACCCTTCGTCGTTCTCACGCCAGGGTGAAGCCGTAGGCGGCGGGCCATAGGTCCAGGTCGTGCCACCGGAGGGGTCCCCATGTTCCCCATGCTCGACCCGGCGATCTCCGAGACACTGCTGGCGGCCATCGAGGCGGGTGACCTCGGCGCCTTCACCACGTCGCTGTCCCAGGCGGGTGCATCGCCGAGCAGCCTGCTGCACAGCCGGGCCCGCAAGGGGGCCTGGCCGCTGCTGAAGCGGGTGCTCTACCCGCCGTTCAAGCGCAAGAACCTCGAGCCCCGACTGGCCATGGCGCGGCACCTGCTGCGGGCTGGTGCGGATGCGAACGTGTCGACGCCGTATGGCTTCACGATCGTCGAGGGCCTGCTGTCTCGCCTCGACGAGCACTCGTGGGAGGCGCAGCTCCAGCTGCTTCGCTTCGTCGTCGAGCTGGTCCAGGAGTGAGAGATTCCGCTGGGCATTCGGACCAAGACCGCAGCCTCCGATCTGGATCGCGCACTTCGCGCCGCGAGTCAGCAGTTCCATCGCGGAGATCGTGAGATTCTGGGGCCTGCCGCTCGGCAGGTAGCCGAGATCATGCTGGAGCACGAGGCCCCCTCCCATGACCCCCAGCCCTTCGTCGACAGCCCGCTGTCGGTGGACCGTGGGAACAGCCGGATGCTGCGCTCCGATGCAGAGCGAATCGCTGCCGTGGCCGCCCGGGCGGTCGCGCGACGACGTCCGCTGAGCGCCTTTGCGGTGGCGACACCGCTGCCGGGCGGGACCCTGTCCGACGAGGGGGAGGTGGCCTGGGCGGACCGTGCACACCCCCGTCATGCGGCGGTGCGCGCCGTCGCCGTGCTGCGGGACCGGGCGTTTCGCCACCACGGCTTGGGCTGGGGTCCGGCCGAGGAGGCCGCGGTCGCGCTGCTGGTGGAGCTTCGGGACGCGGTGGAGGACAAGGCGGTCAAGCGCACGCTCAAGAAGCACGTGACCAAGCTCTCCAAGCCAGACAAGCCCGTGTTCGACGAGGCGATCTACATCGAGGTCGCGCAGATCGTGACCACGGCGACCGTGACGGGTGCGCTGTCAGGGCTGCCGGATGGGGCGTGAGGCCGACCTGGGGGGGTGGGGGCGGTCTGCTACACCTGTCCGTAGAGAGGCGGACTCACTACTAGGGGTGCGCTCGGGGCTCTGGGGCCGACCCCGTCGAGCAGGGAGTGACGCATGCCGACCTGGACGTGGAGCGCCTGGAGCGACCTGGGCCGGACCGACATCCACGATCTGTTTCGTCTGCGCGCGGCGGTGTTCGTAGTGGAGCAGGAGTGCGCCTACCAGGACATCGACGGGCTCGACCCCGTGGCGCTGCACCTGCTCGGTCGGCGCGACGGTGAGCTCATCGCCTATGTGCGCGCCTTCGGGCCTGGCGTCATCGGCGACGACATGGTGATCGGGCGGGTGATCGTGGCACAGTCCGCACGCGGAACGGGGCTCGGACGCGTGCTGATGCGGGAGGCGCAGGACCGCTTGTTCGCGGAGTTCGGCGCCGGGCCGATCTCACTGGGGGCCCAGGCCCACCTGGCCGACTTCTACGGATCCCTCGGCTACGCGATCAGCGGCCCCGGCTACGACGAGGACGGCATCCCCCACGTGCCGATGCGCCGCGCGTAGCGCTCAGGACCAGGCCCCCTCGAGGAGCCGGACGAGCTCACGCCCGGTGGGGCCCAGCGTCTGGTCGACGCGCCAGGCGAGTGAGACGGTGAACCGGCGTCGGCTGCCTCGCTCGAAGGGCACCTCGACGAGCCGCTCGTCGGCCAGCTCGTCGTGGACCATCGCCAGGGGCATCCAGCCCAGGCCGAGGCCCATGAGGAGGCCGTCCTTCTTGGCGCCGAAGTCGCCGACGTAGAACACCCGTGCGCCGGGCAGCAGGTTGGTGTCGGCGTCCGTGAGGGCCTCGGCGCTGTCGTGGACGGACAGCTCGAGGTGCCTCTGCAGGGCCTCGAGAGACTGGGGCTCGGTGGCGCGTGCCGCAGGATGGTCGGGCTTGGCGACGAGCACGAAGACCAGGTCAGGGAGTGGGCGGACGATGCAGTCGTGGGTCGGCGGGAGATCCAGCGCGACCATGAGGTCGGCCTCGGACTGGCGGAAGCGTGCAGGGACGCCACGGCGGAACTCGGTCCGCACCTGCACGTGGGTGGGGATGCCGCGCTGGCCGAGGTGATGCAGAGCCTGAAGCAGAGGGGCGCGGGGGAGGGCACCGTCGACGACGAGGCGGAGGCGTGCCTCCCATCCCTCGGCGAACCTGGCACCGAGGGACTGGATGCGTCGCGCCCGGGCGAGGAGGAACCGCCCTTCGTCGAGCACGGCGACGCCGGCCGGGGTGAGTACGGCGCGGTGGCCGCTTCGGTCGAACAGGGAGACGCCGAGGGCACGCTCGAGGGCCTTGATGCTGTAGCTGACCGCGGACTGGGTCTTGTTGAGGCTGCGCGAGGCGGCGGCGAAGCTGCCCTCGTCGGCGATGGCCTCGAGGGCCTCGATTCCGTCCAGGCTCAGGTCCATCGAGTGACCTCGTCGTCATGGCTCGACACCATCGTATCTGATCATGAAGAGGTCCGGCCAGCGGGTGGGCTGGGCGTCTCTCAGCGGCGCTCGCCGCCGAGGTCGTCGCGGTTCGATGTGTTGGCTCGCCGAGGAGGAGCCACAATCAGTTCTGATCGGTGCGTCGCCGTCGGAGCAGCAGGCCGGTGAGCATGGCCAGGGCCAGCGAGTGCGCGGAGCCTCCGGAGCTGGAGCACCCCTTGCCGTTCCCAGTGGCGCCTGTGTCGCCTGTGTAGGGGTCGCAGTCCAGGTTCAGGTCGACTGTGTAGGGCGCGTCGTCGAGGGTGAGTGTGTAGGTGCCGATTGTGTTCTCGAAGTACGCGGACTCGCCTGGCTGGACGGTGCAGGGAGCCTCGCTGCAGACACCGTCGATGGCGTCGGACACGGGGAAGTCCTCGAGCACGACAGGGCCGTCGCAGGCGTTTCGGAGTCCCACGTCCGCGACCCCGAGGTAGCAGCCGCTCGAGGCCACCTCGATGCAGTCGGGTGCCCCAGTGAGCAGCTGGCCCTCGCAGTCGCACTCGGGACTGAGTGCGTGAGCGGTCAGGGTGAGCAGGGTCGTGAGCAGCATGTTTCCTCCATGTCTCGTGGAGGCTGCAAGTTCTGGGCCGGGCTGGTGGGGATGGGGTCTCCTGGGTTTTGGGGGGGGTTGGGGTGCCAGGTACACAGCCAGGCCAGGATCCGCGACAGCGATGTCGCGGGGCCTGGTGCTGGTGATGTCTCGGGTCAGTAGGTCGAGCTACCGATGCCTTCGTCCCAGCAGACCATCTTTCCTCCTGCGCCTTCGAAGCAACCGCCTACGGCTCCGTCGACCGAGTAGTGGTGGCCGTTGTTGGTCGACGTCACGTGGTCATTCGAGCGTGCCAGGTTCACCAGTGGGGTCGGGTTGCCCTCGACGCCGCAGCTGGCCTGGGCATCACACCAGTATCGACCCGGCGCGATCGGCTGGCCGACACGCTGGTTGAGGGACTGGAGCTCCGCCGTCGGGAGCTGGCGGCCGTTGATGAACACGCCGGTTCGGCCAGCCGAGGCGTCCGACGCGAGAGGGCCTCCCAGTGCGAGGCCGGCGGGCAAGATGCCGGCTACCGGCTGGCCTTGGAGCCCCCAGACGCCCGAGCGAGCGTCGTACCAGTAGCTTCCCGCAGGCACTTGGCGGGGGTCGATGCCGAGCTGTGTGAGCAGGGAAGGGCTGATCGCCTGCCCATTCACCACGATGGTGGCTGCCTGTGCTGTCTGGATGGCTGGGGGGCTGGACTGTGCGTGGGCCAGTGGTGCAGTGAGGAAGAGCGAGAGGAGGGCGACTGCGGTTCGTGCTGTAAGGGACATCAGGTCTCCATCGGCTGGTCGGCTGTGATGGCCGATGGTCTTTGGTGTCGGGAGTCGTGAGTGCGTCACAGGCGCTCGTGAATTTTGGGGTGGGTGGTGGGTGGTGCCAGGTACCTGGTGTCGTGAGTGGATGATGGGTGCCAGGTACCTGGGCCTGGAGGGGAGGTTCCTGGTGCGGAGGTGGCGGAGGTGGTGCCACGGAGGTGGTGCCAGGCTCCCAGGTGCGGGGGGAGGGGCGGTGCCAGGTACCTGGGACCTGGGATGCAGAGGGTCTGTGGTTCGTGCTCCTCAACGGAGCCTGAAGTGCACCGCAAGACCTGCCCGGAAGCGACGCCGCCTAGGTCGAAAAAGACCCTGCGCACTCACGGACGAGCCAGCTACGGCTGCGGCGAGGAGAACCGAAGTGGGCCGTATGCACCGTTTGGCAGCCGCCGGTGATGAACACCACGTGTACAACCGCACTGCAAATCGGATGTCCATCTTCCACCATCCTGCAGTGCGCAGCGTGTTCTTTCGACTCGTCCAGAGGCTTCGGGATCGCTTCGGGATGGTGGTTCGCGCAGTGACGCTCATGCCCACGCATTTTCACATGCTGATCGCCGACCCCAACGGCGTGCTTCCAGCTGCGATGCAGCTGTTTGGCACCAACCTGACCCGTGCCGTGAATCGCCTTCTCATGCGGGAGGGGCGCTTGTTCATCGGCCGCTATCGCAACCGCGTTATCCGGGAGCGCCGCTATCTGGCGGTCGCCTATGCCTATCTGGCGGCCAATCCGGTGCGGGCGGGTCTGGTCGACCACCCAGAGCGTCCGTGGCCGTCGACCCATCGTGCCTTGGCCGGACTGGAGCGAGGACCCAAGTGGCTGGACACGAAGGCGCGAGACCAGGTCTTCGGGGCGGTCGACATCTACCGCGCGTTCGTGCTCGACCTGGGCGGCCGAGACGCGCTTGGCGATGCTGACTTCGCGGGAGGCTGTACCGGATGGTTGCCTCGGCCTCGGCCTCGCCGAGCCCCTCCTCCGCAGCCCTGAGTGCCAGCGGCTGCGCGCCGGCAGCCGTCATCAGGCCTTCGACAGATGCACGACCGTCTGCGGGAAGGGGATCTCGATGTCGGCGGCCTCGAGGGCGAGCTTTAGTCGTCGGTTGAGCTCGCGCTGCACGCCCCACTGCTGGCCGGGAAGCACCTTGACCTGGGTACGAACCATCACGGCTGAGTCACCGAGCTCCGTCACACCGACCCACTGGGGCTTCTCCGCGAGGTGGGGGCGCCAGGCCTCGTCCTCGTAGAGTGCGTCCGCGACCTCCTCGACCACCCTCTGGACCACATCGAGGTCGGACCCGTAGCCGACGCCGACGTTGCAGATGGCCCGCGACCAGCTCCTGGTCATGTTGGACACCAGGCTGATGGAGCCATTGGGAATGACGTGCAGGTCACCGGTGCCAGAGCGGATCCACGTCGAGCGGATGGTGATGCGCTCGATGCCGCCGGTCTTCCCGTTGATCGAGACGACGTCCCCGACAGCGTACTGGTTCTCCAGGAGGATGAAGAAGCCGTTCACCACGTCCCGCACGAGGTTCTGGGAGCCAAACGACACAGCCAGACCGAGGATGGCCACACTGCCGAGGAGCGGGCCGGTGTTGATGCCGACTTGCTCCAATGCAAGGAGCCCGGCGATCACGTAGATGGCGATGTGGGCGACGCTGCTGAAGACATCGGCCAGTGTCTCCCGCCTCTGGTCACCATCATCATTCACGTCGGGGTCGTCATCAGCGCGCTCGAGCACGACCCGCACGCCGTAGCGGACGCCGCGCAGGGAGATCCGAACGCCAATCACGATGAGCGCGAGCCCGATGAGGATGCGCCAGGCACTCTGGCGAAGCCACTGCACGACGGTGTCGCGGGTCGCCGCAGCCCATGTGCCGATGCTGCCCGCCTTGTCGAGTCGCGTGCGCAGGTCCTCGAGCCGAGAATCGCGAAACTTTAGCTGCGAGCGCGCTAGTCCAAGCTCGACCTCGCTGCCTCGTTGCCTCGCTGCTCCGTAGTCGTAGTCGGACTGGAGCTTCTCGATCTTCGAGGCGGTGGCCTCGGCGATCTCGGACCAGAGCGCCCCCCAGTCACCGTCGATTCCTGCGCCCGAGGCCGCGATGGAGACCTCGCGTCGAGCCAGCGCGACGTCCCGCTGAAGGGCCTCCGCCAGGATGCTCTCGCTGGCGAGCTGTCGCTCGATGAAGGCGATCTCGGCCGTCACGGTGCTGCGGCGTACCTCTTGGGCCGCGATGCGACGCTCGAGATCCTCGACCTCGATGCGGCGAAGCTCGTAAGGGTTCGGGTCGGAGGGGGCGGGCACGACGGGCTCGGGCTCCACCTTGCTCTCGAGGCTTGCCTCGAGACGCTCCTCGACCGCATCGCGCTCGGACTGAATGGCCTCGAAGTAGCGGTCTTGATTCTCGACCTTGTCGCCTGCGAGAGCCACCCAGTCTTCGAGCACCTTCGCCTGCGCGTCGGCGGCACCAGCGTCGCGGAGTGCTGTGGCAAGGGCGCCTGCCGTGCGCCCTTGTTCTTCCCAGTAGGTTCGCCACTCGCGGTTGCTGAAGGTCTTCTCGCCGAGAAGAGTCAGTCGATCATGAAGGGCGGCGTCGGGCTCGCTGCTGTCCGAGCGGGCGTCTGAGAGGCTCAGGAGTCGCGGCTTCGCCCGCCACGCGTCGAGCCAGGTCGCGGTCGCCGTGCGGACGCTCTCCGGCAGGGGAGCGGGCTCGGGGGGCACGACCTCGGAGAGGTCCGCGTCGCCGGTAGACAGCTCCGTGGCCGGTTCAGGAGATGGAGCCTCGTCCTGTGCGAGGGCGAGTGGCGTGCCCCACAAGCCGACGAGGAGAAGACCGAGTGCGCTTAGAGCCATGTGTGCCCCTTCGGTGGCGAGGGGCGCCCTTAGCCCGAACATTCAACGGCTGGCGAGTCTCGAATGGGACTGGCGCGCTCCCCTACCAATGTCCTCCAGTGGTCCAAGCTTTACCCACGGCGTCCCAGCCCCCGGCACCGCAGGGCATCCCCCTCGGCCGTCGTGCAGCGCGAGGGGTGGGGCGTCGACCGAAGCCGCAGGGTGAAGACGCCGCCATGTCACGCAGTCAGCGCCCGTTCTTGGTCGATGGATACCGATAAAAATGATCCATAAAAGGCGGCTAATGAAAATATAGTTCATGCATGATCGATGACATCTGTTGACGATCTGGATGGGGCTGATTCGCGCTTGTTCTGGAGCGGAGGCCCCCGATGATCGTCCTGACCTTGTTGCTCCTTCTCCTCTTTGTCTCAGCCTGCTCCGTGCAGCAGGCCGAGCCGATGACTCCAACGCCCCAGATGCTCCTCCAGTGCACGGACGAGCCGGATCGTGGCTGCGTCCGGCTCCGGTTCACGTCGCCGCCCGATCTGGCGAGCCTGGACGAGGCGCTCGACGTGACCCGAGACGAGGTCGCCGTCCCTGTGTCCCTTGAGGTCGTCGCCGACGAGCCACGCGACGTGAAGATCTTCGGCTTCGATCAGGGGCTCGGGGATGTGTACCAGACGACGATCAGCGTCGAGGTCCGGTGGCAGGCCGGCTCTGCAGATGGAGAGCCGTCCGACGAGCGAGTCCGCTCGAAGACGTTGTCTGTTTGGTTGGCCTCGGGGAATTCCGCACGAATGACAGGGCTGGAGGTCATCGAAGGGGCCGACGGCCCCTTCCTCGTGCTCCGCTGCGACGACAGGCACGACACGGACACGTGCACCCCCGAGGCAGAGGACCTCGCGGCAGTCCTGCGTCTTGACCCTCCTGTTTCCGTGGAGGTGGTCCCCGATCCGGAGGGGCTGATTCTCTACGGGGACTTCCCGCCCGGTGTCCTCCGCGTGTCGATCGAACCTGGCACCACAACCCAGACGGGGGCCACCTTCATCGAGCAGGGACCTCTCTCGGTCACGGTGCCCACGCGCCGCCCGAGGGTGGAGCTGGTCAGCAAGGGGCGCTTCCTCCAGCCCGATGCGCTCGACCGTCTCTTCGTGCGACACCACGGTGTGCCGGCCATCGAGCTCGAGGTGCGCCATGTTCCTCGGCGGAACCTTCCTGTCTGGCTCTACGGATACCGGTCCAGCAGCTCCGATGTCGTGCTCGCCGAGACCCTGACCGTCGAGCCGACGGAGCACACCAGCCTGCTGGGCCTGGAGCTGGCCGACCGCCTGCCTGACCTCGACGGGGGAATCCTCGAGATTCGCGTGTCCGCACCGCAGGAGGAGGGCAAGAAGAGCTGGGAGTGGCGACCGAGCGACGTGTCCAAGGTGGTCCTCACGGATCTACAGCTCGTCGTGAAGCGCGAGCGGCCAGCCGAAGGGGAGGAGCACTTCCGAGTCTGGGGCATGGACGCAGCCGGCGGCCCTCCAGTCAGCGGTCTCGAGGTCGCGGTGATTCGTGAGAGCGGCACCCCCATCGGAACCTGCCGTACGCGCGGTGTCGATGGCTGCAGAATCCGAATCCCCGCGGACCGGATCGATCAAGCTCCACCCTTCGCGGTCGTGGCGCGGCGCGGCGATGAGGTCACGCTCGTGGAGGTCGGCACCCTCGAGCTGGCACATCCAGCGGAGGCGGGTCGGCAGGGCTACGGCACAGCGGAGACGCTCCGAGCCGCCACGTGGCTCGACCGGGGCATCTACCGACCTGGAGACACGGTGCACCTCGCCGCGGTGCTGCGCGACGGGACGAACCTGGCACCCCCAGACGGCCTGCCCGTGACCCTCGATGTGGTCGACGCTCGCGGCAATCCAGCGCAGTCCGTTCCGACGTCGACCAACCCGGCGGGCTTGCTGACTGTGGACGTGCCGCTCTCCGACTCTGCGGCCACAGGCCGGTGGACAGCCACGCTGAGGCATGGCGACGATCAGGACCTCGCGACGGTTCGCTTCCGCGTGGGCGAGATCGCACCAGAGCGCCTGGAGGTCACGCTCACGCCGGAGAACCCGGTCCAGGTTGCGGCCGACCAAGCGGTCTTCGACCTGGAGGCGCGGTGGCTCTTCGACGCTCCGGTCGCAGAGGGGACGGCCGACGTCAGCTGCACGGTCCGGGCGACTCGGCCGACTCGGAAGGGGCAGTCTCACCTGACCTTCGGCATCGAAGAGGGTGGGGACTACCGAGAGATCCCCGCACAGCTCGTGCGGCTGGACGCGCAGGGGCGCGCACGGGTCCACTGTCCGCTGTCGGATGTGGGGCCGCTCGATCGAACCGTTCGGGTCGTGGCCGAGGTGGCGGTCCACGAGGGGGCGGGCGGACGCGTCACGCGTGCCCATGCTGTGACCGTGGTGGAGCCGAGTCCGTTCGCCATCGGCGTCCGCGTCACGGGTGATGGGCTGGGGGCAGGACAGCCCGTCGAGGTCGAGGGCTGGATCCTGGACACCGAGGGCTCACCTGTCTCGACGGACGACGTGACTGTCTCTCTGCAGCGCCGGGTGCGGGTCGATGGGCGCGCGCACGTCCGCGTCGAGACCACCCACCACGTCGATGCGCGGGACGGGTTCTTCAGCCTCGAGCTTCGTCCACAGCTGGACAGTCTCTACGAGGTGGTCGTGTCCTACGGTGAGGCGACCACCATCGCGGACCTGGACGGGAGGGGCTCCAGTGGGCCTTCACGGCCCGGTCACCTCGTGGTCTCGGCGCCACGCAGCGCGGACCCAGGCGACGAGGTGGAGGTGGAGGTGCGGGTCGCCGAACCAGGCTGGCTGCTGACGAGTGCGGAGACGGATCGGGTGCTCGATTCTCACTGGCAGCGGGTCGTACCTGGCACCGCCAAGTGGTCTTTCCTCGCCGACACTTCGTCTCCGAACCTCTACGTCTCCGCACTGCTCGTGCGCGACCCAAAGCGCGGCACCGGGACGTCTCCCGGACGGAGTCACGGAGAGGCGCTGGTGCGGCTGCGGCCGGTGGCGCACCAGGGCGCGCTGGCCCTCGAGCTGCCCGCCGAGGTCCTGCCGGAGCAGAGCCTGGACATCGGCCTGGACCTCGACCTCGGCGAGGGCCCCGCGTGGGTGACTGTCGCAGCGGTTGACGAGGGACTCCTGTCCCTGACCAACCACCCCAGCCCCGATCCCCTCGCCGCCCTCTTCCAGCCGAGACGGCCTGGCGTCGAGACCTCCGAGACGGTGGGCTGGACCGTCGCGATTCCATCGGCGGACTTCGGAGCACCCGGGGGCGGCATGGGAGGGCGTCGGCGCCTGCAGGCCATCCAGCCTGTGGCGCTGTGGTCGGGACCGGTCGCGGTCGGCGCGGACGGGCGCGCGCAGGTGTCGCTGGCGGTACCGGACACCGCGGGCGCGCTGCGCGTCATGGCGGTCGGGGTCAGCGCCTCGAAGATCGCCACAGGGAGCCGTCGGGTGCGGGTGCGAACGCCCCTCCTCGTGCAGGCGACCACCCCCCGCGTGCTCGTCGAGGGAGACACCGTCCGGATCCCTGTGGAGGTCCACAACCTCACGGGCGCGCCGACGCGTGTCGCGCTCGAGGCCTGGCTCGAGCCTGTCGAGGGGGCGAGCGGTGCCCTGCCGGCGGAGATCCTGCGGCGCGATGCCTCGCCGGTCCGGCTGGAGCCAGGGGACCGTCACGTCTTTCGTGTCGGTCTGGCCGCGACGGGTCGAACGGGAGGCGTCCGCCTGGCCATTCGGGCACAGGGGAGCGTCCACGGCACGACCCGTCGCTTCGCCCTGCCGCTGAGGCCGGCCTTCGAGCGACAGCGAGAGACGCAGCTCGTTCCGCTGCACCAAGGGCAGGCCCGACTCGACGACCTCCTCGCCGGCTGGGTCGAAGCGGATGCGCGCATCGAACTCACCGATGCGCCGTTTGCCGATGTGCTCGAGCGCCGCGACCAGCTGCTCGGCTACCCCCACGGCTGCGCGGAGCAGACCAGCTCGCGCCTCCGTGCCCTGATGGCCCTGGAGCCGCTGCAGCTCCTCACGGATCTCGAGATGGAGTCCCGGGTGCAGCATGGGATCCAGCGGCTTCAGAGCATGCAGCGAGGCGGAGGATTCGCCTACTGGCCTGGGAGTGACTGGGTTCGCCCCTGGCCCTCCCTGGTCGCGATCCACACCTTGCTGGATGCACGCGAGGCGGGATGGTCGGTCGCCTCGGGGACCATCGAGCGAGCGCTCGACTATGCGGCGGGCCTCGACGACCATCCCGACGCGACGATTCGGGCCTACGCTCATCTGATCCGTGCCCGCGGGGGACGTGGTGACGCTGCGGCGGCCGAGACCCTGGCGGAGTCTGGTGAGATTACGAAGCTGGCGAAGGTTCTCGCCCGCGCCGCGGTCGCGCTGGAGCGAGGTGTCCGACCCGGGGACGAGCTTGTCGGGGCGGACCTCGTCGGTGAGCTCGGGAAGGGGGGCACCGCCTTCTACGGCACCGGCACGCGCGACCAGGCCATGGCCTTCGTCGTCCTGCGTCGAGCCTTTGGCGAGCGGCTCGCGCTGGAGCCACTCCGTGAAGCCGCCCTTCGGAGCCTGCGGGAGGCACGCTACCCCTCCACGCAGACGCTGGCGTGGTGTCTCGAGGCCGCCGTCGAGGGTCTCTCGGATTCAGAGGAGGATTCGGTGGGCGCGCTGCGGCGCGGAGGCGAGGTCGTCGATGCCCGCCATGATGGTACCTGGCACCTTACCAGCCTCCACCCGGGGGACCGCCTCCACGTCGAGAGTGACCCGTCGAGACCGCTGTGGGCGAGCGTCACCCTTTCAGGGGAGCGCATCGGCGCACGAGAGTCGCACGACGGCGGCATTCGGGTCACCCGCGAGGTGCGGACGCTCGATGGCGAGCCGGCTGTGCTCGATGACGTGAGGGTCGGGGACGCGCTGATGGTCCTGGTGAACCTGGAGAGCACGGGCACAGTCCCCGATGTCGCGCTGGTGGATCGGATCCCCGCAGGCTGGGAGCTCGAGAACGTCGCACAGGAACCCACCGCACTGCCCAGCTGGCTCGACGAGAAGACGGAGCTCTGGAGGACGGACCACGTCGATCGGCGCGACGACCGGGTGGCTGCATTTGGGACGCTGCACAGCGGCATCCAGACCCTGGCCTACACCGTCCGGGTCGTCAGCCCGGGCACCTTCACGCATCCGGCCGCGGTCGCAGCGTCCATGTACAAGGGCGAGATTCGAGGGTGGAGCCAGACCGGTCAGATCACGACTCGGGAGCGCAGCCGATGAGCCGGCGTGCATCGGCCGCTCTCTTCGCTGCACTCGCATGTGCGGGGCTCGCGGCGAGCATGTGGGTCGTGGCGCATGCGGTGCCGCTTCCGCGGCGCCTGTCCGAGCCGTCGGCCACCATGGTGCGCTGGGCGGATGGAGTCCCCGCGCACGCGAGCCTGGCACCCGACGACCGCTGGCGCTTCGCCACCACTCCGGCCGATGTCGATCCGGCCTACCTGCGGGCCTTGGTGGCCTTCGAGGACGCCCGCTTCTGGTGGCATCCCGGTGTGGATCCGCTCGCCGTGGTTCGGGCCGCCGGCCAGGACCTGCTCGCGGGGGAGGTCGTCTCTGGCGCCTCGACGCTCACCATGCAGCTCGTGCGCGTGGTCGAGCCGCGTCCGCGGACGCTGCGGTCGAAGTCGGTGGAGGTGCTGCGTGCCGTCCAGCTCGAGCTCCGCCTTGGTAAGGAGGCGGTCCTGGGGCGCTACCTGACGTTCGCTCCCTATGGACGGAATGTGGAGGGGGTCGTCGCGGGCTCCTGGGCGCTCTTTGGGCACGGTCCGGAGGACCTCACGCCGGCGGAGATCGTCACGCTCCTCGCGATTCCGCAGAATCCGACCCGCCGCACGCCCAGCGCGCGAAATGCTGCACGTCTGCGCGCAGCGCGGGTCCGCATCGCCTCGCGGCTGCTGGAGGCCGGCGTCCTGGACGTGAAGCCCGAGGCGGCGTCTGCCTTCCTGAGCCACGTCGCCACCGGTCCGCAGCCGCTGGCGCTGCGGCCGCTCCCGCGCGACGCTGCGCACGCTGTCCGGTGGCTTCGGCCGGGGCCAGGTTCGGACATCACGTCCACCCTCGACCGCCACACCCAGCGCATCGCCGAGGGGGTCCTGGCGGCTGAGCGAGCCTCTCTGGAGGCTCAGGGGGTGCGGCATGCGGCTGTGGTCGTCGTCGATCGAGAGACGCGGGGGCTGCAAGCCCTGGTCGGTGGGCACGACCCCTTCGGCAGCCGTCCGGGCGACTGGCTGCCGGCGTTCGCCCAGTCTCGCTCCCCGGGCAGCACGCTGAAGCCCTTCCTCTTGGCGACGGCGCTGGAGCAAGGGCTCGCCCTGCCGGAGCATCGGGTTCCCGACGTGCCGTCCATCCACGGGAGCTACGTCCCACGAAACCACGATGGGCACTACCGGGGAACGGTTCGGCTCGGTGAGGCCCTGATCCAGTCTCTGAATGCGCCCTTCGTCGACCTGCTCGCGCGGGTCGGTGTGCCGCACCTCGTGGCGACGCTGCGGATGTCGGGTGCGCACAGCCTGTCGCGTGACCCGGCAGCCCATGGGCTCTCACTGGCGGTCGGGGGCACGGCACTCACGCCGCTCGAGGTCGCGACGCTGTACACCACGCTGGCCAGCGGGGGGAGATTCGCGCCGCTGCGGGCCCATGCTGACGAGCCACAGGTCGCGCCCCGTGAGGCGCTGGAGCCAGGCGCGGTGTGGCGGGTCGATGCCTTGCTGGGGGACCCACTGCGTCCAGACCGCCCGGAGGGCAGCGAGGGTATTCGTTGGAAGACGGGGACCAGCCAGGGGCACCGCGACGCCTGGGCGGCGGGCTACGCGGGGGACCGCGTAGTCATCGTGTGGCTCGGGAACCTGGACCGGGAGGCGAGCTCGGCACTGGTCGGTGGAGAGCTGGCGGCTCCCCTGCTCTTCGACACGCTGAGGGCCCTGGGGACCGAGGTGCCAGGTTCGCATGCACCCACGCCTTCGCCTCCCGCAACGCTCCGGTCTTCCCCGCTCTGCTCCCTGTCTGGAGAGCCGGTCGGCCCCCACTGTCCACACACCGAGATGGCCCTGGTGGCCGATTCGCATCCGGGGACACCCTGTACCTGGCACCGCGCAGTCGATGTCGACGTCGCCACAGGCGAGCGGGTGACCCCGGGCTGCCGTGGTGACCGGGTCCTGCGGCGGGAGGTGCACGTCGTGGAGCCCGCCTCGGTCCGTCGCTGGAAGTCCCGGGATCACGCGACGGCAGCGGAGCCGCTTCCTGCCCTGGCCGAGGGCTGCATGGCCCCGCCGGGACCCCCGCCTGTCATCGTCGAGCCCCCCGTCGGAGACGTGGTGTGGATCGCGTCCGACGCGCCCCTGTCAGAGCAGGAGCGTCCTCTCACGGCCGACACGCGCGACGGGGGCACCGTCTGGTGGACCATTGACGGCGATCTCGTGGCATGGGGTGCGGCAGACCAGAGTGCCTGGTGGGTGCCCGAGCCCGGGCGGCACGAGGTCGTCGTCACGGATGCGGCCGGCCGGTCCGCCCGCAGGTGGGTGGACGTTCGCGTTCTCTAGCGCAGCCCCACGGCCGCAGTCAGCGAGGCTGGGCTACAGGTGCTCAGCCAGAGCGATGACGAGGAGGTGCTGAGTGGACGACGGCCTGTATCCGGAGATCGAGCCCTATCAGGTCGCGAGCCTGTCCCGCCCCGGACACGACCTGTACTACGAGCTCAGCGGCAACCCCGACGGCCCGACGGCCTTGTTCCTTCACGGTGGCCCAGGGGGAGGGACCTCACCCCGCGTGCGACGGTTCTTCGACCCGTCCCACTACCGCATCGTCCTGCTCGACCAGCGCGGGGCAGGCAAGAGCAGCCCCAACGTCAGCGCGGACTACGACGCGGCGCTTCGGGACAACACCACGGCGCACCTCGTCGCCGACATCGAGGCTCTGAGAGAGGCGCTCGGGCTCGAGACGTGGCAGCTCATCCTCGGGGGAAGCTGGGGCTCGACGCTGGCTCTCGCCTACGCTCAGGCTCATCCCGAGCGCGTGCGACAGCTCCTCCTCCGTGGAATCTTCACCTTCTTGCCCGACGAAGTGGACACGCTCTTCCAGAACGGGCGCGCCGCCGATCACTTCCCCGACGAGTGGCAGGCCTACGTCGACCACATCCGCACGACCAGCGACGACTGGGAGCGGGAGCGCCACAACCTCGTCGGGGCCTACCAAGAGCGTCTGCTCGATCCACAGCGCCGCATGGACGCCGCCAAGGCCTTCGTCACCTACGAGCTGTCCCTGTCTCACTTGTACAAGAACGAGGAGCGCATCGCGTCCGTGATGGCGACTCCCGAGGTGCTCGTGCCCTTCGCAGCGCTCGAGGCGCACTACATGCTCCACGGCGGCTTCATGCGCCGAGGGCAGATCCTCGATGAGGTCGGCGCCATTGCAGGGCATCGGATTCACATCGTCCATGGTCGCAACGACGCCGTGTGCTTGCCGCGGGCTGCGGCCCGGCTGCGGGCTGCGCTCATCGGCGCGGGGGCGGGTGCCAACCTGACCCTCGAGTTTGTCGAGGCCGCTGGCCACTCGGATGGTGAGCCTCCGATTGCCCGGGCCCTTCGCGACGCCACCGATGCCCTCGCTGCCGAAGCGAGCGCGCTTGGGGTGGGAACGTCCGGGGACTGAGCGGCGCTCCTGAGTTGGGGGTGTCGTGAGGCTTGCAGCGAGTGTGTGGCGGGCCGCTCGCTGTCGTGTGGGGTTGGTCGCGGCGAGCTGGGCGGAACGGCAGGGCGCCTCTGATCACGTACCTGTCGCCCCCCAGAGGTTCCTGCCTAGCACCCCCAGAGTGTCGTACCTGGCACCCGGAACCCGGCAACCGGGTCGCGTACCTGGCACCCCAGTCACACCCATCCCCGCAACCCAGAGCAGCCCGAACCTGGCACCACAAAGCCCAGCCACACCCTCCGCTCTCCCAGCTCCGCACGCGGCGACCGCATGACCCCGGCCTCGCCCACTTCGAACGCTCTGCCAGCGACGGCTACCTGAGCGACGCCACCAGCCTGAGGAGTGTCGTCTGGTCGAGAGCGGCGTAGCCCTCGAGGGGCTGGTGGTCCCAAGCCAGGGTGTGGGTCGGCTCCAGCGCGAGGCCTGCGCCCAGCGGAGCGACCAGTGCTGCTCCGTGAAGCACCCGCAGGTCGGCGTGATTCTGAAGGTTCTCGAAGACCTCGATGGTCTGGCGCCAGCCAACCTTGTCGAAGCGATGTGCCAGGCCAACCCACAGCCGAGCCGCGACGACGGATGTGTCTTCGGCCTCCACCGTCTCGACGTAGCGCTCCTGAGCGACGTCGACGCCGGCCTCCGCGACGAGGTCGGTCGAAGCGGTGTCCACCAGCTTGCGCCCGAGGCCGGCTTGCTCGTGAGTGCGCAGCGCATAGCCGGCGAAGGGGTCGTGGAGCGCGCCGGCCACCCCGTAGATCACGTGTCGGGCGCCAAGACGATGGTCCAGCCGCACGTCGCCCTCGAGGCGCTTGGCGGTCTCGACCCAGCGCGACCGTCGCTCTCGGCGGTCGAGGTGCCCGGAGCCGTCGGCATCGACCGCGCCACGGCCCATGCGGGCACTGCCGATGGCGCCGAGGCCGACACGAGGACCGCGCCATCCGAGATCGCTGCCGGCCTCGAGCGTGCCGAGCGACGTGCTCCCGGTCACCATCGAGCCGGCGAGGGCGCCCGAGAGGTAGGGGCCGATGTCGTCGGTGGGCGAGGTGACCTCGCCGCGCGGTGGAGCGTCGGGGAAGCCACGAATCGCGGGCTGAAATGTGGGCTCCATGGTGGCCAGTGCACTGGCGGCGAGCAGGACGGCGACGGACACGAGCGACCTCCGGATTCGCCCAGCGCAGACCGCGTGGTCCTGACCCGCCCTCACGTCGCTTTTTCGAATGTCATGGATTCTGGACCGACGACAGCTGCGGATACCCGCCTCGTCGTGTAGACCTCACCATGACCCACGTGCTCCACCTCCTCGTCCTCCATGGTTCCTCGGCCGCCGCGTCCCCACTGGATGCCACCTGGGCCCGCTACCTGGAGACCCCGCCGCCGCGTGCCGTCGTCCTGGCTGACGCGCTCTCCGCCCGTGCGGACGAGGTCACCTCGAGCCTCGACCCGGCTGCCCTCGCGGTCACGGGTCCCGTCGATGTCGTGTGCTCGGGCGGGGGCAACCTCGACGCGTTCTACATGGGCGTGGCGATGGTCCTCGCCCGCGTCGAGGCGGGCAGCGGTGCTCTCGAGTGGCACCGCAGTGCAGGGGCGTCTGCGGGGGGCATGATGTCCTTCGAGCTGGCCCTCAAGGGCGAGCGGCTCACCCTCGAGCACCACCTGGCCTATGGCGTCCTCACCGAGGACCACCCGCTCCACTACGCCCTGATGCCGGCAGCGGCGCTGACGCAGGACCGGCACTGGCGTGACATGGCGGCCTGGCAGACCGGCACCTATGCCGACAGCCTGTCGACGCTCGACGGACGGGTCGCCCTGGCGACCGCCTGCCTGGCACCCTGGCCGAGGCTGATCAAGCTCGACGCGTTCACGGCCGTGGACCACCAGGCCTCGGCGGCCTTCATGGCCACGGGGACGCTCTTTCAGAAGGTCGAGGGACTCTGGTGCACGGACGGGGGAGCTCTCTCGGGCCCGAACATGACGCCGCTGTTTCAGGATGGGGCTCGACCCCAGGTCGTCATCGATCTGATGCGGACGGGCTCCCCGAGCGAGCTGGTCTGGTCGTTACGCCTGAGTGAGTGGGTGGCGCTCGTGGAGCGAGGACAAGATGCCGCCGCGCAGTTCCTGCAGACGGGAGCAGTCCCGGGCGGACGCGCCATCACCCTGTGTCCGGCGGGGTCGAGCACCCGCGGCAACGTGTGTCGCGACTGAGCGCGGTGCGACTCCCTCGTCGTCGAGGGGCTGCAGACCAACGACATCGCGGAGCAGCTCTGCATCAGTGCGAGCACAGTGAGTACCCACCTACGCCGGGTGAAGGACAAGCTGGGTGCGCGCTCAAGCGCCGATCTGGTGCGGCTGGCGTTCCGAGAGGGTCTGGTCGAGTAGCGGGCTTGTTCATTGCTTTGATTGGCCCTGCCTTTATGGGGTCTGCGAGAATTTTCTCCAAGAAAGGTGTGACCGTTTCCGGGGGCCCGTCACTGTAAGGCCACACGGAGGATCGAATGGACATGAACGCTGAGGCCCTCGAGCTCGACACCGCCATCCGCTCGCGCAACACGACGGAGGTCGCCGTCGCGCTCGTGCTGCTTCCTGTGATGGTGGGGATCGCATGGAGCGCCCCGAGCCTCGTCCAGAGCGCGGGCTTCGCGCTGATGGCCGTCGGCTGCATGGTCGTGTCTCTCGTCCTGGGCCTCTATGGCCGCATCGAGCTGCCGGAGGCGCACCTCGACGAGGCGACCTGGCGCAGCCGCTATGCCGCCTACCTGCAGCGTCAGGTCAAGCTCCTGAGCTCCGCACCCCTCTGGTACGTGGCACCGATCATCGGCGGTATGGTGTTGGTCGTCGGTGGCCCGAGTAGCGGGAACGTGGGGATGTTCATGATGGTGGTCGGCTTCGGGCTGGGACTCTGTGTCCTGAACCTCAACGAGGCGCGCAAGCTCGCCGCTCGCCGTGATGCCGTGGCGGCCTGATTGGACGAGGTGGAGGCCCGCTTCGCGGAGACCGTCCGAGTGGCGGGCCCCCTGATTGCACGGACAACCCGTGGCTATGAGGCGGAGCCTCAGCGGCGGGCCGAGCTCGAGCAGGAGGTCTTGGTGCAGCTGTGGTCGGCGCTGGCGCGGTTTCGCGGCGATGCCTCGCTGAAGACCTACGCGCTTCGGGTGACACACAACGTCTGCGCGAGGCATGTCTCCCGGCAGATCCGCGATCGGTCGGAGCCCTACGCCGACCTCGAGACCCTGGGTGAGGCGCCGGATGCGCCGGAGGACCACCTGGATCGCGCACGCCAGCGCGCGCTGCTGCTGGAGGCCGTGCAGCGGCTCGCACCTGCAGACCGGCAGCTGGTACTGCTCTACCTCGAGGGGCTCTCGCCGGCGGAGATCGCCGGGGTCACTGGGCTCTCTCGCTCGAACGTCACGACGCGGACCCATCGGATCCGCGCCTTGCTGCGCACCCGGCTCGGAGGACGGAAGGATGGATGAGCTCGAGCTGTGGCAGGAGGACGACGAGCCGCTGACCGTCGACCTCGCAGCGATTCGTGCGGGCAGCGAGGCACTGGATCGCAAGGTTCGACGACGCAACATCCTGGAGATCGGCGTGGGCGTCGTGATGCTGCCGCTCCTCGGGATGGCACTGGTCGACGTGGATGTTCCGCTGGCTCGCCTCGGGTTGCTGATCCTCGTCGCCGCGGTCGTGCTGGTGATCGCCAAGCTCTGGACCGGTGGCCGTCACCCGCTGCCCGACCCGAGCGCTGATAGCGCCACCTGGCTGGCGGGGTCGCGCGCCTACCTCGAGCACCAGATCCGACTGCTGCGCACGGTGCCCTTCTGGTACGCCGGCCCCATCGTGCTCGGCTGCTCCGTGTTCACCACCGGTCTCAGTGTGGATGGGGGCGAGCTCTCCTCGCTCCCGGCCTACCTGGCGGCGTACGTCCTCGTCGGACTCGGGGTCGTCGCGCTGAATGTGCGTGCGGCTCGGGCGCTGGAGCGGGAGCTGGCAGCGCTTCCTCCGGCAGAGCCGCGGGAGGACGCCGAGGAGCCGGAGGCTGGCCGGGGCGCCCGCGAGGAGGTCGCGGAGTCCGGGAGGCGGGTCCCCGACAAGTCGTGGCTGATCCTTCTCCTGATTCAGCTCCCGTACTGGGTTCTCGTCCTCGGAAGCAAGATTGGACTGCTCGCGAAGCACCTGCCTGGCCTCGGCCCGATCGCCTTCCTCGATGCACTGTGGCCGCAGCTCCTCGCGCTCACCGCCGTCGCGCTGATCGGGTACGTCGGGGTCGTCTCGAACCGACGCTTCCTCGTCGCGGGCGCCGTGGCGCAGGTCTTCCTGATCGTCCTGCTCTGCGTCATGCAGTCGCCGCTGCTGTACGGCATGGACCAGTCCGGCAGTGCCGTCCGGTGGACACTCGCGGCCTGGTGGCTCCAGTGGAACGAGGTGGCGGCCGACGGCAGCTGGTACATGACCCAGCGCTACATCGCCGTGGCCTGCGTCACGGGCTTGACCGTCTTCCTGGGGGCCATGGGGCCCAACCGCGCGCGGGCGCTCGGTGCAGCGGCACTCGCGGTCGTGTGCCTCCTGCTCTCCGCGGCGGGTCCGCTCGGGTCGACGGTTCCGCGGTACCTGGCACAGGACGCGCTCGTCTACGTCTACCTGAGCGATCTCGACATCGAGGAGAAGTGGCAGCGGATGCGCGACCGGCCCGTGCATCCGGGCATCCAGGAGCTTGGTCCACCGGAGCGGCCCCTGAACATCGCCGTGGTGTTCCTCGAGAGCGTCGGCCATGGCGCCACCTCCCTGGCGGCCGACGGCCCACCGACGACGCCGTTTCTCGAAGAGCTGGCCGGCCGCTCTCTAGTGGCGGACGAGGCCTATGTGGTCGTGCCGTCCACCTACAAGGCCCACATCGCCGCCCTGTGCGGCGTCGAGCCCTACTTCACCGGCGACCGGGAGATCTACGACGCCCCGTTCGACTTCGACTGCCTGCCCGAGCTGCTCGGTGCCCACGGCTACGACACCGCCTACTTCACGAGCTCGAGCCGGGAGGCCCTCGGCTGGGCTCACCTGACGAAGCACATGGGCTACGCGACCTTCCTCGGTCACGAGGACATGGACACAACCGGGTTCGAGTGGGCCAACATGTGGGCCTACGAGGACGACATCATGCTGGCGCCCAGCCGGGCCTGGCTCGAGGAGCGCACAGGGCCCTTCCTCACCACCTACATGGCCTGCGCGCCCCACTACGAGTACCTCGCCACCACCCGCTACGGGCAGCGCGCCTACGTCGCCGACGAGCAGCACAATCGCTACCTCAACGCGGTCCACTACACCGACCGCTTCGTCGAGAACCTCATCGATCAGTACGAGGCGCTCGGGCTGGCTGACGACACGATCTTCGTGATCGTGGGTGACCACGGTGAGGGCTTCGGGGAGCACGTGCCACGGCAGCACAACGCTGTGCCCTACGAGGAGGTCCTGCGGGTGCCACTGCTGCTCCACCTTCCCGGTGAGTGGCCCGAAGGGCACGTCGCCGACGGCCTCCGCAGCCAGCTCGACATCACCCCGACCCTGGCCTCCTTGCTTCAGAGCTCACTCGCGGCGGGCAGTGTTCAGGGCCAGAGCCTCCTCGGTTCCCCGCATGAGCGGCTCTACACCTCCTGTCTCTACACCCACACCTGTGGTGCGGTGCACACACCCGAGCGCAAGTTCGTCCACCACTTCGGCGACCGCACGGACGAGCTCTTCGACCTGTCGCAGGACCCTCGGGAGACGCGTCCTCTCGACGAGCGCGCGCGCTCCGAGCAGCTGCGAGGCGACTTCCTGGACTGGTACGCCGGCGGCCTCTAGGTCTCGTCGGTGGTCAGCCCTCGGGCACCTGGGCGGCGCGCTGCAGTGCGGTGAGGGCGTCGGGGCGCTCATGGGGGGCTCCAGGCGCGCGGGTCGCACGCAGCGTCCACAGGCGGCTCGCCAGCCAGGCCACGGTGTCTCGGGACTGGTGGGCCAGGCGGAGCCCCGTCACCTGACCGTCCTGGTGGACCACCCGCAGCGTGTCGTCACGCGTCGTGAAGCGCGTGGTCTCGGACCAGCTGATGCGCTGCCGGCCCAAGGAGAACCCGGTCGCGTCGGCGCGGATCACATGACTCTCGGTGTCGGCGACTGCGCGCAGCATCTGCAGGCCGCGGACGAGGGTGAGGGTCAGGCCGAGAGCGATGAGGACGATGCACACCAGGCCCAGGAAGAGGCGCGCAGCCGGGCC
Source organism: Pseudomonadota bacterium (assembly GCA_002862545.1). Lineage (GTDB taxonomy): Bacteria > Myxococcota_A > UBA796 > UBA796. The sequence goes on from PKDJ01000181.1 coordinate 27,762, forward strand.
GAGGAGGTCGGCGCTCGCCACAGCGAGGGTCGTCAGCCCGGCACAGCTGAAGAGGGCGAGGCCGTCACGCGCGAGCAGCGACGCGAGGGACCACGCCTTGGGGAGGCGAATGGTCTCACCGTCCATGTCGGTCTTCACCGTCACGCCGGTCGGTGGAGCCGATGCGCGCGTGTCGATGGCGTCGTCGGGCATGCAGCACGGTATCGTGACGCCCTGACCGCTGGGAGGACCGCTTGCAGTCCCTTCGAATCGAGCGCTGCGCAGCGCTGCCAGAGCCCCACTGGAGCCAGCTCGTCGAGCAGTCCCTGCTGTCGGGAACCGGCTATCGCTCCAGCCTCGACCTGCTGCCCGCGTCCCGGAGAGCCCGTGTCGAGGCGCGTCGAGCGTCTGCCCGAGAGGGCCGGGTACACCACTGCTTCGCCGCCTGGGAAGGGTCGTCCTTCGTCGGAGGGTCCGTCACGTGGGAGAACCGACCGGCACACCTGTACATGCAGATGTCGGCCGTCCTGCCCTCCCATCGCCGTCGCGGGGTCTACTCCACGTTGGTGCAGGACGTCGTGGCCTGGGCGCGGGAGCAGGGCTTCGTCGAGATCTCCTCGCTCCACGTCGCGACCAACAACCCGGTGCTGATCGCGAAGCTCTCACTGGGCTTCCAGCTCACCGGAATGCGCCTGGACCCAGAGTTCGGCACGCTGGTGTCGCTGGCGCTGCCGCTGGACCCGTCCCGCGATGCGCTCCGCCGGTTCCGGTCGGGTGAGCGGCGTGAACCCCCTCAGTGAGGCTCACTCTGCGCAGCGCGTGCAGGTGCGCTCGTAGTTCAGGCGCGTGTCGGAGACCCAGGCGCTGCTGTAGTCGACCTCCTCCCAGCCGTCCGGGCAGAGCTCGGGTGGGTCGCGGTGCCGCAGCTGCAGCACGTCGCAGTCGGTGGCCTCGCAGGCGCGCTGGTAGTTGACGAACGTGTCGGAGGCCCACAGCTGGCCATCGCCCAGCTCAGTCCAGCCATCGGGGCACGGGGGGGCTCCGTCGCGATCCGTCAGGTAGACCACCTGGGTGGCCGCGACGGGCTCGGCCGGATCCATGGTGTCGAGGCGCTCTTCGAGGGCCCCGACGGCGACGAGGGCATCGTGGGCCTGGTCGGCGATACAGCTGATGTAGACGCGCAGGCTCCCCGAGTAGACACAGGGCTCGGCCGCATGGGCTGCCGGGCCGAACAGTCCGCTGAGCAGCAGCCAGAGCCCTACGGGAAGGGTTCGTGCCATCGAGACCTCCTCTCCGCAGCCTGGTGCTCGCGGTACGACAGTATAGGCGACGGAGCGAGCTCCGGTCAGCGCAGCGGCACGTCGAGGACGCTCTCCAGGTACCAGAGGATGAAGAGTACCTGCAGGTTGCAGCCGGAGCAGAAGAAGGTCTTGTCGCCCTCGTGCGCGGGACGTCCGTCGATCCAGTGGTGCACGATCAGGCCGTCGTCGGGGCTGTAGAGGCGCTCGCGGATGCTCTGTAGCAGGCGGACCACCTCGTCGCGGTATGCGGCGTCGCCGGTGTGCTTGTAGAGCTCCATCAGGCCCATGATCAGGTAGTTCTGGCTCGACAGGGTGCTGTACTCGTCGGTCTGGGCGCCCTGGGAGACCTCGCTATAGGGCGAGCGGTAGAGCTCCATGCGCTCGTCCCACAAGGGCTGAATGCCCTCGAAGGTCTGCTCGGCCTGCCGGAGGTAGTGCGCATCCCCCGTGTGTTCGTACAGGCGGCAGAGCACCAGCATCATGATGGCGTTCGGGTAGAGGTGGAGCCGCTCGACATCCGGCGCGAAGCGGTAGTGGTTGTCCTCGCGTGCCACGGTGTCGATGGTCTCGGTGATCGCGGCAGCGCGGCTCAGCCACTCATCGCTGCGCTCGGCGTCGAGGTAGTGCGCATGCTGCAGGTAGATCACCGCGACGCCGCCGGTGACCGATGTCGGGCCATAGAGGTTGGAGGCAAACTCTCCGAGCTCGACCTCCATGTAGTCGCCAGCGAGGCGCACGATGGGGTCGAGCACGTCGATCAGGGCGTCGATGTCGGCGACGGCCTCGCTGGAGTCGGTCAAGCCGGCCCAGGTGATGGCCCCCTGGACAGCCATGAAGACCTCCTCGAGGTTTGCCGCGAGCCAGGCCAGATCCTCCGTGCCCTGTCGGACGACGTCGAGGTCTCGTTGCGCGGCCTCGTCCGCACGCGCGAGGTCGTCGGGTTGCTCCTCGGAGAGCCCGACGTGGGTGTAGTAGGTGGGGCCGAAGGCGGCAGCGTCGCCGTAGTCTTCCGTCCAGTCACCCTCGGCGTAGCCGAAGGCCTCGGCGTCGCTTCGCAGTGCTGTGTAGAAGTCGCCGAGTCCCTCGGTGGAGACGCGCATGGAGTCGGGCTCGGCGGCGGCACAGGCGCCGAGCATCACGGTCAGCAGGATGGACGCTCGTGTGTTCATGCAGCCGTCGTATCGCACGTTGCCGGCGTCGTGCCCTCCGAACGATGCGACAGACATGCTCCAGAGTATTGTGTACATGACACATGATAGTCAGGAGTAGTCAAGGCCATGCAGGTCTCGCGTAGACTGGCTAGGTCGCCTACAGTCCTGGCGTGTTTCGTCGGTGAGTCACGCTCGCCGCTGCGTCGGGGCTTGTTGAGGGATTGCTTGCTGATTGGAGGGCCGCGATGGGTGAGAAAATCGTACTCATCGCCCCTGCGATTCGGCGCTACGACTGGGGCACGCAGGACGTGATCGCCGGCCTGCTCGGCGCAGCGGACCCCGAGAAGATTGCCGAGGCCTGGTTCGGTGCTCATCCACTCGCTCCGGCTCACGTCGAGGGCTGCGAGACGCCCCTGGATGCCTGGCTGGGAAGCGAGCAGCTTCCCTACCTGCTCAAGCTCTTGTCCGCCTCGCGGCCGCTGTCGATTCAGGTCCATCCCAACATCGAGCAGGCACGCGCAGGGTTCGCACGTGAGGAGGCCCTCGGCGTGCCTCGAGCCGCGCGCAATCGCAGCTATCGCGACGCATCGGACAAGCCCGAGCTGATGCTGGCCCTCACACCCTTCGAGGCGCTCGTGGGACTGCGGCCGCTGCCCGAGGTCGTGGCGCTGCTTGCAGGCCTCGGGGAGCTTCGAGCGCTGGCGCCGCAGCCCGAGGCCGAGCCCGCTGCGGTCCGGGCCTGGCTCGGTCGCTGGCTGTCTGCGAGGGAGGAGGAGCGGCGGACCATCCTCGCGGCGGTCGCGGATGCGCTCGACGCGCTCCCTGTTCCCGAGGCCAACCGCGACCTCTTTCGCGAGCTGCGTCTGACGGCGCACGACGCCGATCCCGGCCTGTTATTCGTGCTGCTGATGCGTCGGCTTGTCCTACAGCCTGGTGAGGCGATCTTCCTGCCGGCCGGGTGCGTCCATGCCTACGTGCGAGGGACGGGCATCGAGGTCATGGCCAGCTCCGACAACGTCGTGAGAGCTGGACTGACCAGCAAGCACATCGACACGGCGGAGTTCCTTCGGATCGCTGACCTCGAGAGTCCTGTGCCCGCCATTCTCCCCGGTCGTTCCACGGTCGATGGTCGAGAGCGCCTCTACGACACTCCTGCGCGTGCCTTCGAACTGTCCGTGCTCACGTTGACGTCGGGTCAGGGCATCGCGCGCCGCGCTTCCAGTCGAGAGACGCTGCTGAACATTGGAGAAGGCACGATCATTGGGCGGGGCGACGGCGGTGAGGTTCGGCTCGGCCGAGGTCAGGCATGTGTCGTGCCCGCAGGGGTCGAGCTGCGCTTGACAGCCGATCGCGACGCCACGTGCGTTCGGGTCACGGTTCCGTCTTCCCACGGGTCGTTCAGGTCAATATCGGCCGGCCAAGTTGACCAACCGGGGTCACTCGATGGAGCAGCCGCGTGACGACCAACCGAAGCACGATCCCGGGAGTGGTCTTCTTCATGTCGTGGAGAGACATCAAGCACCCGCGACACGGCGGCGCCGAGGTCTACACGCATCAGGTGTGCGAGCGCCTCGTGCGCAACGGCCTCACGGTCTGGCACTTCTCCGCCTCGTTCGAGGGCAGTGCCCGTGAGGAGATCATCGACGGTGTGCGCTACATCCGGCGCGGGAATCCGATCTCGGTGATCCCTCGCGCGATTCGGTTCTACCGCAAGCACCGTGACCAGATCTCGCTCGTGGTCGAGCAGTGCAACACCCATCGGTTCTTTGGCCCGCTGTGGGCGCCGCCCGAGCGCCGCATCTTCTTCGTCCACCACCTCACCCGCACCCAGTGGTTCGAGCTGTGGCCGGCGGCACCGGCGGCGGCTGGCTACGCCGTCGAGGTCTTCGCCCTGTGGCTGAACAGGAAGGACCACACCATCACGCCGTCTCCCTCGACGCGAAAGGACCTCGAGCGCATCCGCTACCGGCGCGTCATGGAGACGCCGCAGGGGATCGACATCGCGATCCGCGACCCGAGTGAGTTCGCGGAGAAGGAACCCGAGACCTTCATCTATGCGGGACGGGTGAACCCCTACAAGGGGGTACATCACGTGATCGAAGCGGTCGGCATGCTTCGCCGCAAGCGGCCCGGGGCGCGACTCTGGGTAGTCGGGCGCTACACCGACGAGACCTTCCACGAGTACCTCGAGCCAGCGATGGCGGCGCATGGACTCGACGCCACCTTCGGCGAAGACGATGGCGGCGGGGCGGTGCACTTCTTCGGGTTCGTGTCCACGGAGCAGATGCACGACCTGATGGGGCGTGCCGTGGCTCTGCTGATGGCCTCCTCCAGGGAGGGCTGGGGGTTGACCATCACCGAGTGCGCGGCCCTGGGAACACCCAGCATCGTGTGGCCGGCTCCGGGTGTGGTCGACGCCGTCGACTTCGGCCGTGCGGGCTACCTGTGCACGGCGCGCACCCTGCCGTGCATGGTCGCGGGAATGGAGCGTGCTCTCGACGACGCCGAGAGCTACGCGCGGGTGCGCAAGGCGGCGCACGAGTACTCGAAGGGCTTCACGCCCGATCGAGCCGCCGAGGCCTTTCAGTCGTGCTTGGAGCGGGTGTGGGAGAACGCATGCGCATCGCAGTAGCCATGAGCACCTTCAACGATGTCGACCGCACCTGCAGGGCGATCGACAGCGCGCTCCAGCAGGACATCGATGCCACCATCGAGGTCGTGGTCGCCGACGATGGCTCCGAGCAGGACGCGGTCGATGCTCTCGTCGCGGCCTACGGCGAGCATCCGCACGTGCATCTGCTCCTGTTGCCCCACCGTGAGCGGGGCTGGGCGCGACACAGTGCGATGGAGAAGGTCCTCGCACTCGAGCCGGACTACCTGCTCTTCATCGATGCCGACATGGTGCTTGACCTGTCGGCACTGTCCGTGTGTGTCGACACCGCGAACAGAGAGAGTGCGGGTGCCGTTGTTCTGCGAGAGCGCCCCTTCTCCTCGTCCACGAACTACGCGACGCGGGTGAAGGTCTTCGAGCGCATGGTGATCAACAACGCGGGTGCTCAGATGGGATCCGACGCCATCGATGCCGCCCGCTTCTGGACCTTGCAGGCCTACGAGGAGAGCGGTGGCCTCGACCCTCACGAGATCAGCTTCGAGGAGATCCAGCCCACCATCCGGTACAGGCGCCGAGGAGGCAGGGTGGTCCGGGCCGAGGGCCTGTTGCTCTCCCACGACGAGAAGCACGTGACCTGGGAGAACCTGTTCGGAAAGAAGTCCGAGTACTTCGCGGCGATGCACACCACGGCGTCCCGCGAGGAGCAAGGGGTCCTCGACATGGTGCGCCGCTGGTATCCCTTCCGGCGGGTGTACTACGAGCGGGCCAACCTGCGGGCCTACCGTGACAATCCTTCTCTCGCAGCGGGCATGGTCGCCATGTACGGCGGACTCACTGCGCTCGCGGTGTCCAACCTGCTGCGGGAGCAGCTGCGCGAGCGGCGGGCGGGTTGAGTCTTCGGCTCGGAGCGCTGCTGCTCGCCACCTCGCTGTGGATGTGTGGCACAGAGGCGCAAGCGGCGGAGCGGCAGGACGCCATCGAGGCCTTCACGCGCGGTGACTGCGACGCCGCGCTGCGTGGATTCAAGGATATTTTCGAGGATCAAAGAACGTTCTCGAGCGGCCTCGATCTGGCGTACCACTACCGGGTGTGCCGCCAGCTCCCCAGCGCCAAGGAGGTGCTGGCGAGCATGCAGGAGGTCTGGCCCGAGCGCTACGAGCTCGCTCTCGAGCGGGCCCGGGTGGCTGAGGCGCTCGGCGACCGACGGTCCGCCATTCGGATCCTCAAGTCGGCGCCGGGTGATGCGGCTCGTCATCCGCAGGTCCTCGAGGCGCTGGCGGCGGTGCAGCTCCGGGCCGGCGATCCGTCGGGAACCATCGGGACGCTTCGAGGCGGAAGCGCCGTCCTGTTGTCGAGCAAGGCCTTGGCCTACCACTCGATGATGGCGGCTGCGCTCACCGAGCTTGGCCGTCATGCCGAGGCCGTCGACCACTGGCGAGAGGTGAGCTCGGCCCAGCCGCGTGATGCCACCGCCATCCGCAGTCTGGCAAAGGCGCTGGGCGCCTCCGGAGAAGCCGACGCGGCCATCTCCGTGCTGTCCGACGCCCTGGCTCGCCTCGGCGATCAGGGATCGCTCTGGCTCGATCTCGGCTTCCTGTACCTGGAGCAGGGAGCCATGGGCGATGCGGTTGAGGCGTTCGATAACGCAGAGGTGGCTTTTGTCGCGGCGGGGGACGAGGAGGGTGCGCAGGCGGTCGCAGAGTCACGTGTCCTCTCTCTGCGGGTGATCGCCAACGAGGCGCTCGCCGCAGGCGACATCGAGAGGGCGATCCGTACCCTCCAAGGAATCGCAGATCGGGATGCGTCAGTGGACCTCTCGCTAGCGTATATGCACCGCCTCTCTGGCCAGTTCGATCGTGCGGGCGCCATCCTCGCGGGCCTACAGCCGACTGAAGACCTGGCCGTTCCTGTCGCTATGGAGAGAGCGGCGCTGTTCTCGGACCAAGGGGAACACGCCGCAGCCATCGCAGTGCTGGAGCCGGTGGTCGCGACGCTGCCCGCGGACACTCCGGCAGCGGCTCTCGCGCTCGGCTCACTGTACGTCAGGGCTCAGCTCGGGGAGACGCTGCTTGGCTTCGTCGCAGGGCTGGAGGCGAGAGGCTTCGATCTCCAGACGCCGGGCTTCCGAGCACTCGTGGCCGAGGGGCACACGCTGCTGGAGCAGCATGCACAGGCCGCCGAGGCCTGGCGCAGCTACGTCGCCATGTCGCCTGAGCTGCTGGATGGCTACCTCGCGCTGTCCCGCTCGCTGTTGGCGGCGGATGACACTGGGGAGGCCAGAGCGACCCTGGAGCTGGCTGCGCAGCGTCTGGCCGCGGAGGGCAGGCTGTCGATGGCTCGGGCGGGGCTCGCCCTCGATGTCGGTGACTTCACCACCGCCGAGGGCTTCTACCGCAGCGCGAAGCAGCAGTATGTGGCCGAGGAGAACTCACAGGCTGCCGAGCTCGCCCAGCAGCAGGTTGCGCTGTCGATCTCGCTGCGCGCCGAGGGACTCGTGACTGCGCTGAATCATGAGGGTGCCGTCGAGGCCTACGCGCTGGCCTACCTGGAGAGTCCGAGCGGGCCTGCGGCCCTGCGCTACGCGTACGCGCTCGAGCTTGTGGGTCGCCTCGGCGATGCCGAGGAGGTCTACGTCGAGGGCCTCGAGCGATTCCCGACGTACTTGGAGCTCGCGCTCGGCTTTGTCGATCTGCTGCTGCTGCAGCAGCGCCAGCAAGAAGCGCTGGGCATCCTGGAGAGGCACTCCACCGAGACGGTGAGTGTCTCGCGGCGGCTCGCACAGGTCTACCTGGGCCTCGGTCGCTTCGAGGACGCCATTCGGATCGCAGAGTCGACGCGCAGCGCGGTCATCTTGAGTGACCTGCTGGCGGTAGAGGCCACGGCCTACCTCGGGCTCCGCGAGCGGGAGCGCGTCCTCGAGGTCTGGCGCCGCGCGATCCGAGAGATCCCGGACGACCTGCCGCTGCGGCTCGAGCTCGTCTACGCCCTTGGGCGTCGCCAGCAGTACGCGTCTGCTGAGGAGGTCCTCGCTCGGGCCGAGGCGGACCTGCCGGCTGACGGACGCACGGCGCTGGCGCGGGCCTGGCTCTGGCTGTCTCGCGGGGTGCCGAGCCGTCGTCGGGTGTGGGCGAGGGTGGCCGCTCGGCAGCTCGAGGCCTCTCCGCCGCCTGCAGAGATCTTCGCGCACTACCTGACGCTCGCGCGGGCGTACACCTACGCAGACGAGCCAGTGCTCGCTCTCGACGCCATCGAGCGGGCGGCGACAGATCCGCTGGCGCGGCGCAGGCCGCTCGAGCAGAAGGGCTGGCTCGCGGTCTGGGAGAAAGACCAGTGGTCTGCCATGGAGACGTTCGAGTACCTGCACGCCCTCGAGCCACTCAACCCGACGCCGCTGATCTCGATGTACCAAGTGGCGGTCAGCCAACATGCGCACGGTCTGGGAGTTGCGCTCGAGAAACGGGCGCTGGAGTCTTCGGGGGGCCGAGAGACCGCAGTGAGTCAGCTGCACGATCTGGGTGTGCGCACTTACGGCTACCGTCCTTTGCCTTGGCTCGGGGTGGCCCTCGATGGAAGCCATGGGATCGGTCGCGCCTCTGCGATCGAGCTTCGTCGGGCTACCTTGCTCGGGAGCGCGTTCCAGGCGTATCAGGTGCGAAGCAGCGCGCTCGACGTTCGATCGGCTGGCTATGTCCAAGGCCTTCCTGCCATAGAGCTTGGGTACGGGCTGGTGTCACAGCGTCAGGATGTCGAGTCCGAGAGCCACGTCGTGCGGCTGGCGATCAATGATGGTGCGCCGACGAGCCTCGGGACCATCCTGTGGGGCGTCGACATCTCAGCGGGGGTGTTCGACAGCCGACTGGCCGGCGCCTCGGTTCAGCTGCTCGACTCGGAGTCGGTGTCCCTCGGTCTCATGCCACGCCACACCGCACACACGGTGACGATGCGGGCCATGCGTGGCCGCCAAGTCGGTAACGCTGTGTTGCCGGATCAGCGCTACTGGCGGGCCGAGGTCGAGGACATCGTGCAGCTCGCCCATGTGCGCGGCGCTGTGCGACTGCGTCAGAGCTGGGTGAACTTGCCGGATGACATGCGGGTCAACTCGACCAGCCTGGACGGCTCGGTCGTTCCGGCTATCATGGGCATCGTCATGGGCGGACCCGTCGTTGGTGTGGAGCGGGACGTAGTGGACGACTCGGCTGCTCTGGTGACCAGACTAGGAGGAGAGCTGACGTCTGGAGTCAGGCTGCGCAATGTGACGCCCGGACTGTTGGTGCAGCACGAGGCGGTGGTTGGTAGTCCCCAGTACAGTCGCCTGACTCTCGATGCCGGCCTGAAGGTCACCCTCGAAGCAGCCCTTCGAACCCACCGAGCGGGCAGGCTGCATGTGGCGAAGTCGCCGCTGCTCTTCAACCTTGGGGCGCGGTTCGTCGACTACAAGGACGAGGCGCTGCGGGACTCCGTCACCCTCTCATTGGGACTGGAGCTGTGAGCCCGCTGTCGCACGCACGGGGCTGGCTTCTGAGGCGGCAAGAGGTCCTGTACCCTGCCCTCGATGGCGTCAGCTTCGTGCTGCTCTACGTCTACCTGGTGCTGGCGGGCAACTGGGTGGATGCGTCGGCCTTTGGTCAGCTCAACAGCTTGACCGCACTGCTGACTTTTCTTGCTGCGGCGGGTGCGGCCATCCAGTTCATCGTGGCCCGGCGCCTGGCCCGCGATGTCTCGACACCGCTCGGTGATCTCTGGGTGCTGGACGCGGCGCTCACCCTCCCGCTCGTGCTGCCCTTCCTGCTGCCGCTGCCTGAGGCGTGGCGTCTGTCAGCCGTGGACACGGTCGGGCCGGTCAGCTTCGCTGCGCTGGTGCTCGTGGCTGCGCAGATTGGTGTGTTCCGAGGTGTCCTTCAGGGGCGCCAGCGCTTCTTTGCGCTGTGGGCGAGCCAGCTCGCGGGCCATGTCGCGCGGCTCGCTGTGTTGGTCGCCGTGGCAGCCGGAGGGGCGACCCTCGCGACGGTCTGGTGGTCCGTGATCGCTGCTGAGGTTGCGCACTTGGTGGCCGTGGTCATTGCCTGTCAGTCGGCTGGCGGGGACCTGTGGACGAGGATTCGGCCGATCCCGGTGCGCCGGGATGTGGTGGTCGACGTGCTGCGGGTCTGCGCAGCCCAGCTCGCCGTGGCGGGCTTGCTCTCCGTCGACCTGATCTTGGCGGGAGAGAACCTCGGTGCCGAGAGTGGAGCCTTCGCGACGGCGAATCGATTCGGTCGCGTGTTCTGCTTCCTCAGTGCGAGCGTGGCCGTGGTCCTCCTACCCCGCTTTGCGCGTCAGCAGTCCGCGGGACGTGGCCTCGGCACGCTGACGCTCGGAGCTGCGGCGGTCAGCGTGCCCGTGTCGCTGGTGGGCGCGGTCGTGCTGGTGCCGCTCATGCGCTGGATGTTTCCTGATGCAGTCGTCCCGAGCACCGCGCTCACGGTCTGGGAGCTCGGGGCCAACCTTGGCCTCGCCGTGATTCAGGTCTTGGTGACCTGGCATGTTGCCCAGTCCAGACGCTGGTACGCGGTCATCGTGGGGCTGGCCGGGGTGGTCTTGGTCGCTGCTCTACAGCTCGGACCCGCCACACCGCTGTACTATGCTCAGGCCAGCCTGGTGGTCTTCTGGATGACCGCACTCGTCCTCTCTCGCGCCGACGTGACGACCGACACCGTGGAGTCCGAGGCCATCGACGCCCCATGAACGCCCACCGGCGCGCCCGACTGCCGCTCTCTGTCGACCTCGCTACTGCGGCGGTGGTCGGCTTGGCCATCGCGCCCATGCTGTTCGGGGGCACGGTCACCTTCACGGACCTCACCTTCGGGCGGACGACCGACCGCGTCCTCGACAGCGTGGGCAGTGTGTTCAATGCGCACCTGAGCACGGCGAACTGGTTCAACCTCCCGCGCTTGCCCTTTGTGGCGGTCGCCAAGGTCTTTGCCGACATCTTCGCGGGAGGCGACGCGAGTGTCTTTCTGTGGGCCATGACCACAGTCACCCTCACGCTCGGCGCCTGGGGCGTGATGCGGCTCGCTCACGATGTGGCCGCTGCGCGGCCGGGACGCACCCTCAGTCCTGCCATTCTCGTGCTCGTTGGACTGGTCTATGCGCTGAATCCCTGGTCAATTCAGCGCATTCAGCACATCTACCTGCTCTGTGGGTATGCCCTCTACCCCTGGGTCTGGTGGCTCGCGCTGCGCTCCTGGGGCCCACAGACCTGGCGACGAGCGGGTGGCTTCGTCGTGCGGCCTCGGGCGGACGACCTGGTCTACATGATGGGTCTGGGTGCCGCTGTCGCGGTCAGCTTCGCCGGGGTGCACTTCGGATTCTTGAGTGGACTCACGCTGGTTCCGGTGGGTCTCGGCTGCGCGGTGTGGGCGCTGACCGATGCGGTCAAGCAGAGGACCATCGGCCGCTGGCTCGCCTTCTTTGCCGTTCGTGCTGCAGTGCCGGCAGTCTCTTTCGGCGCGTTCGCCGCCTACTGGAGCTGGCCGCTCGTGTCAGGCATCCTCAACCAGGTGCGACCCAGCCAGTTCAACGTCAACGCCTACGAGAACATCATCCTCTTCAGTCGCTACAGCGACCTGACGAGCGTGCTCTCGGCGTCGAGCTACTGGTGGCCCATGGTACCCCTCGAGACCTTCGGGGAGGCCAGCGGCCCGGCGGCGATCCTGCTGTGGTCGCTCGCGCTGATCGGTGTGGCTCGACTGCGAGAGCTGCCGCTGGCGGTACCGGTTGGCGGACTGGTCGTGCTGGCCACGGGAGCCCACTACCCTGCGCTGGCGGAGAACTACCTCGGGCTGGTCTTCGAGCTGCCCTATCCACTCGGCGACATGCTGCGCGATCCCAACAAGATCGTGGGCGTCTTGCTGCTGGCGCTCTGCCTGATGCTGGCACGGGGGCTGTCGCGAATCGACGACGGCGGATGGGCGGGGCGTCTGCTTGGCCCGGTGCTGGGCGTAGCGGCCTGGCTCGTGTGGGTCCTTCCCTTCTGGCGTGTCTACATGCTGGGATTCTACCTTCCGGTCGACTGGCCGGCCCAGCAGATCGCGCTCTCCGAGCACCTGCGCTCCCTCCCGACCGAGGCGCGGGTGCTCTACCTACCGCTGGCCAACGAGGTCATCGATCCGAGCCTGGGCTTCAGCTCTCCAGACTTCAACACCGTGACAGTCGAGGGGCGTGAGATCGCCAAGGCGACGGCTGACTTTGCGATCGTCGACAGCCCACGCGACACGGTCTTTCCCTACGAGGGCAACCCCATCTCGGTAGAGCGGATGCTGGTCTATCTGCACGAGGTCCTCGAGCGCGGCGATGTCGAGGCCTTCGGTGACCTCGCTCGGGCGCTTGGCGTCACCCACGTGGTCCACCGGAGCAGCTATGCGAGCCATCGGGATCGCCTGCTTCGAGAGCAAGAACTCCTCTCGCGGCAGCCAGATCTCACCGAGACCTGGTCGTCCGGCGACATCCGGGTGTACACCGTCGAAGACGCGGAGACGACTGCACGGGTGCTGCAGCGTGTGGTCTACACGACGGCTGACCAGGAGCACCTCACGACGCTCCGGCGGCTGCTCGGCTGGCGCGCGTCCGAGACCGGGCATGTCTTTGCTGCCCAGTCTTCAGGCACGACGATGTCCGTCCTTGGGCCGGGGGACTGGGTCGATGTCTCGTCCCGCCATGCTCTCCTGCTGGCTCAGGTCCCCAGCGACCAGCTCGTCGCGCCTGCCGATCACATGAGCGAGGGCCGCCCCTCTGTGGGGTGGGCGAAGGGGTACCTGCAGGGCCCGGATCTGGAGTGGCAGCTCGAGCTTGCCGGGGCTGGAGACGCCGTGATTGGCGCTGATCTGTCGATGCCACAGGTCTTCACCTCCAGCGCGCGCCGCTTGATCATGCCCTCGTGGGAGGAGGCTTCGGCGCTTCGCGTGCCGTTGATCGACGAGTCGGCCTGGCAGGATGTCGAAGGGGTCCCCACCGCGGAGGTGCTCGACGTCGAGCCGCTCATGCTCGAGGTGAATGGTGTGCGCATGCGCTGGTCGACCACGGAGACCGAGGGTCAGGCGGGTCGTCAGTGGTCCGTGGTCTCGCAGTCCTTTCCCCTCGCGGGTGGTCGTGCCCATGCCCTGCAGGTTGAGGTCGAGGGCGCTGTGGAGCCTGGGGTCGTCGTGCGGGTGGTCTGCATGGACGAAGAGGGCAGGACGCTCGGCAGTCAGGTACTCGCGCTGGTGCACGATCCGGGCGGGCGGGGGACCGTCCACAGGTCCTTCATCACGCCGACCTGGGCGACGCAGGCCCGGGTCGAGCTGATCGGTCCGGGTGATGCACCGAGTCTGGGCTGGTCTGTGAAGGACCTCTCTCTCGGGCAGTACGTCGATGGGGATGCGCCGAATCTTCTGACTGTGCCCATGGACGTCCCCTCTGGCTCGGGAGCGCTCTGGGTGCGGGCACTCTGCTCTCGCGGTGGAGGAGTGCTTCGCGTTGCTATCGGCGCGACGAGCACGACCCTGGACACACGCTGTCCGGCGTCTCCACGCCTGAAGTGGTTTCGCGCGGAGGGCCTTCAGGGGCCTGCGGACAGACTGTCGATCAGCAACGAGGGGGGCTTCAACAGCGTCAATGCGCTCACCTGGATGACGCCCGAGGATGAAGCCGCGCTGGAAGAGGGCCTCGCTGCGGGGCTCGAGGACAAGCGCCTGCTGGCGATTCGGGACCTCTGGGAGGATGGCGAGTGGTCGGGTGCGCTTCGGAGTGGCCGTGCCGATCCCCGCTGGACAGCTGGGCGAACCCTGCGATCCGTGAGAGGCGAGGCCACCGTCTCGCTCTGGGTACCGCGAGACGGGGTGTATGACCTCGTGGTCAACGACGAGGTGCCGCCAGGCGGGGAGTACGGGCTGGAGGTGGTCGATCCGTCCGGTGCCCGTGTGTTCGAGACCGTCGTCGCGCATGATGGCGCGGAGGGGGTGCGGCAGCTCGAGAGGCTCTCGCTGGAGCGCGGGACCTACACGGTGAGCGCTCGCTTTAGGGCGGATCCCGAGGGCACGTTGAGCTGGGACGCGCTCTCGTCGCCGGGAACGCGATGGTTCGTCCGGACCAGCCCCGAGCAGAGGCGCATTCGGCGCATGGCGGGCAGCAGCACGGAGACCCAGGCAGTCCTCTTGACGCCCGAGGTGCCGGTCATGCCTGGCGAGCAGGTCCTCGTTGGCTTTCGCTACCACCTGCACGGAGGGCGAGATCTACACGCCCGTTTTCGCTTTCTCGATGCGTCTGGGCACAACATCGCGACGCGGGTCGACCGCTTCCCCAGGCGCTGGTCCGCGCACTCGGATCGCGTCGCAACCGTGGTCGAGCCACCACCAGGAGCGACGGCGCTCGTCACGGAGCTCGCATTCTCACCTGGAGAGGCGACTGACCGGGATTCCTACCTCGATGTCTTCGACTTCGAGCTGTGGACTGAGGAACGTGGGATTGCGCTCGACAGCGTGGTCCTGATCCAGGCCGATCGTTCGGCCGCTGCTGACGCCTCCCGGGTCGAGGTCGTCGAGAGTGAGGGCGGGACGCGTCGCCTGCGAGTGCAGGGAGGTGAGGGCCGGCTGCTCGAGCTGCTGGAGACTCCCAACCGGCTGTGGACAGCGAGCGAAGACGGTGCAGCACGGCCGACCTTGTCGGTCCGTGGAACCTCGGTCGGGATTCGGCTGGAGGAGGATGACGCCGGTGTGGTGTTCACGGTTCCTTACGACGCCATCCATCGGCGTGGCGTCTGGGTCAGCAACATCAGCGCCCTCGGTCTCTTTGGGCTCTGGGGTGTCACGCTGTGGCGGCGTCGTCAGAGCAGGTAGTCCCCGTCCTCGAACTCCCCGAGCAGTACGTTTCCGTCCACGAAGGTGGAGACGTTGCCGCTGTCGGCCTCGGCGCGCACGGCATGAGAGGCCAGGCCGGACACGTTGGCCAGGGTGTTCGACTCGATGGCCGTCTCGATGACCTCCTCCTGGAGGAACACGGCGGCGATCCCATCGCAGGACCACTCGAACGCGGACGACAGCGCGGCGCACAGGGCGCTGTCCTGGATGGTGTTGTCGGTGATGAGGGAGCGGTCGCTCCGCAGCAGGTAGACGCCGTCGTAGAAGCTGCTGTCGATCAGGTTCCCCTGCACCGTCAGGTCCGAGGCGCCGTCGACCTCGATGCCGAACAGGCCACTGTTGACCACCACGTTGTCGAGCAGGGCCAGGCCGGGGCTGCGTGTGGTCACGTCGACCGGGTGGATGTCCTGTGGGCCGATCCGAATGCCGCTCGCGGCGCTGTCACGGATGGTGTTGCGCTCAACCGTCAGGTCGAAGCTCGGCAGGTTGATGGTCAGCCCGGGACCCGGTGCATCGGCGATCCAGTTGTCGATGACCGTGCTGTCGCGGCAGAGGAAGATGTTCAAGGTGCCGTCGATGACGTTGTCTTCGACGAGGCCCTCTTGCTGGCCGGCGAACACCATCGCGTCGCCGGCATGGCCGGACTGGATCTCGTTGCGTGCGATCACGTTGTTGGTGTTCAGAGCGCTGGTAGCGGTCAGATCGTCCAGGGTCCCGGCCGTGTGCTCGGGGCCTGCCGCGTAGACGGCCCACCGCTTGGTCGAGCCCAGGAAGCGGCTGTCCGTGACCACGGTATCGTCGACATCACCGAGGACGAGGGCGGCTTGAGCCTTGGCGGTCATGGCATCGATCGTGACGCCGGACAGGTGTGCACCGTCGGCGTAGATCCGCAGGCCGTCCGCGTTGGGATCGGCTTGGACGAGCACGACAGCGTCGGCATCCTCGCCGACCATCCACACATCCTCCTCCGTGATGGTGAGAGGACCGTCGAGAACGTACTCTCCGGCGAGAATCTGGATGCGTCGCTCACCGGCGTCCAGGGCTTCCTCCGGGTGGAGGTAGTCGCCAGAGCCAGCCGCATCCACGATGACCCAGTCTAGGTCGCTGTCGGGCGGCTCCAGGGCAGACGGGGCGAGGCGGAGCCCCTCGTCAAGAGCCGTGGTGGCCTCATCCATCGTCGCGCAGCCCGTGATGAGCAGGGCGGCGAGCCAGCCATAGAGATGGACAGAGTTCACGAGTCGCTCCTGGTTCTGGGTTCCAGAAGCAACGTGGTGCCAACACCCCCTGACTAGGCTGTCGGTCTTCTCGCTCAGACGGCGAAGCGGCAGGCCTGACGTGTACCATCGGACTAAGGGAGTGCACCCCCCGGAGTGATGATGAACCCCGAGCGACCCGACCTATACACGGAAGACCGCCTCAAGGAGTGGGAGCGGATGGATGGTGGCGATGGGGGCTTTCCCTTTCATCGTCAGCGCGTGGCTTTGGAGGCCCTCAAGGGCCTCGATGTCCGCTCGGATGCAGCGTTCGTCGACCTCGGCAGCGGCGATGGCCAGTTCGCGGCTGCCGTGAAGGAGCAGAGTCCAGGATGGTCGATCTCGCTCATCGACGGCTCGGAGGCGCAGCTCGCACGCGCGGCCAAGGTCTGCGTCGGGGCCAGCTGCGTTCAGGCCGATCTGAACCAGCCTCTACCGCTGGGCGACGATTCCATCGACGTGGTCCACGCCGGCGAGCTCATCGAGCACCTCTACAGCCCAGATGCCTTCCTGCGGGAGTGCCGGCGCGTCCTTCGCCCCGACGGGCACCTCGTGGTGACCACGCCGAACCTCTGCGCTTGGTACAACCGGGTGTTGTTTCCCCTCGGTGTGTTGCCGATCTTCTACGAAATCTCGGCCGAGAGCACACAGTACGGCGTCGGCTTCCTTCGTGGGCTCAAGCAGAGTGACCAGCCGGTGGGGCACATTCGCGTGATGAACCACTCGGGCTTGGTCGAGATCCTGGAGGCCAATGGGTTCGACGTGGTGGACATGCGCACCGCGGTGTTCGACGTGAAGGCGCCGCTGCTCTTTCGGGTCGTCGATCGAGCGCTGCTCGGTGCTCCGAGCTTGGCCTCGAACTTCATCGCGGTCGCTCGCCCTCGGGGCAAGAGCTAGCGTCCCTGCTCGCTGCGCCCTCGAGGCACTGTCGCGCGGGGTACGGCGCGACAGCTCGAGTCAGCCGACCTTCCGCCGCGGCATCGCCACGCCCGGCGTGATGACCATGCGGCGCCGATGGGCGGCGAGCGAGTCCAGCAGGTACACGCCGAGGGACCGATTCCGGGCGATCTGAAGCGCGGAGAGGGACAGCTGCAGGCCGTCTCGCACAGCGTTCACGGTGGAGGGGTCGTCTGCGAGCCGGTAGCGAACCGGCACAGACTCGATCGTGAAGCCCTGCTCAGCCGCGATCACGAGGAGCTCGATGTCGAACGCGAAGCGC
The DNA here is from genome assembly GCA_002862545.1 of Pseudomonadota bacterium. Taxonomy (GTDB): domain Bacteria; phylum Myxococcota_A; class UBA796; order UBA796. Next base: position 45,148 of record PKDJ01000181.1, read on the forward strand.
GTGACCGTGAGGTACTCGAAGATGTGGACCGCTTCCCGGCGGAAGCCCTTGAGGCCTGCCTGCGTGTCCTCGACGCAGGTGAGACCCAGGCGTCGAAGCACGTTGTTGAGGATGCGACCGTTGCGCTCGCGGCGGTTGGCCTGATCGAGTGTCGCCGTGCGCACCTCGGCGACGCTGTTCGTCGCTCGACGGTTGGCGATCACGACGTCGGCTCCGCCGATGAGCCGCTCGAGGAGCGTGTCGATCTCCGTGAGTGGGTACGCGAGGTCACAGTCCGTGAACACGCAGTACCGCCCGCGGGTCTCGCGCATGCCCTGGCGGACCGCACCACCCTTGCCGACATTTCTCGGCAGCCGGATGAGGGTGACCCCGCTCCGGTGCGCGATGAACTCAGCCAAGCGGCTGCCGGTAGCATCGCTGCTGCCGTCGTCGACGATGATCAGCTCGCAGATCTCGGGTCGGTCGTCGAGGTACTCGAGGACCTCGGCGATGCGGGGGACGATCCACGACTCACAGTTGTAGACGGGCACAACGAGGGACAAGAAGACCCGGGCTTCGCTCAACATAGGAGTCTTCGGAGACGAAGCCGAGGCCGAGTGGGTAGTGCATCGAACATGGCAGCCTTGGGGGGGTAGGGTCGCATCGTAGGCAGCATACGCGTCAGGTCGCTGTCATCTGTGTCACTTCTCTGTCACACCAGCCATCTGTGTGCTTTCTAGCTGATCTTTATGATCCATGGAGCGCGGGGAACTCCTGGCGGAAGTCGGCCCGGCGGGGCGGAGGCGGCCCTCGCCTCGTCGCACTCCCCCAGCATGGCACTCTTCCGAGTCCTACGGCTCGCGCCTCGCTTGCATCCAGTGACGATGGTGACAATCGGTACGCGTCAGTGGTCGTGATCGCGGGCACATGCAGCGGCGTCTCCCTGCTCACAGCCTCTGTGCAGCAGTACGTGGGCCCGCTCCGGATCACGTGGTCCCACCATGCCGGTGAGCCAGAGGTCAGCCGCGCCGATGCAGGACGCAGCGGCACCGAGCGTACAGGCGCGCTCCAGCAGGGACAGACCCGTCGGCCCATCTCCTTCGATTCCGTGACCCCGCACGAGCAGGGTGCCTAGGATCCCGCAGGCCTCGGCCGCGCCCAGGGCACAGGCCGCCTGCAGAGGCGTCTCGAGCTCTGCGGTGCGTGCACCGCCGATCCACTCGGCAGCGAGTGCGACACAGGCCTCGCTGCTTCCGGCGGCGCAGGTGGCCACGCGAGGGTCGCCAGAGAGTGAGCTGAGTGCCTGGCAGGCGGGTGCCGAGCCCGCGCGGCAGGCACGCGAGTACACCTCTCGTGCACCGTCGAGGTCCGGCTCACCATCATGGCCGTGCTCGAGCATCCAGCCGAGGTCCGTGCAGGAGTCCATCCGCGTGGCCTGGCACAGCTGTGCCATGGCGCCGCGGGCCGTTCCTGGGGCCAGCGGCACCGGTGCCTGCTCGAGCAGCGACCACCGCGTGAGCAGCTCACAGGCGTCGAGCGCGCCCGCGGTGCAGGCCTCCGCGATCAGTGGCGCTGCACGGTCATCTCCCGTCTCCGCCAGCGCGCTCGCGGCCTCGACGCACGCGGAGACATCCTCACCCTTCGAGCAGGTGCGCTTCGTGGTGCCCCAGGGGCCGGCGAGGGCTGCGAGTGTGAAGAGGACGATCACGCGTCGCCATCGCTCAGGCGCAAGCGCCACTCGGTTCCTGCCGCCGTGTCCCGCACCTCGACGCCCCAGCCCGAGAGCTCGTCGCGGATGGCGTCGGACGCCGACCAGTCCTTCGCCTGCCGTGCGGCGGTCCGCTCCGCGATCTTGGCCTCTACGGCTGCTGCGTCGAGCCCGAGTGCGCCCAGGCGCTTGGCCTTGACCTCGTCTTGGAAGGCCTCGGTGGTCAGGGACAGGAGGCCCAGTGCCTCGGAGAGCACCTGCAGGCCGGCGAGGGCGGGCGCCACGATGGGGCCGCCGCGCTTGCGTGCCTTCTTGTGCGTCGCGAAGCGGTTGATGGCGCGTGCGAGTTCGAAGGCGTGCCCGAGGGCGAGCGAGGTGTTGAAGTCGTCGTCCAGAGCGGCGTGCATGCGCTCAACGAACGAGCGCCCGAGCTCCAGGACGGCAGCTGCGTCATCGCCCAGGGCACTCGCGACCTCGTCCGCATCTTGCTGGCCTCCGAAGCTCTCAGCGACCTCCCGAGCGTCGTAGAGACGCGCGAGCTTGGCCAGCGCATCGGTGAGGCTCTCGTTGCCGAGCCAGAGCAGCGGGGAGCGGTAGTGGTTCTGGAGCTGGTAGAGGCGAATGGCCTCGGCCGGGAAGCGGGTCATGGCGTCCCGAATGGCAAACATGTTGCCCTCGGACTTACCCATCTTGCGGCCGCCGGGGACCACGAGCAGGCCGTTGTGCATCCAGATCTTGGCGTAGTGGGCGTGGTTGCCACACTCGGACTGGGCGATCTCGTTCTCGTGGTGGGGGAAGACGAGGTCGAGCCCACCACCGTGGATGTCGAAGGTCGCGCCGAGGGTCTCGTGGGCCATGGCCGAGCACTCGATGTGCCAGCCAGGGCGTCCGGGACCCCAGGGGCTCTCCCAGGAGGGCTCTCCAGGCTTGACCGCCTTCCACAAGGCGAAGTCGCGTGGGCTGCGCTTGCCGCCGAAGGAGTCGGGGTTCGAGAGGCCCTCCTCGTCCCGGCCGGAGAGCTTGCCGTACTCCGAGAACGACGCGACATCGAACCAGACGTTGCCGTCGGCCTCGTAGGCATGGTCGTCGGCGACCAGGCGGCCGATGAGCGCCTGGATGGACTCCATGGAGGTCGACACGCGAGGCTCGACGGATGGCTGCAGCAGGCCGAGGGAGGACATGTCCTCGTGGAAGCGATCGATGTAGCGCTGGGCCCAGGCGAGGGGCTCGACGCCCGCCTCGCTCGCGCGGGCGATGATCTTGTCGTCGACATCCGTGAAGTTGCGAACGAAGGTGACGTCCCAGGCGCGGTAGCGGAGGTAGCGCACGAAGGCGTCAAACACGACCATCGCACGCGCGTGACCGACGTGGCAGTCGTCGTACACCGTCATCCCGCACACGTAGAGCCCGACGTGACCAGGCCTGAGGGGCTCGAAGTCCTCCACGTTCCGGCTCAGCGAGTTGTAGATGCGAAACGGCGCGGGCATCCTCGTCCTCCATGGGGCGCCCCCGCGTAATCCCGCGAGGCGCTGTGCGCTTGTGCGAGCAGGGCACGGGACTGTGAGCGGCGCCTGGAGACCAGGGGGGCGGATCAGGTCGCGTCGACGACGTGGGCCCTCAGGGTCGGCTCGACCGACACGGGCACCGACACCCGGGCATGCCAGCCGTCGTCGTGCCACGCCTCGGTCAGGACCTCCCCGTGCTCGCGGACGAGCGCAGCCAGGCGCGCGTCGGCGTGCGGAACACGCAGCGAGAGCTCCGACCAGTCCGCTGCGCGTCGATCGGCGACGACACGGGCGAGCCGATCGAGGCCGTCGCCTGAATGAGCGCTGATTCGCACCGCGTGCGGCATCGCCGCCTCGAGGTCGGCGAGGGCGAGCGTGTCCTCGACGGCGTCGAGCTTGTTGAGCACGGGCAGGATGCGATCGGCCGGCACGTCGAGTGCTCGGAGGACCTCATCGACGGCTCGTACCTGGGAGAGCGCCTCGGGATGCGAGGCGTCGATCACATGCAGGAGCAGATCGGCATGGAGTGCCTCGGCGAGCGTCGAGCGGAAGCTGGCGACGAGATGGTGGGGCAGGTCGCGGACGAAGCCGACCGTGTCGGACAGGGGGATGTCGACCCCCGGCTGCACCTGCCAGCGTCGGATCACGGTGTCGAGAGTCGCGAAGAGCTGGTCGGCGGCGTACGTCCCCGCATTCGTCAGCGCGTTCATCAGGGTCGACTTCCCGGCGTTGGTGTATCCGACCAGGCCGACACACCAGGCCTTGTGCACGCGCGCCAGTACCTGCCGCTCCCGCCGGGCCTCGATGCTGCGGAGCTCGTCCTGCAGGCGCGACAGCCGTCGCTGCACGATGCGGCGGTCGATCTCGATCTGCTTCTCGCCCGGGCCACGTGTGCCCATGCCGCCGAAGCCGCCCGTGCCGGCCTGCCGCTCGAGGTGGGACCACATTCCCCGCAGTCGCGGGGCGGTGTACTCGAGCTGAGCCAGCTCGACCTGGAGCTTCGCCTCTCGGGTCCGAGCACGGCTCGCGAAGATGTCGAGGATGAGCTCGCTTCGGTCGATCACCCTGCACTTGACCCGCTTCTCGAGCTCTCGGATCTGGGCCGGTGTCAGCTCGTTGTCGAACACGACGATGTCGGCGCAGTGGTCGAAGACCGCCTCGGCGACCTCCGCGACCTTGCCTCGACCGATGTGCGTGGCGGGATCCACCGGCCGGGATCGGGGGCTGTAGCCTCCTCCCGTGCCGCGGCGCTGGATCACCCGTCCGACGGCCTCACCGTTCGCGGCGCTCACCAGCGAGGCAAGCTCGTCGAGCAGGCGATCGGCCTCGATGCGAAGGTTCGTGGGGTAGAGGCCGACGAGGACGGCCTTCTCGGACTGTACGGATGCTGCAGATTCGAACATGGCTCACTCTCACACGACTAGGGGTACGTCAGCCATGCGCGGTCCAGAAGACCAGGTAGGTCCCAGACGTCACGACGGGTGACGAAGACGGCGCGCACGGCAACGGCGTGGGGCCGATGCGTCATCGACCACCACGAGGGGGCAGGATCAGGCGATCAAGCCAGGCGCGTGCAGAACATCCCATCTCCGCTCATGGGTGAAAGCTAGAGCCGCAGTGCTTGGGAGGCAAGACCGAAGCGGCCTCGGCTCAGCTTCGCTGCATCCGGACGCTGGACCGGTCGGCGAAGGGCCCACCCGGAATGCCCCAGGCGTAGGCGAGGGTGATGCCGTCATGGTGCAGGGTGATGGTCAGGGCGCGACGGAAGGTGTCTGTGGCGTGCGGATCACCGTGGGTAAAGGTGAACACTCCGTCGCCCGTGCGCGTGAGCGCATGCTCCGTGACCGTCGGGTGACCGCTCGAGAGGGCCCACAGGCCGAGACCTGCGGAGGCGCGCGGCGCGATCCAGCAGCGCTCCTCGTGGTAGGTCGTGCCGTCGATCCCCGTCGCGCGAAACCAGGTAGTGAGGCCGCGCTCCCCGAGGAGGGGCTCGAGGATCAGCTCGCCGTGAAAGGGCTGGTCTTCGTAGTTGATGCCGTGGCCGGCGAACGTTCCGCAGTGCCGGATGAGAGTGTCGAGGTGGCTCATGACGTAGGAGTCTACCCTCCGCGAGGGTCGGCGTCGTCGGGTTCTGTGGTCGACGGCTGCTCAGCTCCGTCGTCGTCGGGCGCTGAGGCGGGCTCGGGCTCGACGCGGGTGGCCGTCTCCTCGGGCTCGACGGGGGCGGGGCTCTCTTCGGTCGGCTCGGGCTGAGGCACCGGTCCGACGCCCTCGATGATCTCGGGCTCGACCCACGGCTCAGGGGGCTCGCCCAGGCGCACGCCGACTTGGAGCCCGAGTCGCCATGCGCTGCTGTTGCCGTCGAGGCCGTAGCAGGTGCCGAGCTGGCCGCACTGGGCATTGACCCGGCGGTTGTAGATGGCGGCGTGGCCGCTCCAGCGCATCGCGATGAAGGGCCGCGCTGGACGCTGGCCGGGCAGCTCGATTCCCAGCTCTCCGTGCAGCGATGGGCCCTGGAAGGGCGTGTAGAGGTAGTCCAGCGCCCGCGTGCCGTTGTTTCCGAAGGCCCAGCCCAGGCCGGCCTGGGCCCACGGCCAGGCGACATCGGTGCGCGCCCCGGTGAGGCCGCGCCGCCAGGCGAGCGATGCACCACCCCAGACCTCGGTCGAGCCAAACTCCTTGGCGCCGGACTTGCGGGTCCAGCGAACGCGGCGGCTTCCGAGCTCGACGTCGGCGACCCAGCTGGTGCCTCGTCGGCCTCCCAGCCCGATCGCCGTTCCACCGAAGACATTCCAGAAGGCGGTCTGCTTGAAGAGCTTGCCTTCAGAGGAGGTGATCTGCCACGCCGACCGGTGGACCAGCGGTCGCTCCAGGCGGACGTCGACCGAGGGGCCGGCGAGCGCGTTCGACAGCAGCAAGGTCCAGAGCATGAGGACTCCTCCTAGGACAGCTTAGCCGGCGGGTGGGGGATTGTGGGCTCGGGCGCCCTCGGCGATCCGGTGACCGCTCACTGGAGGGGCGGGTGGAGCCTCTCGGTGTCGACGCAGGCGGTGAAGAGTACCTCGTCGTCCCGCGTGACGGCCGCGCCCCAGCGCTCCGGCTCGAGGGGCCAAGTCAGCACCTCCACCGTGTCGCCGGCGATCGCCTGGCCGATGTACCGGACCGCGGCACGGTGCAGGCTCGGAGAGGCGCCCTGGCTCGCCAGACTGTCAGCGACGAAGCGGACGTAGTGAGCGGCGTTGACGTGCGCGAAGATGTCACAGTCGGAGCTGCGGACGCGCAGGGTGTGCCTGTGGGCACCTGCGGGCGGCTCCGTGGGCAGAGCCAGGTCGAGCGTGCCGGGCCGCAGCGGGCTCGGAGGGTCGAAGAGGGAGCCCGGTGTGCCTGGCTCGTCGGCGCCGCGCGCGGACACCAGGGGCTCCTCGGTGACGGCGCCGCGGGCGACGCGAGGAATGCGGGTCAGGCGACCGCCGGGCGCCACCCACACTCCCCGGATGTGGCAGTGGGCCAGGAGGACGCCATCGCTGCGAACCAGATCTTGTTCGGCGCGAGCCTCGACCCGCCCGACCTTGCGGAGCGCGCCTCGCACCTCGGCGGACACGCCCTGACCGAAGCGCCTGGAGAGCGCGACGACCTGCTCGGTGACGTAGAAGCCGTGGCCTGCGTGGACGGCCTCGACGAGGCCCAGCTCGGGCACACGGAGCCACTCCCAGCGGCAGTGCTCGAAGAAGCGCAGCACGGTCGGCAGTCCGACCCAGTGGTCGGATGCGCAGTCGATCCCGCGAGTGTGGAGGGGGCGGCTGTAGATCATGGAGGCCTCGTGACGCGGGCCTATTACCCGCGGCGGAGCCCCGTGCCGCGCCGGCGTCGTGCCACCGCCCCGCAGAGGAGCAGCGCGAGTCCTCCCGCGGTCGGAGGCGCTGTCACGCAGCCGCAGCCTCCGTTCGTCTCGTCGGACTTCGTGCCGGTGTCCACTGTGCCGCCAGCGGGCTCGGCAGGCACGCCGTCTAGACTCGCCACAGCGATGTCGCCGAGGTCGGGACAGAGCTCGGAGTCGGGGGGATCGCACTCCACCTGGAAGGTGTGCTCCCAGGCCTCGGTGCTGGTCTGCCCGTCGATCAGCGACACGCCGGGCATCAGCCGCGCGGTGTACCAGCCTCCGGGCTCGAGATCGGCGTCTGGCATGAGTCGGATCAGGCGCGTGTGTCCCTGTCCCCACCGGTTGTTGCCCTGGGTGAAGGGGACGGCCGCGCCGTCAGGCCCCACGAGCTCGGTGAGACCGTCCTCGTAGCGCACTCCGGCTCCGAAGATCAGACTGGTCCAGCTGTCGGTCTGTGCGTGCTCGTGTCCCAGGAGTCGACGGGGGCTCTCCGGGTAGGCGAAGACGGTGACGTCGTCGGCCGAGAGCTCGCCGTGGAGGCGCTTCCAAAGGGCCTGCTGGTAGCGCATGGTCGGGAAGATCTCGGCTCGCAGGCTGCCGGGCACCACCGGGTCCATGTAGTGCACGCGCGTCCAGGGCAGGGACGGCCCGTGGAGGACCCCCATGCCCTCGGCCACCGACCAGCCGATGTCGGCGTTGACATAGACCGAGACCGTCAGATCGACCGAGTCACGGATCACGTCCTCCGTGATCTCCTCCTCAAGCCCCGCGTAGAGCTCGAGCAGGGTCTCCATGGGGATGTCCTCCTCCGGCTGGAAGCGCACGTGCTCGTCGAGCACGAGGAAGCCGTCGGTTCCCGGGTCGGCAAAGTCCTGACCGGCGCCGTCGCGCTCCTCGATCTGGTAGAGAAAGAGCGAGTCGAAGAGCGTGTCTTGGAGGCCGTGCGAGGCGCAGCCCATAAGGAAGGCCACCCGCTTGCGCGACTCCAGGGTGTTCCACGGCGGAGGGTCGTTCACTCGGATCCACTCGATGAAGTCCTCGATGAAGGGCTCCCAGTGGGTGTGCTCCGAGTAGGCGCGCGAGGCGGCTGAGTCGACGGCGTAGCCCGTGTCGGTGAAGGCCGCGCCGAAGAGCAGGGCGTTGAAGACCTCCGGCTCGAGGAGGAACTGGCGAAGCTCGTCGTCGGGCATGTTCTCGACGGCCCAGCCGGTCACGTGGACGTGACCCCAGATGCCGTGCGCATCCGCAGTGGCTGGCGCGAGGAGAGCGAGGGCGAGCAGAGCGGTCATGGAGACTCCGGACGGGCGGAGTGTACTCGCAGAAGGTGCAACAGTCCGAGCGGTGGCGGCGCCTGGTGATAAGGCGGGCGGAGCCGACGGAGCCTGGATGCGGATTGACCGGACCACTGCTGCCGCCCTCGCGGTGATCGCTGCTGGAGCAGTGCTGCACCAGCTGTGGTGGATGGAGTGGTTCATCGAGGACGCGGCGATCAGCTTCGCCTACACCCGGCACCTGGTCCAGGGCGATGGTCTCGTGGCCTACCCCGGCGGAGAGCGCCTCGAGGGCTACTCGAACTTCACCTGGGTGATGCTCCTCGCGCCCTTTCAGCTGCTGGGGCTCTCGGGCTTCGAGTCGGCGAAGCCCGTCGCGGCCTTCCTCACGATCCTCACGGTGCCCCTGGTCTACGCCATCGCGCGGGAGGCCGATGACCGACGGGCGGTCGGCCTGGCCGCTGCGCTCGCCTTTGCTGTGCACAGTCAGGTGGCCCACTGGGCGGCCTCGGGTCTCGAGAACTCCCTGTTCTCCTTCCTGCTGGCGCTCGGGCTGTGGCGGATGATGGTCGAGGCGCGCACCGGCACCTGGCCCTGGTCGGCCCTCGCCTTCGCGGCCCTGTCGGCGACGCGCCCTGAGGCCATCCTGTACGGCGCGGTCGCGGGCTTCATCGCGATGGTCCACACCCTCGTCCACCGCCGCAGCCTGCGCCCGACCCTCGCCTGGCTCGTCACGTTCTTTGCCCCGTGGGGGGTCTACCACGCGTGGCGACTGTGGTACTTCGCCTGGCTTTTTCCCCAGACGTACTACGCCAAGATGAACCTGGTCGAGCCCGAGCCCTTCTCGTGGAACATCCGGGGCTGGAAGTACGTTCGCAACTGGGCCCACAACACGGGCACGGGCTACCTGCTGCCGATCTTCCTGCTCGCCGTGGCCGGTGGCTCGAAGTGGCGCGAGTGGCGAGTTCAGGCCGTGATTGGGGCGACGCTCCTCGCCACGATGGCGGTGTTGTTCGGCGTTGAGATCCGGGCCCTGGTGCCTGCACTCCTCGGGGGCCTGGCCGCTCTCTTCTATGCCAGCTTCCGGGCTGGCTCCGAGCGGCCCTCCGCGAGGGCCACCGGCATCGGAATCGGCGTCTTGGGGGTCGCAGCAGCCGCACTTCCCCTGGCCACCTGGGCCGGACTCTCGGTGCCCGAGCCGCCCGTGCCGACCTGGTGGACGGAGGTGCCCTCCTACACGCTCATCGCGATCGCTGCCCTCGTGCCCCTCGTCGGCCTTCGAGACGCCCGCGCCGAGGTGCGGATCACCTGCTGGGCGATGGCCTGCGTGTCTGTGTTCTTCGCCGTCTACAGCCAGGGGGACTGGATGGCGAACTGGCGCTGGATGAGCCTGCCCGCTGTGCCGATGTGCATCCTCCTCGGGCTCGGAGCCGCACGCTTCGCCGACCTGGTCGAGGATCTGTTCTCCGATGGTCCCTGGCAGACGGGCTGGTTCGGCCTCGTGGCCGTCCTCATGATCTCTGCAGGCGCACACATTGCACAGTCCGGTAGGACGAAGCGGGACATCGGGCCTGAGCTGATCAAGCGGCGGGTCGAGTACAAGCAGCGCGTGCTGGAGCGCATTCATCACCGTGGCCCGGTCGTCGATCTCGACGTCGACATGGGAGGCCACATGTACTGGCTGGATGCCGAGCTTCACGACATCGCCGGGCTCGTCGACATCTCCCTCGCGCAGCACAAGTTCGCGCGGAAGTTCATCCGGCCGTTCATCTTCGAGGAGGTCCGACCCCACTTTGCCCACATTCACGGGTCGTGGGCCAAGAGCTCGGGCCTGCCCTCGTTCCCCGAGTGGGACGACGACTACTTCGAGCTACCGAAGTACAAGATGCCCTCGGGCAATGGTCACCCCGGCAACTTCATGCGGCGCGACCTGATCATGCGGTCGGCCTGGGACGGTCCGCCCGAGCGCAAGCAGGCCTTCGGAGGTCTCCTGCTGGAGGGCTGGGAGGTGCCGAGTCCCGAGGTGGCCGCGGGCGGGGCATTCGAGCTTCACGTGGGCGCACGTGGACTCAAGGACGTGCGGATGGTGGCGTTCCTGGCACGGGCCGGCACGCTGGTGGCGAGCTGGGAGCTGCCGCTCGGCTACGACTGGCTCCCCCCCCGACGGTGGCGAAAGGACGAGGTCTTCCAGGGGATCTACGACCTGGACCTTCCGAACGACATCGCCAAGGGGAGGTACAACCTCGGGTTCGTCGTGTACGGGAAGGACGGCCGCGTGATGCCTGCGTCCAAGCCCTCGAGCCGTCCCGTCTTTGCAGAGGGGGAGGCTCGCTTCCTGGGCGCGCTCACCGTGGTCGACCGGCAGGAGCGGGATGCGCTCGCGCGGGCGGACCGTGAGGCCGCGCTGGCGACGGCGGACGCGGGGCGCTGCGAGGAGGCTGAGGGGCTCTGGAGTCAGGCGACTGCCCACCGGGCAGGGGAGCTGGAGTGGCGCGAGCAGCACCAGCCGCGGGTGAGCGCAGCGCTCGCTCGCTGCTGGGCAACGTCGGCGATCGACGCACCGGATGCTGTCGAGCGCCTCGTCCGGGCGCAGAGCTACGACCATCGGGTGCCCGAGGTGCAGTCCGTCGGCAGCGAGCTTGCTCAGCGGCTCGAGGCCGAAGGCATGGCGGCGTTCTCCCAGGGAGACTGGCAGGCCGCGTTCGAGTCACTCGATGCCGCGGCCAAGGCAGACCGGACCCGCTCTTGGGCCAGGAAGTATGCCGAGAAGGCGCGGGCGCTGTGGCTGGAGACCCCGCGGGTTCCTGGCTGGTAGGTGGTCTCAGGCCTCGGCTGTCGTCGGGATCACCAGCTCGACCTCGGCCTCGGGCGGCACGCCCAGCCACCCATTGGTCTCGACGACCTCGGGAGCCATGAAGACGAGGCGGTCCCGCGCCGGCTCGTCCGAGCTCGCGTCGTAGTCGAGGGCGCACACGCGCTGTGCGCGCTGTCCGTCAGCCTCCGCGAGTGTCACGACGGCACGTCTCAGCTGCCCGTCGTCGTCGAAGAGGTCGACCCGCACGAGGGCGATGGCGTCCGGCTCATCGCCGCTGGCCGCGATGGCACGGATGAGATCGTCGATCCCCACGCGAGGATCGCCGATCATGTGAAAGCGCTCGATGGAGCGACCACGAACCACGATCACCAGGACGCCGTCCAGGCCACCGCGAATGACCACGGGCTCGGCCAGCGCTCCAGCGACGGTGCTGGCCTCGGTCGCCGTTCGAGGCACGGACCAGTCCGGGGGAAGGGCGAGGAGATGACAGCCGAGGCTCGCCCGTACGGGAGGCTGGGCGGGCCTCAGTGGCAGCGGCGTGCCGGAGTGGCTCCAGCCAGGGAAGCCCCGCTGGAAGCCACTGTAGCGGGTCAGTGACCAGGGGCCTCGCGAGCCGAGGTTGCCCGGCAGGATGTGGAAGGGGCGCTCAGCGACCCATGCGCTGCCTTGAGCATCGCTGATCGCCGCATAGACCCGCGCGCCTGGCTCCTCGGGGAGCACCAGCAGGCGCTGCCGCACCTCGGGCCGTGAGCCCGCGTGGACGAAGGTTGCACAGTGCACCTCGGTCGAGGAGCCCTCGGGCAGCACGAGGTCTTCGACGTGGCTCTCGCAGACGAGGACCAGCCTCGGCTTCACGATTCCCGACAGGGAGAGCTCGCGCTCCACCATTCGCAGTACGCGGGCCCGGACGCCGTCGACGTCGAGGGGCGCCGTGCCGTCGAGCGAGCGGAGGACGGGCTGGAGGGGGTCGAGCGGCGGGCGCGGGTCGGGCAGGAGCGGCGGACACGGCCAGCGCATGCCGCTCAGGGTGCGCTGCTGTCGGGCGGTCTCTTCGCCGTCCCAGAGCTCTCGAACCACCACGGCGCCAGTCGCCAGGTCGAGGTGGTAGGTGCGCGCCCCCTCGGTCGCTCCCGGCCGGAGCGAGGGGTCGAGGGTGATGGACGTGGTGGCCTGACCGGGAGACTCGTCGGCGAGCTGGGCTCGGTAGACCAGGTCGCGAATCAAGCGGTCCTCGCCCGGGGGGGCTGGACCCAGGAAGTCGGCCATCGGTGCTCCTCGGAGCGACAGTGTACTGTCGGTGGGCGCTTCATCGTCGGGGCAATCGCGCGCCGCGGAGTGGCGCGAGGGACTCTGCGCTGCGGTCTACCGGCTCACGGTGGGTCCGAGGCGCAGGTCGAGTGAGGTGAGGCGCGTCGTGTCCCGCGCTCGAATAAACGAGGTCTCTGGAGGTGCGCATGCGTGGACGAGGGTGGGTCGTGGCGGGACTGGTCGGCTTCGGTCTCGCCTGCATGAGCGGTGAGGAGGCGCCTCCGAAGGAGCGCCCGGAAGCGGGCGACGAGCTGCGCGAGGATCGGCGCGAGGGCCGGCGGGGTACGCGGAGCGACCGGGGACGCGCGGGTCGTGGAGGTCGAGGCGGGGCGCCGGCGGAGGATGCGCCCGGAGCCGAGCCGGCGCCGGCTCCGTCGCCCAGTCCGAGTCCTGCTCCCGGTGGTGGTAGCTCCGATGCAGCACCCTCGGGGATCGTCGATCTTGGTGGCGGTACCTGGTCGGTCGAGCGCCGGCTGGTCTCCAAGTGGGAGGACAACCCGGCCAAGCTCGCGCAGGCCTCCCAGAAGGGCCAGGGCTGGGAGCTCTCCAAGGTGAAGAAGGGCGATGCCCAGCACCTCGGGATGCTCAACGGCGACGTGCTGAAGACGGTGAACGGCTATGGGCTCGGCTCGCCGACCGAGCTTGCCATCGCCTACGCGGCCCTCGGCGACGCGAACAAGCTCACCGTGAAGTTCAAGCGCGACGGCGAGAGCCTCACCCACGTGTACAAGATCGTCGACTAGGCGCCACTCGGGTCCTCTCGTCGCAGGACTTGCTCGACGGAGGGGCGCCGGGCGTGTAGGCGAGGGCGGGGACACGCTCGCGCGCTGGTCCCGTCTGGAGGGTCTGATGCGTGTCGTGCTCCTCGCTCTGCTGTTCGCGGCCTGTGGTGACAAGGAGAGCGCCACCGACTCGGGTGCTGCTCTGGCCTCCACAAGTGAGACTGAGACCACGGACGACGGCGCCGACCGCATCCTGGCGTGTCTGGCCGAGCGCTGGGTGCAGCAGACGTGCTCGGGGTGCCACCTCGAGGGCAGCCACCTCGACCTTCGCTTTGACGCCCTCGAGTCGCTGGTCAGCAACGATCGGGAGTTTCACCCTGGGCCGATCGTCGTTCCGGGTGATGCGGATGCGTCGCTGCTCGTCCGCAAGCTGGAGGCCAAGGTCGGCCTCGTCACCCTCGGGCCGGACGAGGGAGAGCCGATGCCGCTCGACTCGGAGATCACCGAGGCCGACGCCCAGCTGATCCGCGACTGGGTCGAGGCCGGGGCGCTGGTGCCCAGCGGCTGCTGACGGTCAGCGACGCCTTCGGGCGAGCAGCAGGCCGAGCCCGAGCAGCCAGCCGCCAGCCGGTGTGCCGGTAGAGCAGCCACAGCCTCCCTCGCCGTCGGCGTCGGTGGAGTCTGCTCCGCCAGTGGCGAGGTCGTCGCAGACGCCGTCGCCGTTCGCGTCGGCGAGCATCCCGGGGCCCTCGCAGGCATCGCCCTTGTCGCAGAAGCCATCGGCATCGGCGTCTGGCCCGTCGTCTTCGGGTGCAGGCGGTCCGCCCGAGCGGCGGCAGTCGTCGCAGGTGTCACCGTCGCTGTCGCCGCACACCTCCGAATCGAGCGGGTCCGGGTCGTCACCGTCTAGGACACCGTCGCCGTCGTCGTCGTCGTCACCGTTGTCGCAGATTCCGTCGCCATCGGCGTCAGGCCCGTCGGCATCGGGGTCGAAGATGCCCTCCGCGCAGTCGTCGCACCCGTCGTCGTCGCTGTCGCCGCAGGCCTGACCGTCGTTGGGGCTGGGGTCGGCGTCGTTGTCGAGGCCGTCGCCGTCGCGGTCGTCATCGATGCAGTCCGGCGTGCCGTCGGCGTCGAGGTCTTGCAGGTCTTCCGGGGTGAGCACGCCGTCGCAGTCGTCGTCGAGGCCGTTGCAGCTCTCGCTGGCGTCCGGCGAGATGTCGGCGCGGGTGTCGTCGCAGTCACCATCGCGGACCTCGTAGCCGTCACCGTCATGATCGACAGCCGTGGCGAGGAGGAGGCGGATGTTGGCGTTGCCGTCGAGGGGCTCCCAGTAGTCCCCATCGGGGCCGTACTCGAAGCGTCCGGTGAGGGGCGACGACTTCTCGAAGACGATGGGGAAGTCGTCGCTGCTCAGCTGCAGGTGGACGAACAGCTCGACGCCCTCGGGGTGCATCACGGGCGGGTCGACAGGCAGATCGTTCCACCGGGTGTCCAGCACACCGGTGCTGTTGTGGAGCAATGCACCCGGCTCGCCGTCCACCACGGACCACACCCACAGCTCGTAGGGCAGGTCGTCGAGGTTGGACCAGGTGCGGACACCCTGCAGCAGACCGTGCTCCGGGGCCTCGAAGCGTCCGCGGACGTGGTTGTCTCCCCAGTAGCGAGACCACTGGCTCACGAAGGCGTCGTAGCTGAGCGTGTAGCCGAGCAGGTCGGGGGCCTCGACCTCCAGCGACATGATGGGCTGCGAATCCGAGATGCTCGTGAGTCGGACGCCGGTGCGCAGTCCAGAGGCCGAGTCGGTGTTTGGACTGCCGGACTCGGTGAGGGAGCGGATGTTGTCGCGCCCCGGGAAGACGTCGCCCGGGTCGCCGCGGTTCTCGTCGCGCTCGAGGTCTTCGTCGCCGTCGGCCTGGACCACCCCGACGGCGAAGTGGTCCTCGTCGACGTTCACGTTGTTCAGGCGAGGGTAGTCGCCCTGGTGGTCGTCGATGCGCCACACCACCAGGCCGCCGGCGCCGGCGGTGAGTCCGGCATCCATGCCCGAGCGCTGGCGGTTCTCGACGAGGAAGGACTCCTGGGAGCGGTAGGGATCAGTCCAGATTCGCAGGGAGCCACCGCCATCGGCGACGCTGACCAGCTCGGCCACCGAGCTGCCTGGCGGCGCCTCCTCGGGCTCCTCCCAGCCGAGGCGCACGCGACTCCACGCGCCCATCGCGGGCGGTCGGACCACGGTGTAGTACGAGCCGGCCCCCATCAGGTCCCACTGGCCGACGCCGGCGGAGCTGTAGTCGGTGTCGTAGAGGTCCGGCAGCCCGAAGATGTGGCCCATCTCGTGGACGAAGGTCGACACGGGGTGTGGGTCGCCTGCGTCGACACCGGCGTCGTCGTCCCAGGCCGCCTGCTCGGTGACGACCAGGTACGAGCTGAACTCCACGCCGTCGAGCTCGAGACCGCTCTCGGACCCCTGGTGGGGCCACCACTGGTCGTTGGCCCCATCGCCCCAGCCCTCGACGATCAGGATGACGTGGTCGACGCGGCCGTCTCCGTCGCTGTCGTACTGGCTGTAGTCGATGGTGTCGTCGAGGAGGGTGACGACGTCCTGCATCAGGCCGCCGCTGTCCCGAGGAGGGGTGCCGAGCCCGGACTGGCCGTCGACATACCAGTCGTAGGACTCGGGGGCCTCCACCCAGCCGTAGACATCGCCGCGGTCGCCTTCGAAGAGGTACTCGCCGTGCGAGAGCTCCTCGTAGTAGTCGCGCATGCTCGTGCCGTACGAGCCGGGGAGTCCCGCCGGCCCGGGTGACAGCCCGTCGGCGAACAGTAGCTCCGCGAAGTGCTCGGGCAAGTGGCGTCGGTCGGGGACGCCGCGTGGTGGGCCTCCGGGGAACTCCACGAGGATGACCAGCGGACGAACGTGCCGGGTGTCGGGGAACAGAGCCCCGCGTCGGCCGCTCGGGTGCGGCGAGGGATCGGGTCGCGGCACGCCCCTCGCGGGGGGAGCCAGGTGCGGGCTCAGCCCGAGCGACTGCGGGTCGACGCTCCCGACGAGCCACCCGGACGGGACCAGGCGGCCACCCGAGAGCTCCGCGTACTCCCAGCGCGTGCCCGTCTCCGTGGAGGTTCCGTAGAGGGTGTAGCCGTGGGCGTCTTCCACCCGGGGGGCCTCGCAGCCCCCGACGAAGCGAAGCTGGACAGGCGTGCCGTCGGGCTGGACGGTCGCTCTGAGCCCGGGTGGGCCAGGCATCGCGAGCGCCAGCTCTGCGATCAGCCAGACGGTCAGCACGGTTACCTCCGAGAGCCCACGTTAGCACCGGCGCTCGTGCCCGACGTCAGGGATGGAAGAGGCCCTCGAGATCGCCACGAAGGGCGAGTGCGTCGACGCCGATGGCGGCCTCGAACAGAGGCTCCGGCTCGAGGTTCCGCACGCAGGGCTGGCGCCAGCGGTCCAGCTCTCGGAGGACGCCTGCACGCGGTAGAGCACGGAGGGGAGCCACGTGGACCGTGCCAGCGAATGGCTCGTCGATGGCCTCGCTATCGGCTCCCGCGCGCGTCGAGCGGGTGCCCTCGATGGCGAGTGTGGCGCCGATGCCGCTGGTGCCTGCGGCGGTCCACGTGCCCTCGACGTGCGTCCAGGAGTCCTCGCCAGTGGAGACCTCCCAGACGAAGCGGCCATCTCGGCCGATCTCCAGACGGTCCCGCGAGCCACCACAGTCCCAGGTCAGCGGGCGGTCGACGTGTGCCTCCACGGGGGTTCCGTCGAGCGCCGAGGCGCTGCTGCCAGGGCCCCCCATGCACAGCCAGAGGTTGGCGAGGACGATCGCGATGACAGGGAGTGGGCGCACTCGACCGACTAACCGGCCTGCTTCAGGGTCTGCTGAACCAGGGCAGCCAAGATCGCGCGCAGCTCGACAGGGCGGCCCTCGGCGGACTCCTCGACGGCGGCCTCGACGACGACCCAGGTCACGCCGGCGAAGGCCAGCCAGAACACGCTGCGGAAGGCGAGCTCCGACACGACGTCGATCCACTCGGGGAGGGTGATCCCGACGGCGGCGAGGCCCAGGGTCAGTCCGAGCTCGGAGAAGGTCTCGACCAGGCTCCAGGTCCACAGCGTGATGCCGACGGTGAAGACCAGTCCGATGAGCTCGCCCACGCCGGAGAGCAGGCTCTTGGAGTGGGCCAGCACGACAGCGACGAGCAGCGCGACGGCTCCTCGGCCGACGAGGAGGGGTCCGAGCTGCGGTGCTGCGTGGCCGGCAGCGATGTCCAGGCCGGTCCAGCCGAGCCCGAGCGCGACGGCGCCCACCAGGGCAGCTAGCCAGGCATCGAGTCCTGCTCCTGGACTTCGCCGCATCACGAGGGCGATGACGAGGCCATAGGCCGCGCTCGGCAGACCCAGCACCGAGCCGACAGCCCGGGTGCCTAGCACCCCAGCGAGACCGACCACGAGGGCTGCGACGACGACGGGGGCCAGGCCGTGTGGCCACGGAGCGGCATGGCGCGGTCGCCAGCCGAGTAGGGAGCGCGCAATGGCACGCCAGCCCAGCAGCGGAAGGGTCCACCAGTGCACGCCTCTCTCCTTGTCGATGCTTGGTCTAGGGTCGCACAGCTTCTGGCACGCGCGCCTCAAGCCACGCCAGGTAGCGCTCGCGAGCGGGGCGGCTCCGCACGGCCAGCAGCTCTCCGTGACCGTGTCCTCCGACCTCGACCAGCTCGCCATCAGGAAGGCTGGAGGCCAACCAGCGACCGTGGTCTACCGGGATCGTGGCGTCGTCACGGCTGTGGAGCACGATACTCGGAAGGGCGCAGTCTGGCGCCCGGAGATCGCTTCGGAAGGGGTGGCGCAGGAGACGCTCGGTCGGCAGCCCGGGAGCCGTGCGACCCGCCAGCTCCAGCACCGAGCGGAACGTCGACTCGAGCACCAGGCCGGCAGGCTCGATGTCCTCGACGAGGTGGAGGGCGACGCCTCCGCCGAGACTGCGGCCGTGCACGACCACGTGCTCCGCGGGAATGCCCAGCTCGCCGGTCACGAAGTCCCAGGCTGCTCGAGCGTCACGCGTGACGCCCTCTTCCGATGGGGCACCCTCGGAGCCGGGGTAGCCACGGTAGGCGACCGCGAAGAAATCCCAGCCGTGGCGGTGCAGCAGACGCTGCAGGCCCATGCTTCCGGCCACCGTCTCGGCATTCCCGTGGAGGTAGAGCACCGCACGGTGTCCGCCTGCATCGCGGTGCCAGGCGTACAGGCGGGTGCCATCGGAGGCCTCCAGCTCGAGAGGACGGGCGCCGATCTCTGCGGCTGCAGCGTCGAGGCTCACGCGGTCGATGCCGCCGGGAGCGGGGAAGACCAGGCCATCCTGGAGCTGGTACACCAGCGCGCCATAGGCCGCCCAGGCGGTGGCCAGCACCAGTCCGAGTCCGACCAAGGCTGCGAGCAGACCCAGCACTCCGCGCCTCACGGGTGGGACGCGCGGCGCTGCGCGGTGCCTCGTGCGTGGCTCAAGGAACCTCGCAGGGGAACTCGCCCGTGGCTCCTGCGGCGCAGGTGGTCCACGTCCCGGTGTTCGAGGAGGTGGTGTCGCCGACGTAGATGTCGTACAGCTCGCCGCTCTCGTAGCCATCTTCGTAGACGGTGATCGTGGCGCCACTCTCGATGTACTCGCCGCCAAAGCTGACGATGACGGTCCCGCCGTCGCCGCCGAGCGACACGGACTCGGAGCCGGGTGAGCCGACTAGCCCGCTGCAGTCGGCCTCGTCTTCCCGGCCGGGGCCGAACTCACACTCGTGGACGAGCGTCGAGTAGAAGATGCCGCCGCTCGGTGTGTCGAGGCGGATGCCCTCGAGATCGATGCCGGCCGTGCTGGAGAGGTCAGTGCTGCTGCGGTCGCCGACGAGCACGTAGGCATAGGTCGCCCCGCCGTAGGTGCTGGCGGTGTCGGAGGCGATGTCCTTGTCGACGACCTCGATGAAGTCGCAGCCGATCAGCGCGACGAGGGGCAACATCCAGCGCATGGAATCCTCCGCTTGAGGGGGTCTATCGTGGTCGTGTGGGCCCGGGTCGCGATCCGTCTCGGTGTCCCGTGGCACCCGGTTAGACCCTCCCCATGCCACACGCCGTCACCTACCGCGTCGTGCCGTCGAATCCGGCGGCGCACATGTTCACCGTCACCACCACGGTGCATCGCCCCGATCCGTCCGGGCAGGTCCTGCGCCTGCCATGCTGGATCCCGGGCTCGTACCTGGTCCGCGAGTTCGCGAAGAACTGGGTGACGATCCGTGCGGAGGGCCCCGACGGGCCGGTCGCGCTCACGAAGCTCGACAAGGACACCTGGCAGGCGCCGCCAGTCGACGGGCCGCTCGTCGTCACCGGTGAGGTCTATGCGTGGGATCTGTCGGTCCGCATGGCTCACCTCGACCAGACCCACGGCTACTTCAACGGCACGAGCCTGTTCCTCGAGGCGGTAGGGCAGGGCGACCAGCCGGTGCAGGTGGAGCTAGTGCCTCCCAGCGATCCAGCCTGCGCTGACTGGCGTGTAGCCACCACCCTCCGTCGCCTCGATGCACCCGAGCACGGTTTTGGTGTCTACGAGGCGACGGATCACGACGAGGCCATCGACCATCCTGTCGAGCTGGGCACCTGGGACCTGGCGACCTTCGAGGCCTGTGGCGTGCCCCACGAGGTCGCGGTCACGGGGCGCCACAGCTGTGACCTCGATCGCCTCGTCGCTGATCTGAAGCCGATCTGC
>PKDJ01000185.1 GCA_002862545.1 Pseudomonadota bacterium
CGCGCAGCAGGCGTCACGCGCCGCTTTGGAGATGTCGTCGCGGTCTGCGACCTCGACCTCGAGGTCGGACCCGGAGAGCTGTTCTGCCTGCTCGGGGCCAACGGCGCCGGCAAGACGACCACCATTAACCTCTTCCTCGGGTTTCTCGCGCCGGACGCGGGCGCGGTCACCGTCGGCGGCGTCGCTCCGGCCACGGATCCGAGAGGGGCCCGTCGACAGCTGGCGTACATTCCCGAGAACGTCGCCCTGTATCCCCACCTCTCCGGCCTGGAGAACCTGCAGCTCTTCTGTCGGCTCGGCGGGCAGAGTGTGTCGAGAGACCGGGCGACAGCGCTGCTCGATCGAGCCGGGCTCACTGGCGACCGCATCGGGCGCCCGGTGTCGGACTACTCGAAGGGAATGCGGCAGAAGGTGGGACTGGCCATCGCCTACGCTCGCGAGGCCAAGGCCTTGCTGCTCGATGAGCCGCTCTCGGGCCTCGACCCGGCCGCGGCGAGCGACTTCTGTGCCGAGCTGGCGACCCTGCGTGAAGGGGGCGCGGCCATCCTGATGACGACCCACGATCTGTTCCGCGCCAAGGAGCTAGGCGGCACCATCGGGATCATGCGCGGGGGGCGCATGCTGGAGGTGCTCCGTGCCGACGCCGTGAACGCGCAGGAGCTCGAGCGGCTCTACCTCAGCCACATGCGGTCGTCGTCATGACGGCTCGGGTCGTCGCGCTCCAGCTCGTGTCGTGGCTCCGCGACGCACGCCTGCTCGGGCTGCTCGCGGCGATGATGCTCGCGCTGGGCGTCGCGGCGTCGTGGGCGACCGCCGCTGACGTGTCGCGGCAGGAGGCCCAGGTCGCTGCTGCGTCCGCTGCCCGCGACCAGTGGGAGGGCAGGGGTGCTGCTCACCCGCACAGCATGGCCCACTTTGGTGACTTCGCCTTTCGCCCATCCGGATCGCTCGCGCGCCTCGACCGGGGCGTCCAGGCTCGCCTGGGCAAGGTGGTGCGGGTCGAGGGCCACCACGCGGGGACGCCGGTGCACACCGACGCTGCTCGTGCAGGCACCGTCGCCCGCTTCTCTCCTCCGGACGCAGCCTTCCTCCTGCAGACCGTCGTACCGCTTCTGCTCGTGTTTCTCGGTGCGACCGGACTCGCATCGGATCGTGCCTCGGGCCGTCTGAAGCTCGCCCTGGTTCAAGGGGTCGAGGCTCGCGCCCTCGTCTTTGGGCACATGCTGGCTCTGTGGGGGCTGGGGCTGGTTCTGGTCGCGCTGGTGCTCGTCGCGTCCCTGGCGACCTCGGCCTTGCTTGGTGCCGAGCTGATTCCCTCAGTGGGCCGACTCGTCGGCTTCGCGATCGTGCATGCGACGCACCTGGCCGTCGTGTCCACGGGTGTCGTCGCAGCGGCGGTGTGGTCTCGATCGGCGCGCTCGGCCCTGCTGGTCTTGCTCGCGGCCTGGGTGGTGGGCACGGCAGTCCTGCCGAGGGCGACGGCGAGTGTGGCGACGGCCGCCTACCCGCTGCCGAGTCAGGATGCCTTCCAGGCGTCGCTGAAGGCCGCGAAGGAGGCCGGACCTGATGGTCACAATCCTCAAGACAGCCTCCTCGCGGAGCGCCGACAGGAGGTGCTTGCCGAGCACGGAGTCGAGACCGTGGAGGAGCTGCCCTTCAACTTCGACGGCATCGCCATGCAGATCGGCGAGGACTTTGGTGACCGCGTCTGGGACGAGCACGCCGGTGCGCTCAGGGCACGGCTCGAGCAGCAGGCGTTCGTAGGGAGCCTCGCTGCTGTGCTCAACCCCTTCCAGGCCGTCGATCACCTCTCGATGGCCCTCGCGGGCACCGATCTTGCGCACGATCTGGACTTTCGCCAGCAGGCAGAGCAGTACCGCCGTCAGCTGATCGCAGCGCTCAACCACGAGCACGCCTACGGGGGCTCCCGTGCTGGCGAGCGGGGCTGGACGGCCAGTGCCGAGTTCTACGAGGGGCTCGCTCCGTTCACCTACGTTCCTCCAGCACTGACTGCGGGCACGCGACACCGGCAGCCCGAGGTCGCCGGCCTCGTCCTCTGGCTCCTGGGGCTGCTCGGCCTGCTCGTCGTCGGTGCGGGCCGGCTCGAGCGGGGGCAGCTGCCATGCTGAGGCTCGCGATGAGGTTCGAGCTTCGTGCCCTCCTCCGGAGCCGCGCGAGCACGGTGGCCCTGCTGGCGTACCTGGCCATCGGTGTTCTCGCCATCGGCCTTGGGGCGCGGCATGTCGCGGAGTGGAGCACCGCGCTGGAGACGGCTCGCCAGGCCGAGGCAGAGACGATTGTCGAGGCGAGGGGGTACTTCGCCAGCGGTGTGTCGGGGCCCGAGGACCAGCCGTGGGTCGACCTCGCTCAGCCGATGTGGCAGGACCGGTTCGCGGGCACCCGTGTCGTGCGCGAGCCAGGCGCGCTGGCCGGTGTTGCTGCCGGCTCCGTGGATGCGGCACCCGTGGCGTTCCATGTCCACCGTCGTGCCGATCCACTCGCCGTTGGCGGTGCACGTATCGAGAACCCAGAGATCAGCGGCGGAACAGTCGACTTGGCGTTCGTTCTCGCGATGCTCACCCCGCTCCTCGTCGGCGTTCTTGGGCTCGGAATTGGGGGCCGGGAGCGAGAGGAGCGCATCGACCGGCTGGTCACCGTGCACGCCGGCGGTGTCCGTGAATGGCTCGTCGCGAGGATGGTGGCGGTCGCCGTCATCGCGAGTGCCGCCGCGACCGTCCTGTGCCTCGCGGCGGGTGCCGTCGGAGGGGCGTCCCCCACTGACGTGGGCGTCCTCGTCGCCTTGTCTGTCGCCTACACCGCGCTCTGGAGCGGCTGGGTCCTGGCGACGACCGGTCGTGCAGCCACGGTGCGGGGAGGAGCCTTCGCGTTCGGTGCGCTGTGGACCGTGGTGTGTGTGCTGATTCCCGCGGTTGTCGCGGAGGTGGGCCTGGGGACGGTGCAGGCGGACTACGCAGTGGCCGACACCTTGGACGCGCGCGCGCTGCAGTACGGCGCGTACGAGGAGGACCTCGCAGACCTCACGGAGCGGCTCTACGCCCGCTACCCCGAGCTGCGAGACCTCCCTGCCGCCAGCGTGGACGAGCTGCCCGGACCCGTCCGCCGGCATGCCTACGATGGTGTCCTCGTGGGAGCGCTGCGCGACCGTCACGAGGATCGACTCGCGCATGAGGCTGCCGCGCGCGGGCTCGCCGAGCTGGCGTCGGGAGTGTCCCCGCCGATCGCTCTGACCCTGGCGCTGGAGCGAATCGCCGGCGTGGGTCCGGAGGCGGCCGCTGCCTACCGGAGCCACCTGGTCGCCGCCGTGGAGGCCCGTGTGTACTGGCTGGTCGTCCATGCCTGGCGCATGGAGCCCCTCGCTCAGGCGGACTTCGATGCGGTCGTGGCGGGTGCTCCCGCAGCCTTTCGCTGGCAGCCCACGGGGCTGCTCGGACCGGGTGGGCTGTTGGTGCTGTGGACCGTCGTCGGGTGGGTTCTCGCATTCGTAGGCCTTGGACGCCGGGGCGACGGGGTGGGGTAGGCCGTCGGTCCTGGACGGCATGCGTGCCTTGGTGGGGGGCAGCGGCGGGATCTCGGTCTTCGATGGTCTAGAAGCTGATGCCATCGTGAGGTGGTGTCTCCGCTCGACGGCTGTGCCATGTGGGCTGACACCCCGATGAAAGGGAAGCCACAGATCAGAGTCAGGTCAGATCATCAACATGGGTTCGAGGCCAACGAGCCTCTGACACCTGGAGATGACAATGACCGACACCACGCCCCTCTTCGAGTCCATTCGCAGCAACGCCCTGCTCGTCGCTGTCGCGGCCATCAGCCTCACGTCGCTGGCGATGAACTTCGTTGCCATTCAGAACATCGACAGCCTCACGGGTGCCACGGCGGCCCTGTCGGTCGAGGACGTGCAGATCCAGCAGCAGCAGGCGCAGATCATCGACGAGCTCGGGACGCTGCGCACCAGCGTGAGTGGCACTGCTAGCCGGTAGGGCCTGCCTGCCGTCTCCTTCACGCCGGACGCTCGCCACATCAGGGTGCGTCGCTCCGAGGGCCACGCCCGAGGTGACCACCCGGCACCACCACCAACACCACCACCAACACCACCACCACCCGGCGTAGCGTTCGGCACTCGGCAGGCATCCAGCATGGATGCCTGCCGTTCGCCGTTGGAGACTGAGCATCGGGTGGCGCAGTACTCGGCCGCAGGAGGTGAGCGGCTGAAGGTCTCAGGGGGAGTGGAGGGCGACTCGGGGCCGCAGCACCAGATGACGCTCTGCGACCCACTGAATGCCCCCTCGCTGTAGAGGATGGTCTGCGTCTCGGTGTTCGCGGTCCGTGCTGACCGTGCGCGGCGCTGCAGCGGTCAAGACCGGTGATCACCAGCGGGATGGTGACAGCGACTGGATGGGCCGTCCTGCGGCGCTTTCCGCCGAACGACGAGGACTGGTCGTGGGCGAGCGTCCCCCGCGTAGAGCGGCTCGCGCACCGCTCCCTGTCTCCGGGTCGAGGGACTGAGCCGTGCGACGCAGGTTGGCGTCGAGCTCGAGCACAGCATCGTCGCGGCGAAGACGGTAGACTCAGTCCGTCCCGGCGCCCGCGACCTCATCGGCCGCCGGACACGCTCGCCGGCACTCTCCGATCGTCTTGGTGCGCTGCCGAGGCGGGCTGCCCCTCACCACCCGAGGACGAAGCACCGTGCCAGAGCTACCCGAGGTGGAGACCGTTCGGCGGGGACTGCAGGACCGGATCGTGGGCCGACGCATCGCCGAGGTCGTGATCCGACGAGAGGGACTCCGCTTTCCCTTCCCCGCGAGCCTCAAGACCCTGTCCGGCGTGAACGTCGAGGGGATTCGGCGTCGGGCGAAGTACCTGCTCCTCGATCTGAGCGACGGGCGTGTGTTGCTCTCGCACTTGGGGATGTCTGGTCGCTACACGATCTTCGCGGCCGAGGAGGTCCCTCCAGAGCCTCCTCGAGCTGGGGGGACGAGCGGCGACGTGCCGGTCTCGCGCTTCGGAGAGGTCACCGGCTACGAGGGCCGCCACGACCACCTCGAGCTCGTCTTCGAGGACGGCTCCCACGCCGTCTACACGGATCCGAGGCGCTTCGGCATCATCGATCTCTTCGGTGCGGAGCAGGAGTCGGAGCACCCCTTGCTGCGGCACCTCGGCCCCGAGCCCTTTCCGCCCTGGGACAGCGCGGCTCTCGGTCGCGCTATCGCTGGACGAAAGACCTCCATCAAGGCCGCCCTGCTGGACCAGAAGACCGTTGTCGGCGTGGGCAACATCTACGCATGCGAGGCGCTCTTCACCGCTGGAATCTCGCCACGTCGGCAGGCGCGGACCTTGGTGACGAAGCGAGGACAGCCCACGGCGCGCCTGGTGCGCCTAGTCGACGCCATCCAGAGAATCCTCGCGGAGGCCATCGCTGTGGGGGGCTCGACGCTCAACGACTTCGCCTCCGTCGATGGAGGCGTGGGCTACTTCTCCCAGCAGTTCTCGGTCTACGGCCGAGAAAGGGAGCCCTGCACCCGCGCGTCGTGTGGGGGCACGGTGAGGCGCATCGTCCAGAGCAACCGGTCGAGCTTCTACTGCCCGAGCTGCCAGCGCTGAGGCCCGACGAGAGAGCTCGACTGGTGGCCTCGTCGCAGCCGGAACAAGTCACGTCGTGCGCAGCCACTGCCCCCCCTTTCGCTTGGAGCGGCGCCGTGTTGTCATGGCGCCATGACGCATCCCCCCATCTGGAAGCAGGCCATGGCCAACCTCATGGTCCGCCTGCGGCGCAAGCACCCGGCCACCCCCGAGGCGCTCGAGGCGCTGCACCGCTCCGAGGAGGCCTGCTTCAATGACAGCTCCTACGTCTACGGCCGCGGCGAGGACGGCATGGCCTTGGTTATGCGGCTCTCCATAAGAACCGACGCCCCGTCCGAGGTGTGGATGTCGGTGCGGGTGCCTGGTCGGCCCATCGCACGGGTTCCCGTCCAGAACCACCCCCAGGAGGAGGGCTGGCGCGCCGGCGGGCTCACGTGGACGCCCGTGGAGCCCGGCCGCACGCTGCAGCTGCGCTACGAGGGGCCGCTCGTCTCCGAGGAGGGGGAGCAGGAGGCGCTGATTGCGCTCACCTTCGAGGGCGAGGGACCCCTGATCGACTTCTCCGATGGGGTGGATCCGCGGGTGACCGCTCGGGCCATCGCTGCTCGACCCTGGAGCCGATGCTTCTTCGACCAGCTCGGCGAGATCCGCACCGTGCACTACGAGCAGGTCGGCAGGCTGCATGGCACCGTGCAGCTCGGCGACGAGGTCCATGAGTTGGACCTACGGAGCGTGCGGGATCACAGCTTCGGGCGGCGCCAGTGGCAGACCTGGCGCCAGCACCTCTGGTTCTCCGGCGTGCGGGAAGACGGAGTGGCCTTCACCGCCGCCTGCATCCGCTACGACTTCCTCGGACCCCTCACCGCCGGCTTCGTGATCGACGGCACTCCCAAGCCGGTCTCGGCGGTCACCGCCTTCGACGCGCTCGGCCCGCCCGGCGTCATTCCCCCACGGTTCACCTTCGAGATCACCTGCACCGACGGCAGCCATCACGTGGTCGAGGTCGAGGTGGACGGGGTGTTCGAGTTCGACATGGACGACGGCGCGTACTGCATCCACGAGGCCATTGCCCGCTCCACGGTGGACGGGATCCCCGCCGTGGGCATCTGCGAGTTCGGCTGGAACCCGAGCCATGGCTGAGACCCTCCCACTCGCCCAGGCCGAGCGCCCAGACGCGGGTGGAAAGGCCTCGGGCCTCGCGCGGTTGATTCGCCTCGGACTGCGGGTGCCGGACGGCGTCGTGGTGCTCGAGCCGGACGGCTCGCTCCCCCTCGACGTGCTCGAGGCGGGTGTGCGCTACGCGGTGCGCTCGTCGGCCATCGACGAGGACGGCGCCGAGCACTCCTTCGCCGGACAGTTCCACACCGCCCTGGGCTGTGACGGTCCCGAGGCGGTGGCGGAGGGCATCCGTGCCTGTCTCGCGTCGGCGGAGGCGGCCCGAGTGAAGGCCTACGCCGCGGCCCGTCCCGGCGCCGACACCGGTGTGGCCGTGGTGGTCCAGCGGATGGTCGACGCGGCCCACGCGGGCGTGCTGTTCACGGCGGACCCGGTGAGCGGACGGCGGGACCGGTGGGTGCTCGAGCTCGTCGAGGGCCTCGGAGAGGGCCTGGTGTCCGGCGAGGTCCAGGGCGAGCGCACGGTGTACGACCGCTGGGGCCGGGTGCAGGAGGGCGAGGGCTTCCCCCAGCAGAGCGAGCTGCTCGACGGCGCGCGGCGGCTGACGGTTGAGCTCGGCATCCCGGTGGACATCGAGTTCGCCGTCGATCGAGACGGCGTCCTCTGGTTCCTCCAGGGGCGACCGGTCACCGCCCTGCCACCGGTCCATCCCAACGAGCTCGACGACATCGATGGGACGGACGGGGCCGTCTACACCACGGCCAACGTGTCCGAGATGATGCCGGGACCGGTCACCCCGCTCACCTGCAGTGTCTTCGGCCACGCCGTCGACCAGGGGATGCAGGACTACATGGTCCGCATCGGGGCGCAGCCCGTGCTCGTCGACGCTCCCCAGTACATCTACCCGACCTACCAGCACCTCTTCATCCGCCTGGACGCGCTCTACCGCACGGTGCAGGCCTCGGTGGGGGCCACGAAGCGGGACGTGGACCTGGCCGTCGTGGGGCACCCGGTGCCCGAGTGTGGGGTCGGGGCCGGTCAGCCCTGGTGGCGGCGCGTGCTCAACCTGGCCAAGCTCGGGCGCTACCTGTGGCAGGTCCCTGCTCGCGTCCAGGCGCTGGAGACCATGGCGGCGCAGTTCCGTGTCGAGGACGACGGCACCGTCGCAGGCTTGTACCGTGCCCTGGATGCCGCCCGCGTCCCCCTGGTGCACGCCTATGGGCATCACTACGCCGCCTCGGTGTCGTCCGGCACGTGGCTCGGCGCGCTCACGGGCATCGTCGCGGGTCGCGGACAGACGCCCACGGCCGACGACCTCGCCACCATCGCCGATCTGCTCAGCGAAATCGAGGGCGTGGAGAGCGCGGATGCGGTCACGGCCCTCCAGGCCCTCGGCGAGCAGCTGCGTGCCCACCCCGACGGCGAGGCCTTCGCCGCTCTCCCGGTGGCCGACGCGCTGGTCTGGCTGCAGCAGACCGTCCCCGAGGCCGTCGCCGCCTTCCTCGGCCGGCACGGTCACCGCTGCGTGCGCGAGGCCGAGCTGCGCACCCTCGCCTGGCGAGACGACCCAGACGCCTGGGTCCCGCTGCTCCAGGCGGTGGTGACCAGTCCAGGCACCTCGTCCGCCGAGGTGTCTGCGGTCGCGACACCGCAGGGGCAGGGGCTGCGCTTCGTGCTCCCCCGGGCGCGTCGGGGCGTGGTCGTCCGCGAGGCGTGCAAGTCGCACCTGATCCAGGTCCAGGATCAGCTCAAGCAGGGCTACCGCAGGCTCGGCCAGCGACTCGCCGAGGCCGGCCTGCTCCCCGATGCCGACCTTGTGTACTTCTACACCCACGCGGAGCTCGCCCGGGTGCTCGCGGGCGGCGTGGACCATGGCCACGCCCAGGCCCGTCGGGCGCAGCTGGACGGTCTCTGGGACCTCTCGTTCCCGGTGATCAGCGTGGGCCCGCCCTTTCCGGCGGCGCCTGTCGAGGCGCCCGAGGGCGACCTCACGGGGATTCCGGTCAGCCGGGGTGTGATCGAGGGGCGCGTGGTGGTGGCCCGTCAGCTGGACGACGCCAAGCGACTCCAGCCCGGCGACATCCTGGTGGCCCGTACGACGGACGTGGGCTGGTCGCCGTGGTTCGCGGTGGCCGGCGCCGTGGTGACCGAGATCGGCAGCCCCCTGTCCCATGGGGCCGTCGTGGCCCGCGAGTACGGGATTCCCGCCGTCGTTGGTGTGGCGGGTGCCACGACGCTCCCCGAGGGGACGCGCATCCGAGTCGATGGGGGCCGGGGCACGGTGGAGCTTCTCTGACGGTCCCAGCGCGTGTGTTTTCAGTGTGCTCGCGGCAGCGCCGGGCCGGGTGACGGCGCCATCGGCAGCACCGCGACCTCGTCCATCCGTCAGCCGCCGCGACCTCTCCTGGAGGGGTGACTGTGCGATAGCCGCGCGCATGCAGCAGCGCGCCGCCATGGGCACATCTCCGGGCGTCCTTCCGGCTCCTCCTCCCCGCGACGGGTGGCGGGCCGACGCAGCGGTCGTCGTCGAGGAGACGGGGTTCGGAGCAGTGGTCCGACCACGGGGTGTGGCCTCCAGCGACGTGCTGCGGGCCTACCTGAGTCGTCATCGTCGTGCCGTCCTGCAGGTGCTGCATCGCGCCGCGGGCTGCGTGGGCGGCGCCGTCGTCCTGCGAGGCTGGCAGCTCGACACGAGCGAGGCGGCTGAGTCCATCGTGCACGACGTGCTCGGGATCACCCCGCTCACGCCGTTCGGGGAGACCCTGCGGTCGTTCGCGGCGTTCAACGAGCGGGCGTCTCGACTCGGCGTCTCGCCGGACGGGGTCATCCAGCGCGAGCGCTCCCGAACCGTCCCCCGGGCCAAGGTGGGTCGGATGCAGCCGCCCCACACCGAGTTCGGGCTCGGACCCCACCGTCCTCGGGTGGGCGCCTTCTACTGCGAGGCCGCTCCGTCCGAGCGCTCGCAGGGGAGCACCGCGCTGTGCGACCTGGCGTCCACGCTGGAGGGCCTGCGGCCGAGCGACCGCGAGCGGCTCGCGCGCCACGGCTGGTGGAACCCCCGCACGCGGGTCGTGCAGCCATGGATCGTCGTGCACCCCGAGAGCGGCCAGCAGGTCCTCGGCCAGCTGTACTGCCTCACCGATCGACTCTCCCGCCAGGCGCTGCGGGCCTACCAGGCGGTCCGATCGCGTCGCGGAGAGGCCTACCCGGAGGTCGTGGCGATGGACGACGCCGGCAACGACCAGGGCATGGACTACGGCTTCGAGCTGCTCGGGGAGCGGTCGCGTCCGCTCGCCCTCGACGAAGCGGCGACCCAGCGCCTGCTCCAGTCTGCCTTCGCGCACACCGCGTTCTTCCGCTGGCAGACCCAGGACCTGCTCCTGTTCGACAACCTGCTGTTCGCGCACTGGCGCATGCCTGGCGGCACCGATCGGCGTCTGCACGCGTTCTTCGGTGATCCGATCGACACGCGCACGCTGTGTCCAGACGATGCTCCGGCATGTGTCTTGCGGGATGTCCAGGCGCCCTGCCGGGGAGGCAACCAGCTGGTGCTCGACACCCTGGGGCTCGGGGGACGTCACTGGTCGCTCACCTGGCTGGCCTGGATGCCGGACTGGATGTTTGCCTGGCTGGGGCGGCAGACCTGGGGCCACCGGGCGAGCGGCGACGGGTGAGCGGTGGGCCCGGGGCTGGCGTCGAAGGCCCTGGACGCCATACGGGTTCGTCCCCCCACCCTGGAGACTCGGATGTCTGCTCTCCTGCTGCTCCTTGCCTGTGGCGAGCCGAAGTCGCTCGACACCGCCAGTGCGACCACCGACACGACGGAGTCTTCGTCGGCCAGCACGACGCTGCCGAACACCGCGACGACGTCGACCACCGAGACGCCGACGACCTCGACCACCTCGTCGACGTCGACCAGTGGGACGCCGACGACCTCGACCACAGGGTCGACCTCGACGACGACGGAGGTCGACGTGCTGGAGCCCGGCATCACGACCTGGATCTTCGAGCAGGAGATCGACGGCGTCTGGGTCGACCGCCCGGTGCACGTCCAGGCGCCGGTGACGCTGGACCCAGGTGCCCGCTACCCGGTCCTGTTCTCGTTCCACGGCAACGGCGGCCGCGCGACGCCGTTCCTGTCCAGCCTCGAGGCCTACGTCAACGACGGACGCTTCGTCGGGGTGTACCCGCAGGGACACCTCGAGTCCTGGAACACGGGGCAGGTCGACCTCACCGCCGACGATGTCGCCTTCATGGAGCAGATCCTCGAGCGCCTGTCCGCCATGGAGCAGCTGGACCTCGACCGGCTCTACGCCCAGGGGTTCTCCAACGGTGCGGGCATGTCCCACCTCGTGGGGATGCGCTCGCTCGGATTCCGGGCCATCGCGCCCCAGGCCACAGCCCTTCACGTCGGTGATCTGCCGACGGCCGACACGGCGCCCCTCGCGGTGATTCAGCTCCACGGCGTCGAGGATCCGATCTGCCCCTACGACGGCGGACGCGGTGCGGGCGGTCTCGACTTTCTCCCCGCCGAGGAGAGCGCCGCGACCTGGGCCGCACACAACGGCTGTGACCCCGTCGCGGACGAGGTCCGCACGGCCGAGGGCAACCTGAGGATCGCCTACACCGGCTGCCCCGCAGGCGCCGAGGTCGTTCACTACCGGCTCGAGAACTGCGGCGCCGAGGGACCACCGGCCCCGTGCATGCACGGCTGGCCGGACACGATCGAGGGCGGCGTCCAGGAGCTGATCCTCGAGTTCTTCGAGAGCCAGGGCTGAGCCCGTCGGGTCGACCGACCAGGGCGAGCCGGGGCGCGGCTACTCAGGCTCGATGGTCACGTGGCCGTGATCGCGGTCCGCGGCCACTCCGGCCGAGGGGGCCGCTCCGGTGTTGAGCGAGCCCCCGCCTCCTGCGAGGCGTCCGCCGTCACCGCCCGAGTAGCCGCCGCCGCCGCCGCCGCCACAGCTCCCGTCTCCGGAGCCCCCACCGCCGAAGCCCCCCTGGGTTCCGGGGCCTCCACCTCCGGTGAAGCTCGGCCAGCCCTCGGCGACCTCGGTTCCCCAGGGCGTGTCGAGGGCGCCGGTGCCGTCATAGCCGGCGCCGGCGCTGCCCCAGGACGCGCCCGAGACGATGCCGCCCAGCGCCAGATCGCTCAGCTTCGGGAGGCAGTCCCAGCTTGCGAGACTGGATGACCCCGTGCCCGCATACTCGTCGAGGTGGGCATCGCAGCCGTCGTGGTCGACATCCTGGCGCGTGCCGGCACCACCGCCTGCGACCAGCAGTGGCCGCCCAGCGGCGATCACGAAGGAGCCTCCGCCCCCAGAGCCGTTGCAGCCGTCCGAGGCGCCCATCTGACCGACGACGATCTCCAGCTCGTCGTCCTCGCGGAGCTCGAAGACGCCCGAGATCTCAGCACCGCGCCCCCCGGAGAACGAGGCATCGGCGGACTCTCCAGCGGCGCCGACCGCGGTGATCCGGTATCGCCCCGTCCGCGGCGCCCGCCAGGCCTGGACGCCCGCGCTGACGGTGACGGTCCCCTCGAGCGCAGTGCCCGCGTAGGCGGCGTCGCAGGCGGGCTGATCGGGACCGAAGCGACCCGTGGCGCCGCAGGGGGTGAAGGTGGCCGGCACGCCTGCTCCGGGGACCGTGAGATCACCCAGCGACAGCGTGGGAGAGAGCTCGCAGGTCGACTCGTCCAGGAACTGGGCCGTGGCGCCGCAGAGGCCGAGGGGGAGGGTGGGCGTCAGGCGGACCTGCCCGTCGTCGTTCGCTCGCACGCGGGGTCCGGTGACGAGCCCCCGAAGGCCGGTGACGGTGTCGGCGCAGGGGCCCAGTGCGACGTGGTCGGCGCCGGTCCCGAGGTAGGAGAAGAAGACCTGCACCCCGCCTCGTGGCGTGAGGTCGCTGACCTCGAGGACCACTCGTCCAGGGCAGGCACCCTCGGCCTCGAGGGCCGGCACGGCGAGGGCCGTGCTCGGGGCTCCCAGGGTGAGGGCAGTGAGCAATGCGCGCATGGTCGCTCCTAGTGCTGGGGCCAGGGTACCATCCCCACACCCACAGACAGGGTCGGGGGGCGCCGCGCGTCCGGGTGTGGTCACAGTCGGAAGAGCGCAGCCGACAGAGCGCGCCGAGGGCGTCCGAGCTGTCGGCTGTGAGGCGTCCTCACGTGCTCATGCAGAAGGTGAGCTGGTTCGCGTCCAGGTTGAGCGCGTCGGTGCAGCCGGCACCGCCTGGGACTGGACCCTCGGAGAACGGGCCAGCGCTGTTGCAGTTGGCGTTCATGCCGTAGTCCTGGCGCTCACTGTCCTGGTCACGGTGCCAGATGCAGCAGTTGGACGAGACTCGGTTCTTGTAGTTCTTGCCCACGAAGGCATCGGCAGGCATGCGGCCGAAGTCAGACTGCGGAGCGAGCGTGTAGCCAGGATCACAGGCGCCGCCGGAGCCGTCGATGTAGTAGCAGACACCGTCCAGCTCGACCTCGGTGGCCTCGTCGCAGTCCCCGCCCTCACAGTCGTCGGGCACGCCGTCGCCGTTCGAGTCCACCAAGTCGTCGCCGCCGGGGCAGACATCGAGGGTGTCGCACACGCCGTCACCGTCTGAGTCGACGCCGTCGACGCCACCCGGGCACGTGTCGAGCTCGTCGCAGATGCCGTCACCGTCGGTGTCCACCTCGGACGCGCCGATGCAGACGTCGAGCGTGTCGCACACGCCGTCATCGTCCGCGTCGAACTCGTCGGGGCCGCCGGGGCAGGTGTCGATGTCGTCGCAGATGCCGTCGCCGTCGGTGTCGACCTCGGCCGCGCCGGTGCACACGTCGAACTCGTCGCAGATGCCGTCGCTGTCAGCGTCGGCGTCGGCGCAGAAGTCCACACAGACCACGTCGGAGAGGGCGCTGTAGATGCCGGCGATGCCCCGCATGATCACGGCCTGGTAGCAGGAAGAGGCTCCTGCGAAGGGCGGTGCCGTCTCCTCGAAGAGCACGCGGCCCTCGCCGTCGGTGACGGCAGCGCCAGCGAACCCGAGCGGCCGAGAGAGCTCGATGCAGTAGCCACCCAGCTGGGATGGGCAGGGGCCCTCGCCGGGGCTGGCGGCGTTGAGGAGGAACACGCGCTCCTCGGGCTCGGCACCCGTCACTGCGAGCTCGAACCCGCTCCGAACGGTGGCAAACTCGGGGCCCGTGAGGGCCACGTAGGTGGGGGGTGCCTCGGGCACTAGGTCAGCGTCCTCCGCCAGCGAGAACGTCTCGGACGGGGACAGGTCGTGGCCGGTCGTACAGCCGGCGAGGGCGAGGACGAGAATCGCGCGCATGTGGGCCTCCAGAATGTCCGGCAACGCTACCAGAGGTCGGACGCCCTCGCGTGTCGGTGGCGTGTCGCGACGCATTGTCGGCATTATCGGTGAGGTTCGCGGGGGAGTGGGGGAGGGTGCTTCTGGGCCCGACGGTCCGTCGCGCGGAGGATGCTGTGGTCCATCCAGCTGGGCCTCGTTACCCTCCGGTCTGTCGTCTACGGGGAAGTTCGCGGAAGATCATCGCCAGGGCGCTCGCCGTCCATTAGTGGCCGCGCCTCGAACAGACCAGCACGCGAGAGGTCTCACCATGCGAAGCACCATTCACCTGTTGTCTCTGCTGGCGGTCACCGCCTGCACTCCCAACGCCATCAAGGGCGAGATCGAGGGTGAGAAGCCACAGCTCGTCGATGCGATCTTCATCGACCGCGACGATGTCTACGGCGAGGGCGACGGCATCATCCAGATCTACATGACCAGCTACCCCGACGCCTGCGAGACCCTCACCGGCTACCTCGAGGATCTGGAGGACGAGGACGATCCCGATGGCGCGGCCGATTCCTTCCGCGAGCGCTTCCCGGAGGAGATGTGGCTGGTGGAGCTCGGCCTGCGTGTCGACGACCCGGATGCTGACCTGAAGGACACCGAGCTCGACGGCGTGGACTGGGACGAGTGGCTGGAGGAGGAGGACGAGGCCTACGGTGTCGTCCTTCAGTACACGGACCACCTCGACGAGGACTGCTTCGCAGGCGGTGAGTGCGACGCCGTCGAGACCTGGGTGACGGATGGCGGAGAGATGGTCATCAAGCGCCACGAGCCGGGCGAGCGTCTGATCGGCGAGTTCGAGACCACGCTGGTCGAGGGCGAGGGCGACGAGGAGGGCGAGATCACCATCCTCTTCGACGCGGTGCAGTGTGAAGATCTCGAGGACCTCATCCTCGGTGAGAGCGAAGCGAGCACGCCGACCACGGCCGGGCCGGTCACCACCGACTAGCCCCGCTCTTGGGGGCTCCGGCGCTGTTCTTCTTCGTGGCGTCGCGGCGAGCTGAGCAGCTGGCCTGGTGGCTCAGGAGTGCGCCACCAGGCCGGCCTTAGGGCCGCACTCAGTAGCAGAAGCGGAAGTCGTCGATCAGAACCGAGTCGGGGGTCGCGTCCCCACCGGAGAAGCCGTAGACCCGCAAGCGGCTGACAGACTTGGAGGGATCGAGGAACGGCAGGATGTCGGCCGTGACCCACTCGCCAGCTGGCGCGAAGCCATCCGAGAAGAACAGGTACGAGTCGCTGCTGCCGTCGCTGTAGTCCCACTGGACGGAGCTGATGGCACCTGAGTCCTCGCTCTTCCACTGCCACGAGGCGCTGCTGAGGGAGGACACGGGCGTCAGGGACGGGAACGACTCGACGTAGCTGCCGCCGGACGTGAGGTCCATGCTGTAGCTGCCGGCTGCGACGTCTCGGTCGGTCCACTCCTCGCCAAATCCAGAGACGTTCCAGTCCGTCAGACCATCCTCGAAGCTCGGGTTGGCCATGGCGTTGAGTCCGGGGCAGCCGCCGGCGTCAACCGGGGCGCCGGTGGCCGGGACGGCGTCCGACAGGGTGCACGTCGCGAGATCGAGGACCTGGAAGTACCGAGAGCAGACGCCCGCAGGTGCACTCGGCGAGAGGGAGAGACTTCCTGCGCCGTCGGCACCCGCACTGAACACGTGGGAGACATCGGACAGGCCGGTTGCAACACCTGCGCAGGGGCCACCGGGGAGAGCCCACAAGCCCTCACCCGGGCCGATCAAGACCCAGACGCTGCCCTCGGCAGTGGCCTCGGTGATGTCGATGTTCAGCATGCCTGGGCAGGAGCCGCCGATGTCGAGCACGGGCGGTGCGGCCGAGGCGAGGGTGGGTAGCGTCAGCAAGATGAGTGCAGCGAACGTTCGCATGGTGGGCTCTCCAAGTGTTGTGCCGCCTAGTTCGCTGGCGAGTACTGCGCTGCGGTGGAGATCTGCCAGCCGCCCGAGCTGGTGTGAAAAGCGATGGGCTTGACAAAATCACGGTTCGGCGTGGTGGTGCGATGCTGGAGAGGTGGACAGCGGGTGCTCTCACTGCCCGATGTTCGAGAGTCGAGCCGAGCCCTGCGAGTGTCGGACGCTCGGAGGGTCGGCTCGTCAGTCACAGCTCGCGTCATCAGGCGAGCACGGGACGAGAGCCAGCAGGAAGGGCCCCTCTCGGGAGGTACCCGCGTCGTCGGTCCACGAATCGAGCGACAGGAACCACGAGCCTGTCTCCAGCGTCGTCTCGATCAGCCGGTGGTCACGCGCGACGCAGTCCTCAGGCGCGGTCGACGTGAGCAGGTGGACGTCGATGTCGACATCACCGCGGTCCAGCACCTGAATGCGCACGGGGGTCGGCACGGAGAGCTCGAGCCGGTACCAGACCTCCGGCCCGGATTCGTCGGCATCGTCGCAGGCTGGGTAGGCGTCGACCGCATCGCTGGAGGCTGTTGACGTGTCGCCGTCGATCACGAAGGGCAGCGCGTCAATCACGTAGGGATCGTCTGCCGTGCCGCTGCCTGCGGGACGCGCCACGTGGGCGTCCGGCGCGGCCTCTCCTGCTACGACGAGTTGCCGGGCCCGCTCAAGGGCCTCGAGCGCCAGCAGGTTTCGGACGTTGTAGCCGTGCTCCAGTCCCTCGGCATCGAGTCGGCACGCCCCGTCGGGGTGAGGCTCCACGTGGATTCCATCCGCCGACAGTCCCTTGTGTGGGAGGGCGTCGAGGGCGAGCCACCAGTCGATCAGGGGGACCTGCTCTCGCTGCGCGATGCCCCGGATCACGGCGTTGTACATCGGGACCCAGTGGTCGGCGGACTCGCGGTCTCCGCGGTGGGAGATAGTGGCCAGCAGCGGGATCACGCCCGCCTCGGTGAGCGTGTCGGCCAGCTCCGAGTAGGCCTCGTAGAAGCCGGGCAGGGCGCTGGCATAGGTCGCCCCCATGCCCATGTCATTGGTGCCGTAGTGCACGAGGGCGAGCCGAGGTGCGAGGGCGTCGAGTTCCTGCGCCAGCGGCGAGGGGTCGCCGTCCATGACCCAGGCCGCGGTGCGTCCTGCGACGGCGGCCAGCGAGTCCCGGTCGAAGGGTGTGGTGCCGTCCGCGTTGCCTGTGCGGTAGTGGTCGAGTGTGACCTGCAGGCCTCCGTGTGTCCCCAGCTCGACCGGGTCCTCTGCAAAGCAGGACAGGCTGCGGTCGCTCGCGAGGCTCGACGCACCGACCTTCGCGAACACGGCGTCATCCAGCGTCGGTCCACGGTCGAGGATGTCGTAGAGGCGGTTCGCTACGGCGTCGGTGATCGGGGAGTGGTGTGTGGAGAACGGGTAGAGCGTGGGCCCCTCCGGCACTGGAGCCGTGGACGAGCTTCCTGTGGTCGGGGGCGAGGGCGTCGTCGGCTCGGAGCTGCTCGTCGAGGTCGAGGGGAGCGTGGCCGTCAGTGTGTCAGGGCCCGCTGCGGGAGCGCGGCGGAGAGCACCCGTGCTCGGATCGCTGCACGCGAGCAGGGTGAAGAGGATGGTGAGCATGAGCCCCTCTTTATCGCGCAGCATTCGTGGGAGCTCTGGAGGCATACAGGAGGGAGCACGCGTGCCTCGAACCGATGCGCGACTGGAGAGGAACACGGCCAAGAAGGGGTCTACGCGTCGAGGCAGCCCGTCTTGGTCGTGCGTGTGGCATCATCCACGTCACCTTGGAGGGCCCATGCGCTGTCTTGTTCTTGTGATCCTCGCCGCGGGCTGCACGCTCGGGGCGTCGACCGACTCGTCCTTGATCGCTGCTGGCGAGGACTTCCTCGTGGAGGGAGAGCGTGACGCCACGCTGCCACCTCCGACGGACATCACCCTCGAGGGCCCTGACTTCGTGACCGTGAGTCAGCCCTTCGAGCTCACGGTGCCTGACGCCCTGTCAGAGGAGACGGTGTACATCATCTCGGCTGGCGGGGAGGGAGAGGGGCCGTGTCCGCGTCCTCTGGGGGGCTACTGCGTCGACCTCACCCGTCCGGTGACCTTTGCTGGCATTGCCCCGACCGATGGAGCGGGTCGCGCGGTCTCGGAGCAGATCGCACCCCGCTTCCCTGGCGCGACTGGTTGCTTCCAGGCCGTCATTCCTCGTGGTCCGAGCGGTATCTACAGCGCCATCTCCAACGTTCAGTGCATCGACTTCTGCGCTGACGAGGACACCGACGGCGACGGGATCTGTGACGAGTACGACATCTGCTTCGGTGCAGACGAGACGGACTCCGACGGGGATGGGCTGTGCGACGCATCCGACCCGTGTCCCCTCGACGCCGAGGACACCGACAGCGACGGCGACGGGGTGTGCGACGTGCTCGACCCCTGCCCGAGCGACAACCCGGACGACACCGACAGCGACGGCATCTGCGACAGCGACGACATCTGCCCCGAGGACCCGCTGGATGACTGCACCTGTGTGCCGTCGGGAAGTCGCGTCGCGTTCAACACCCTGGTCGCTGCCGACCCGACGGGTTGCTACGACGGCAACCCCTGTGAGCGAGACGACTACTCCTTCAGTCCATCCGAATCCCGGATGTTCGATGCCTACGGCACCGATCTCGTGTGTGGCGGCACCACGGGCTGCGTCTCCCATGTCGGCATCACGACCTACTCGTCGTCGGGCAACTGCCAAGGGCGGTGGGAGGTCTACTGCGATGGTCTGTACCTGGGCGACATCGAGACGGTGGGGCGTTCCTGCACCGGCAGCGCCATGACCAACGGCTGCCAAGTCGACTTCGAGCCGGTCGAGTGCTCGCAGATCACGCTGCGGTCGACCCCATCCGTGTCGGGTGAGCCCAGAGCGTGCTGTGGCCTCGGCGGACCCGATTCGTCCATCGGGAGCGTCTCGGCCTGGTGAGGTGAGCGTGTGGGGCGTGCTCATCGCCTCCCCGAGCGCCTCGTCAGAGAGGGGGGGGGTCGACGAGCGCCTCCAAGCCGAGGCTCTGCAGAACGATCGTGACGCCTTCCTCCCCGCGGTAGGTGAGGTGGCCTGCAGTGTCCACGAGTCGGGCGCCGACATCGAGGCGCACCCGTCCACCTGCCAGGAGTGACGCCACCCGAAGCTGGCTCGGGCCGCGGCACTCCCGGTGTCGTGAGCAGAGGCGTCGCTCCCGCTGTCAGCGCCAGCAGGAAGACTACATGCATCTCTCGGGTCGGGGAGAGTGCACCGACTCCGGACGCTACGGTCGAGAGGCGGGTCAGAGACCGCGATGCGATGCTGAAGGTCTTGGGCTGGACGGCGTCGCGGACGGGTGAGGTCGTCGTCTTGTGACGCTTCTCGACGTGCATACACCTCCGAGGACATGCTGATGTCGTAGGTCTTGGTGGGGGCGTCATGCCTCCACGATGAGACGAGAGGTGAGTGTGAATCGTTCCGCCGTGGTCCTTCTCGTGCTCGCGGGCTGCCATAGCGCCGTCGCGTCGAGCGGTGCGTCCGAGTCCTCGACGCGCATCTCCGCCGTCGCCGGCTCCCAGACCGTCGAGGTGGCGCCCGTCGGTCCGAGTGCGTTTCTCGAAGACGAGTCGAACACCATGGCCGTGTACGAGGCCGCCGCGCCGGCCACGGTCTTCGTCACCCAGCAGCAGCTCCGGCGGAGCTGGGGCATGCAGAGCATCGAGGTCCCCGCTGGGTCCGGGACGGGCTTCGTGTGGGACAAGGAGGGCCACATCGTGACGAACTACCATGTCGTCGCGGGTGGCTCGTCGTTCACGATCACCCTGGAG
The DNA here is from genome assembly GCA_002862545.1 of Pseudomonadota bacterium. Classification (GTDB taxonomy): domain Bacteria; phylum Myxococcota_A; class UBA796; order UBA796. The sequence goes on from PKDJ01000185.1 coordinate 19,770, forward strand.
AACCAGAGGACGTACGACGCCGTGCTCGTGGGTGGGGCGCCGCGGCGGGACATCGCGGTCCTCAAGATCGACGCGCCGGCAGACGACCTCGTGCCCGTCCGTCGCCCCGACGATGCGTACCGGCTGCGCGTGGGCCAGAAGACGGTCGCCATCGGAAGTCCCTTCGAGCTCGACCACACGCTGACGACGGGCGTGGTGAGCGCGCTCGGGCGCGAGGTGCCGGGCTTCGGCAAGGTCACCATCCCCGACATGATCCAGACGGATGCGTCGATCAACCCGGGCAACAGCGGCGGGCCACTCCTCGACAGCCGCGGCCAGCTGATCGGCATGAACACCATGATCTACAGCCAGTCTGGCGGGTCGGCGGGCATCGGCTTCGCCGTCCCCGTCTCCATCATCAAGCGCCTCGTCCCCCAGATCATCGAGACGGGCTCGGCCATCGAGCCGGTGATCGGCATTCGGCCCGCGGACGACTTCACCGCCAAGCGGCTCGGCATCGAGGGCGTGATCATCGAGTGGGTGCCGGAGGGCAGCGCGGCCGCTCAGGCTGGCTTCCGCAGTGCCTCGCGTCGCGCCAACGGCTCGCTCCGGCTCGACGTGATCACGGCGGTCGATGGTCACCCCGTGCGCGACTTCGACGATCTGTACAACGCGCTCGACCGCTTTGCGCCCGGCGACTCGGTGAGCGTGACGGTGGCTCGAGACGGCGGCACCGTCGAGCTCGACGTGGTGCTGAGCGCCCGCTAGGCCGTGTGCCAGTCCCGGTCTGGGTCGTGAGTCGGGACGGGTCGAGCCACGCGGGTGAGCATGACAGCCCGTCTCGGCCCCTGTCCGAGAGGGCTACTCCGGGTAGTAGAACGCCCGGACCGCCTCGAGCTCCAGGGTGATCGAGATCTGCTGGCAGAGGCCGCCTTCGTCAGGCGCGAGGTCGGCGGTCACCCCGAGCAGACTGTCGAGCAGGTCTTCGACCGTCTCGTCGATGCCGGTGTTGTGCGCCAAGTCGGAGATCTCCTGGATGGCGACGCCGCCGCCGAGGGTGCCCGTCATCCTCCCGTCGGGGTGCCGCTCCAGGCGGATCCGGCCGTCGAGCAGCGTGAACACCACGTCGGCGTCCAGGAAGCTGAACGGCAGCCGGAGGTCCACCGGGCCGTCTTCCAGCACGCCATCCACGAAGGCAGCACCCCTCACCGCGCTGACGTCGGCCGCAGGGTCGGGGTCGAAGGTCTGGCCGGGGAGGAGGAAGCCGTCGTTGCCGACCATCGGGGTGCCGAGTCCCGAGGTGACGACCATGTCGACGCAGGCGTCGTCGCTCGGGTCGCTCACACCATGGAGCTCGACCATCGCGAGCAGTCCGCCGCTGTTGATCGCCTCGAGGACGATGGCGTCGAGGGCCGAGGCCTCCGTGGTGTCGAGGGCGGGCCGCAGGCGCGCGAAGGCGTTGTCGATGCCCGGCACCCCATCCGGAGAGCGGTAGTCGACCACCCCGCAGCCCGTGCCGTCTCCCGCCTCGGTCACCACGCCGTCGATGTCGAAGCCGGGGCTGATTCCGCTCTCTTCGCGGGGAAAGCGGATCTGCTGCAGGACCCACACCTCGGTGTCGCCCCCCTCTGCGCAGGCGTCGGCGCGTGCCTCGGCAGGGGAGTCGACCGCTCCGCCTTGGCAGCCGAGCAGCATCCACATCGCCCACCGCATCCAGCCTCCGACGGCATCACTGTAGCGCATGTCGCGCGGCGGGACGCGCGGCTCACTCGGACAGGGTGTAGACCTGAACCCGCTCCGCGCGACCCTTCACCTTGTGGGAGCCCTGGTCGGTCAGCGGCACGCTCTCTGTGAGGCGCTCGGCTGTCGCGGCCGTGCACAGCAGTGGCGTGCCCAGCACCTTGTTGAGGCCCTCGACCCGAGACGCGGTGTTCACGGTGTCGCCGATCACCGCGTACTTCACGCGGTCCCTCGTGCCGACGTTGCCCACGACGACATCGCCGGTGTGCACGCCGATGCGAACGCCGAGGCGGTCCCAGCCGACCTCGCGGAAGCGCGCGAGGGTGCCGTCCCCCTCCCAGCGTGTGTTCAGAGCGTCCACCGCCCTCAGCATGGCTTGGGCCGAGCGGAGGGCTTGGTCGGCGTGGTCTGGCGCGGGCAGGGGCGCACCGAAGACGGCGAGGATGCCGTCTCCGGCGATCTCGTTGATCATGCCGCCCGCGTCGAGGATGCACTGGCCGACCTCCTCGAAGTAGGTGTTCAGCATCCCGATGACGTCAGCCGGAGGCAGTCGCTCGGCGAGGGTGCTGTAGCCACGGATGTCGGCGAAGAGAATGGTCACCTCCCGCAGCTCGCCGCCGAGCTCGACCTTGTCGGGGTCGGCGACCAGGCTCTCGACGACCTGGGGCGAGACGTAGCGACTGAAGGTCTCGCGAATGAAGCGGTAGGCCTGGCGCTGCGCCTGCAGCTGCTGCTGGGCCTCCTCGATCTGGCGGCGGAGGTCGACGATCTCGAGGGCGCTGCGCTGCAGGAACGACCCGGCTCGCACGCCGGGACGGGAGAGCTGCCACTGGATGTAGAGCGCTGCGGGGATGCCGGCAGCCGCGCCGCACTGCACCTTCTCGAAGAGGCGAATTCCGTCGCGGCCCACCAGTGTTCCGTTGACCCCCGCGAAGGTGAAGGCGTCGGTGACCATGGCGGCGATCAGAGCGAGCCAGATCGGCACGACCAGGGGCACCTTGGGAATGCGGTTGCGCACGAACTGGTAGACCACGACGATCGACAGGAAGTCCGCCAGGACCGCCGCGAAGGACGCGAGGCGCTGGCGGGTGTTGAAGTCGAGGATGGGCGCGCCGGTGAGGTCGGTGTACCCCGGAGGTGGGTTCGTGCCGTGGAACCAGACGATCCAGTCGATCGCCCCGTGTGCCAGGTAGAGAAAGAACGACGCGACGATCAGGCGTCGGGCCTCTTGGGTGCCCTCGAGCACGTAGACCATCACCACGGTGACCATCATCAGCGGCAGGAACATCTGCGCTGAGACCGTGGCCACGAGGTCGCCGAAGAGGACGGCGACGGCACGGTCCTCCCAGCCCTTCCCCGCGACGAAGAGGAAGGCCTCGAACAGGCCGAAGATCATGTAGAGCGGCGCGAGGCCGAGCCGCTCGCGGGTCGCGTGCAGCGCGCTCACGAACGTGGCCAGGAGTGCGATCTCGCCGAGAAAGACGAGGGGGGACACGGGAGCTCCCGGGATGGGCGGCACAGAGTACACCGAGTGGGGTGCCGTCGGTTGCGGTCCAGCACGGCGGGGCGAGCGATAGGCAGGGGCTCGCCGTGGTGCCACGCCATACGCGAGCTGAGGCACGCGTCTGACAGAGTGTGCCAGCCGGTCGAGGAGTTCCCCACGATGCTCACGCTCTACACCGCTGCCCGCAGTCGCGGTTTTGTCTGCGAGTGGATGCTCGAGGAGGCCGGCCTGCCCTTCGCGGTGAGGCGGCTCGACGTGATGGCAGGCGAGGCGCGGACGCCGGAGCACCTCGCGATCCACCCGCTGGGCGCGGTGCCGGCCCTGCGGATCGACGATGAGCCCCTGATCGAGTCGCTGGCGATCTGCCTGTACGTGGCGGACCTCGCACCGTCGGGCGGGCTCGCGCCCGCGCCAGACCACCCCGACCGCGCGGCGCTGCTGCAGTGGATGGTCTATGCGAGCGCCACCCTCGAGCCGGCTCTTGCCGCGCCCTTCGTCCGCTCGCTCGCGGTCGCGCCCGAGGACTGGTCCAGCGTCTCGACGGTTGCGGAGCGAGACGCCTTCGCGCGCGTCGTCGCACCCCTCGCGGCGGGCCTGGAGCGCGGTCACCTCGTCGGAGAGGGCTTCAGCGCCGCAGATGTCTGCGTCGGTGCGCGGCTGTACTGGGCCGACCAGGTGGGGCTCCTGGCGTCCCTCCCAGCAGCCCGCGCTTATCTCCAGACGCTGTACCGCCGACCGGCGTTCGCCAGGGCTGCGGCTCATGATGGAGGCGTCGTCCCCAGTCCTACTCCAGGCTCGTCGGGTCGAGGCGCAGCAAGCCGAGGGTAGGGCGCTCGTCGAGGGTGAGGATGGTGAGCATGCCGAGCATGCCCACGTACAGCTCGCCCTCGGGGCCTACGGTCACGGTGGCCGACGAGTCGTCTGGAATCGGGATCTGCTCGACCAGGGCACCCGTCTCGCGGTCGAGGATCACCAGGGAATCTTCGGAGGTCTGGGGGAGCATCAGGGTGAAGACCCCGGTGTCGGACGCGGTGACCGATGTCGCGGTGCCGACGATGTGCTCGCCGACCACGGTGACCACGCTCGTCCAGTCGAGGTCGTCGGGCAGGGTGGAGGACCAGAGGACCTCGCCGGAGGGCGCGAGCGCGACCACGTCCCGCGCGTCGGCCGGCGCGGCGAAGTCGAGGGACAGCTCGTAGAAGATCACGGTGCCGTCTTCCAAGATCGCCGGTGAGCCCATCATCGGGCCGCGCTCCATGCGGTGATCGGTGGCGAAGGCACAGCGGCCCGGGTCGGGGTCGGCGTCGGTGTTGGCATCGCAGGCCGGGATGTCGGCGAGCCGGACGTGGCCCTCGACGGCGTCTGGGCTCAGGAAGACGTCCATGCTGGCGCCGTCGCCGATCACGACCCAGCGTCCGTCAGCGCTGATGGACGGGCTGGTGGCACTGCCGCCCACGGTCTCGGCGAACCAGCCTGGCTCGAGGCGAGGAGCGTCCGGGGTGCCCGTGACCCGGATCTGGACGAGCGCACCGGTGTCGACCGTCGGTCCTCCGCTCATCAGGTAGAGGTGGCCTGCCTCCGAAACGGCGAGGGTGTTGTCCACGAACGCCCCCGCACCGAGGAAGCTGCTGGCCCCTGCATCGGCGTTGTCGGCGTCGGTCGGACCGTAGACGCTCTCGATGTCGCTCACCACGCTCGGGGGAAACAGCAGGGCGGGGTCGATGGAGAGTGCGGAGGCCTCCGGGCCGACGAAGCCGTAGGACTCGATGACGGAGAGGGAGGCGAGCACCACGCCGGTGTCTCGTGCGAGGAGCAGGACCCGTCCGGAGGGGGTGACGGTGGCCACGTGACCGTCCGGCGTGAAGTGGAGCCCCCAGGGGGCGTCGGCGTCGTCGAGCTCGGTGCGCCAGCGGAGCGTGCCGTCGTGCCGGTAGGACAGCACGGTGCCGCTCGCGGTGACGTAGAGGTGCCCGTCGGCGTCGACCTCGACCGCGCTCTCGACCACGGCGGGGTCGAGCGTGTGGCACCAGCGGACCATCCCGGTCTCGCGATCGAGGGCGAACAGCCGGCAGCCGTCGGGCGCGGGGTGGGTAGCCGTGACGTAGATCGTCTGGCCGTCGGCGCTGAAGGTGTTGGGCTGCGCGAGGCCGTGACCCGTCAGCGCATGCCAGCGCTCGGCGTAGTCGGCACCGAGGGTGCAGTCGATCACATCACTGTTCGCCGCGTCACCGTGGATGCCCGCGTAGGGTGTGGTCGCGGCGTAGGGGTGGGGGCGCTCCGGCGCGCAGACGAGGGCCTGCGGATCGACCGAGGGACTGCAGCCGACGGCGAGCAGGGACAGCACGAGGCGGGACATCGAGACTCCTGGTTTGCATACACTGTGTATACTTTGTATACAGTCTGTATACAAACCAAGCAACTCCTCGGAGGCTTCATGTCGCGCGCGCTCTTCTGGTCCCTCGTCCTCGTCACCTCCGTCGCGGCCTGCGACGACGCCACGCCGGAGGGTGGCGATGACTCCACCATCGGCCAAGCGGGCTCGGGCGACCCGTCGACGGTCGAGGGCCCTGGTGACGGCGATGACGTGGGCTCCGGCACGGCGAGCACCGACACCGATGCGGGGACAGGTACGGGGGCCACGACAGTCCCCGAGCCCATCTCCGTCGACAGCTTGTGGCAGGTCGAGCAGCGCGAGATGACGCTCGATGAGTGCAACAGCTCCGACTGGCTCGACGAGCAGGACCTGGGCACCGTCGAGCTGATCGGTACCCGTGCAGATGGCTTCGTCCTCCTCCACGACCGCGGTGAGGAGGACTGCACCTTCCGCTCCGCCGACGGCAGCGACTACACCTGCACCCGACGGCTGTACGAAGACCCGAAGGTGATCGAAGACTTCGGGATCGACGCCATGCTGATCAACGACGTCTGGGTCTCCGGGGAGGTGATCGACGGGGAGTGGCTCGCGATGACGACGCAGGTGATCACGACCTGCGACGGGGACGACTGCTGGCTCGCGGCGCTGACCGCGGGCGGCTTTCCGTGTGCGTCGACCATCGAGGTCGAGGCGGTCCCGCTCTGAGGCTGGGTGGTCGAGCCGGGGGTCTCGCCTTAGGCGCCGTCATGCCGGAGACGCTCTCCCCCACCGTTCGCGCCACGCGGCGCCGCATCCTCGCCGCAGCGGGTGAGCTGTTCGCCGAGCACGGCGTGCGGGGGCTCCCGGTGCGCGAGCTGCTCGCGCGGGCCGAGATCTCGCGCCGCACCTTCTACCAGCACTTCGACAACCTCGACGCGGTGGCTGAGCAGCTCTACGCCGAGGCGATGGACGCCATGCTCGGTGCGCTCGTCGAGGGCTTTCAGCAGGCCGCGCCAGGGGAGCAGGTGCGCGACGGGGTGGCTGCCTACCTGCAATTTCACCTGGAGCAGGGCCCGCTCCTCACCGTGCTGATGGCCGAGTCGATGTCGGAGCACTCGCCGCTCGCTGCACGGCGCGAGGAGGCGCTGGTGCGCTTCGAGAACATGCTCTCGGCCGCGACCTTCGCGTCTCTGGGGCATCGCCTCGACCCGCTGATGTACCGGGCGCTGTTCACGGGGCTCGGCTCGACCGTCATGGCTGCGAAGCGACAGGGTCGGTTCGACGCAGCCGGCGTGGCTCGGCTCTCTGCCGTGATGCGGGCGATGATCCTACAGGTCGTCACCGCCGGGGTCTCCCACCCCGAGATCATCGCGGCCTCCGACGCGGCCGAGCCGGAGCAGGACTAGGCGCTCCGGGAGCAGCGCTCCAGCCTGGGAGTCCAGCTCTGACGGCGTCGAGAGTAGGCTAGGTAGGTGGCGATGCGTCACGCTGCCATCGTCTTCACCGTCGCTCTCGCCATCCGGCTGGCCTACCTGCCGGTGCGGCTGTCCTGGCCGGATGCCGAGTTCCCGGCAGTGGATGCAGCTTTTCATGACTACTGGGCGTGGGGGCTGGTCACGGGAGAGTGGGGTCCACCGGGGGGGCAGATCGTCGGTGAGGCTCCCGGGATCGAGGCGCGACCCTGCTTCCGTCCTCCCGGCTACCCCTGGTTTCTGGCGGCCCTCTACGCGGTGGCGGGGCGCTCGGCGGCGGTTGTGATGGGCGTCCAGGCGGTGCTTGGGGCGCTGGCTGCTGCGCTGGTCGTCCCTCTAGGAGACCGACTCGGTGGCAGGCCTGTCGGGCTGGTGGCCGGCTTGCTCGCTGCCTGTACCTGGACGGCGATCTACTTTGGGGGTGAGCTGCAGCCACCGGTGCTCGTCGCGCCGCTGCTCCTCGGTGCGCTGTTGCTCGCGCCGTCCGAGGGGCTGCTGGGGCGCATCGGTGCCGGGGCTCTGCTCGGACTCGCTGGTGTGGCGGTACCCAACCTCCTCGCAGTGCTGCCCGCGGTGGCCCTCGCGGGCTCGAGGGGCATGGTCCGGCGGACTGTAGCTCCCGTCCTCGCGTGTGCTCTCGTGCTCACGGCGCCGCTCGCGCGCAACGTGAGGGTGGCCGACGCCTGGGTGCCTCTGACCACGAACCTGGGCATCAACCTCTACGCGGGCAACAACGACGCGGCGAACGGCTGGGACGTGGCCGTCGACGGCTTCGGCACCTCCTTTGCGCACTCAGCCGTCGTCGAGCGGGCCTCCGAGGCCGCGGGCCGTCCGCTGTCCGACCTCGAGGCCTCGCGCTGGTACGCGGGTGAGGCGCTCACCTGGATGTCCGACCATCCAGGCCGGGTGGTCGGTCTGGCCGCGAAGAAGGCCACGCTGTGGTGGCACGCGACGGAGGTGCTCTCGAACAAGGAGCTCAACGGGGCCCGGACGGAGGCCTGGCCCCTCGCTCTGCCCGTCGGTGCGGGCGTCCTCGCTGCGCTGTCTGGAGGAGCCTGGGTGGCACGGACGAGCGGGCCGACCCTGCGACTGATCGGGTCGTCGATCGGCTTGTTGCTGTTGTCCTACCTTCCGTTCTTCGTGAACGCCCGGTACCGTCAGCCGGTCCTTCCGCTGCTCGCCTGCCTCGCGGCGGCGTCCCTCGTGACGCTGGGCAGGAGCGCCACGCTGCGTGATTGGCGGCGGGTGGTCCAGGGACTGCTTGGCATCGGACTGCTCGGCGTGTGGGTCCACCTGCCGGGGACTGCACCCGAGCCGGAGCTGGGTCGATGGGACCTCGCCATGGGCGTGACCCGAGCGCGGACGGGTGACGACGCGGGTGCCGTCCACGACTTCGACCGGGGCATCGCACGCTCGCCCAGTCTCGTCATGCTGCACTGGGAGCGTGGACGGGCCAACCTCCGCCTGGGCCGACCGGCGCAGGCCGGGGACGATCTGGACCGAGCCTGGGGACTGCAGCCGTCAGAATCCGTCGCGCTGGACCGGCTCCGTGCCCACCGTGCGGCGGGTCTGCCGGAGCGTGCGGCTCGAGCGGGTCGCGAGGGACAGGCGGCCTACCTGGAGAGCATCGGCATCGCCTGGAACACCCACCTCGCGCAGCGCGACGCAGGCGATCTGGAGGGTGCGGTGGAGAGCCTAGAGCGCGTGGTGGCGCTCGCCCCGGAACACATCGACGCCTGGAACAACCTCGCCCTGGCGCTCGGGGCTCTCGCGCGCGACGCAGGCCCCAGCTGGCTTCGTGTCGCCCAGCTGCACGCGGGCGCTGGGCGCTGGATGGAGGCTGCCGACGCGCTGTCTCGGGCGGGGGACACGCCGGGAGCAGACATCCTCGCCGAGCAGATCAGGGCCCGACGCTAGCGGCCGGGAAGCTCCGCCATGGGCCGGATCCTGCGTGCGGCGCGCGACGGCGAGCCGATCACTCGGGGATGACGACGCCCATCATCCCCCGCAGGTGAGGAGCAGGGCGACCAGACAGGCCAACGCGATTCATGGAGTGCTCACCGCCCGCCTCCCCGTGCGGTCCATGGGGTGCGAGTGGCGGGGCTCAGTCGCAGGCGCTCACCGGGGTGTGGTCCGCGGACTCGGGGCCGTAGGTCTGGGAGTCGTCCGAGAAGGAACCACCTGCCCAGGTGTAGGTCGCCCCGAGGCTGCGGTTGCCGTAGCCGTCGTGGCTCGTGTAGCGGCACGCGGACCAGTCGAAGAACAGAGAGTTGATCGCGTTGCCACCGGTCACGTCGTAGGTGCCCACGTGGCCGCCATCGGCGTCGTACACCTGGTAGGTGATGTTGGAGGAGTCGTTTCCGGCGTCGGGCAGGTAGTAGTACATGCCGTCCCAGGCAAAGCGACCGCCGAAGCAGAACGAGTCGCAGAGCGCGCGGGGCAGCGGAGCAGCCAGGGCGACCGTCGCGTTGAGCGTCAGGTCGCCGGAGCCGGGCTCGGTGCCGTAGTGCCGAACGTTCGCACCGTCGAAGCAGAGGAACTCGTCGGCCGAGGCCGAGAGCAGGTTGCAGTTTCCGGCGAAGCCGTCGGAGAACACGGGTGGCTCGAAGCCCGACAGCGTGCCCGTGGCGGGGTCGATGACGCCCACGCTGTGGTCGGTGCCCGGCGAGGCGAACTGGTCGCCGTTGTTGCGAACCACCACGCCCGTTGCGGGCACAAGCACCGTGCGGCCGTACTGCACACCGACGTCGTTGTCGGGGAGCGCAGGATAGTCGCCAGAGAAGGCAGGGAAGCTGTAGTAGCCCGTCGAGCTGTAGTGCCCAGCGAACAGGGTGTCGGTCTCCCGGTGCCAGTTGGTCCCGACCAGGTTGTTCGAGAAGAAGTAGGTGGCGACGCCGTCGTCGAACACAGCGGCGGGGTCAGGCTCCCCTGTGAGGGCGCACGAGGACCCCACGGGGCCGCAGTCTCGACTGTCGCCGGGGGACGCCACGTTGGACAGCTCGCACGTGGCGAGGTCCAGCACCTGGAACGGGGCGCTGCAGGTCGGGCCCGACACGGTTGGTCGAAGGCGGAGCATACCGTCTCGGTCGCTGTCGGGAATGCGGGTGAGGAAGCGCAGGCCGGCGAGTCCGGTCTCGGTTCCGGAGCAGGGGCCCATGCCGAGGGTGTCGCTGCCCTCGCCGGCCACGCCCGTGATGAAGGCGGCGTCTCCGCCTGGTGTGAGGCCCGTGACCTCGACGGTGATGCGGCCGGGGCAGGGGCCGCTCATGTCGAGCGTCTGGGCCTGGCTGGTCGTCACGAGAGCAAGGAGGATGGAGAGCATGGTGGAATCCTTCGGGCTGGCTGGAGCGCACCCGGTCGGGTCTGGGGTGGGGCCGAGACCGAGCCTACCGTGTCTCGCCTCGCGATGCTGTGGCAGCGTGTCACCAGGGCGAGGTGATGGGATGAACACCGGACAACGCTGGTACTCGCGGACCCTCGCTCGAGCTGCGATCCGCCACATGGCGCTGGTCAGCTGACTCCCGTTGGCCTGCGGCCACAGGTGCGAGGGACGAAATGCCGCCTCGAGGACCGTCGCCGGGGGCCTCGTCCCACTGGTGACAAGCTGGGCACAGGCCGGCTGGTGGAGCGTGAGAGCTTCCGGTGTAGGCGCACTATCGCAGCGGGTGGGCCTGTGAATATCTTGTGTGTCACATCATGTGATGTGTTGACGTGACAAGTTTGCGGCGCTCTGCACGGGCTCTAGAGCGCGAACACCCCGGTCGTCGTGCAGGTCGTCACGTCTATCGCCTGGACGTACCGGCCACAGGCTGCAGCGCCGAGCGTCGGCGCCAGGGTGATGGTGCCGTCACCGTCAGCGTCGACGACCACGCGTGGTGGACTGCTGGCCTCCACGTCGAGCACGGTGCCCAGGCACGGGCCAGCCCAGGTGGGTGTCGGCTCCAGCGTGGTCGCGCTGAACAGGGCCACCTGGCCCCCTGGAGTCAGCCCGCTCAGCTCCACCGTCATGGCGCCGGGGCATGAGCCCGTCATGTCGAGTGCTGGACCGGCCGCGCAGCCATCGGGCCCAACCACGGCGTCCGGCGCTGAGTCGGGGCACTGATCGTCGCCCCAGAGCACGCCGTCGCCGTCGTCGTCACTCGGAGTGGTCACGGTGGCGACCTGTAGGTGGTCGATGATCAGGCAGCAGTCGGGCGGAGCTGCACCGCTGAGGTCGACGTTGTCGAACACCGCTCGGGTGATGCCGATGTCGGAGACCACGCCGAGGTAGCCGTCGATTCGGTGCGTGAAGCCGTTGCCCGAGTCGAGCACCGGGGAGACGTGCTCCGTGCCGTCGATCTCGGTGATGGTCAGTGAGAGCCCGTTCTCGACCTCGGCGTTGTCGTCGAAGCTCCAGGCGCCGAGTCCGTACACCGGTGTGTCGAAGGTGATCTCGATCTGCGAACCGTAGGCCTCGAGGGCTCCCCCGCTGACGACGCCGTAGATCGGGCCGCCGCCGCCGTCCCACCAGCCGTAGAACATCCAGCCCAGCAGGCTCGCCGTCACGCCGTCGGGGGTGAGCAGCTCGGTGACGTCCGCCCCCGCGGCACCGTTGAAGTCGAACTCGGTGCGCGTGACACCGAGCGAGCCTGGGGCTCCGTCGGCGAGGCCATGCCACGGCACGTCGAGCTCTGTCAGCACTCCACCGGAGGGGGTGTTTGCCTCGATGGAGAAGGTCGGCGCTGCCGTCGCGGCTCCCGTCCAGAGGAGCAGGGTGGCAGTGCACAGATCACGTGGAGTCATCATCGCTGAGTCCGTGGAGGGTGGTGAAGCCGCAGTATACGGCATCGTGCGTCCGGGACGGCCCACCGGTGTGTCACGCTGGGCGGCGCGCGTCGGGCGTGCGTGCGTTCCTGGCTCGGGGCGCAGCGGAGGGGTCGAGCGACTGCCTCCTAGAACAGCGGGGTGATCACGACCTGTCCGTCACCCTCGCGGACGGCGTCTTCTCCGAACGGGTCGAGACCGGCGTTGAAGGACGTGCCGCCCGAGCCGTGGTGCGTGCCCGTGGCGCCACTGCCGGCGTCGCCACCGCCGTAGCCACCGCCTCCGGCACCGCCGTTGCCCGAGTTCCCACCGCCACCAAAGCCACCGATGCCCGCGTCGACGCACTGGCCGGGGCGGACGCCCACCGCGCCGGCGCCGCCATTCACGAAGGCGAAGCCCGCGCCGTCTCCGAAGCCGTCGGTGAAGAAGCCACCTCCTGGAGAGCCGTCGCCGCCGCAGCCGCACCAGCCACCGTCGTTGCCGCCAAAGCCACCATCGCCCGTGCCTTCAGCGGACTTGCCCCCCTCGAGCTCGGTGACGACGCCGTCGCCGCAGTTCCCCGCAGTTCCGCCGCCCCCGGCCACCAGCAGCGGCGTGTCGTCGGCCAGAGCCACGAAGGAGCCGCCGCCACCTCCAAAGTCGTACAAGCTGCCGCTGCTGCCCATCTGGCCCACCAGGATCTGCAGCACGTCTCCTCGGCTGAGGGCGAAGGAGCCCTCGACGTGTGCCCCTCGACCCTGGGCGCCCTCCTCACTGGAGCCGCCCTGGGCCCCCCAGGCCGCGATGCGGTAGGTGCCCGTCGCGGGTGCTGTCCAGAGCTGGATGCCGTCGACGACCTCCACGTCGCCCTCCAGCGACGTGCCGCTGTAGGCCGCGTCACACATGGCGCCATCCGGGCCGGTGGCCCCTACTTGGCCGCAGGTACCGAAGGTGCGGGGCTCACCCGGGTCGCCTCCGGCACCGAGGATCCATGGGTCGGAGAGCGTGCAGGTCTCGAGGTCGAGCACCTGGATCGCCACCGTGCAGCGTCCGCCGGTGAGGGTCGGGCGAAACCGTGCTCGACCGTCGTCCGTCCAGCCTGAGGCCAGGTGCCGGATGCCGGCGAGGCCAGTACGAATGCCCGCACAGCGGGTGAACGCGAGCGTGTCGTCGTCGAGGCCGAGCCCCTGAAGAACCACGAAGCGCCCACCGGGGGTGAGGTCGTCGACGGTGATGTCGACGGGCCCTGGGCAGGCGCCGCTGACGTCGAGCAGAGGGTCGGCGAGCGCTGCCCAGGCGAGCATCGTGATCATGGCGCACTCCGTCGGAGAGCGCAGCGTAGCAGGGAGTCCGAGGCCGTGTCGCGAGGGACGGCTACTCGGTGGCAGTACCGGTGGTCGTGCCCGTGCCGTTGCCGAGGCCCAGGGTGTCGCAGTCCTCCTCGGAGGCCACGCTGGTGTAGTCGTCACTGCAGAGGGCAGCGTAGCCCTGGGAGCTGCAAGCAGCGGTTGCTGCCTCTTCAGCGCCCTCGTCATTGGCCGGGTCCATGCCCTCGCCCTCGGTGTACGTTCCCGAGATTCTGTCGCAGCCGCCCTTCGTGGTCAGGGTGCAGGTCTCGACGCCGCCGTCGTCGGCGATGCAGGTTCCATGGCTGTCGTTGCCGCAGCCCACGACGAAGAGGGCGATGATGGCGAAGAGAGAGAAGGCTCGCATTATGGACTCCAGTCGTGCCGTTAGGGCGCGGTGGTGTCTCGCGGAAAGACCGCTTTTCAAGGGGAGGTCTCGTCTCGGGCGTGTCCCTGAGTCCGCTGGAGTGGCGCCCAGGCCTGCCGGTGTGGATCTTAGAGCCTCTCTCGAGACCTCTCCATCCGTGAGCTTCGCGAGGGCCGGGGCATGGGGGCCATCGCCATCATCGGCCTGACGGTCGATCTGTTGGTTGGTGTACCGTCTTCACGAGGCCGGGGGCTCTGTCGAGAACCGAGAGGCCTCGTGGAGGTTCCCATGGCTCTCTTCGCAGGAATCCTGGCGCTGGCCCTTCAGACGGCCGCCGCTCAGCAGGGGCCGTCGCTCGACCAGAAGGCGCGCACGACCGTGCGTGTGGGGGCCGCTCTCAACGTGGGGGCGATCGTCTCCTTTGCGGGCCTAGCGACGGGCACACCCGCGCTCCTCTTCTCGGGTGGCGTGGTCGAGCGCGCAGCACTGCCCACAGCTGCAGCAGGGGCCATGCGCTCGCGTACGCTGCTGAGCGAGGCTGGTGCGGAGCTCGCACCCGGCGGTGGTATCGCCGCCTACAGTCTCTATGGTGCGGGCAGTCTGATTCAGGCTGCTGCCATTCCCGTGTTCATTGGTGGCACCCTCAGAGCGGTCGAGTCTGGCGATGATCGGTCTTTCGGTAACGGGGTTGTGGGAGCGGCCGGGCTCCTCGGGCTCGGGTTGGCGGTGCGCTGGTCGGCGTGGGCGGGGGTGGCCGCGCAGACCTCGGCCAACCAGAGAGCGCGGAGTCGGCTGGTCGCTGACGTGCGCGAGCACCGCCGACCGAGCTGGTGCTTGTCTCCGATGAGCACCGAGCGGGGCCTGGTGCTGACGGTGAGCGGCTGGTGAGGGTAGCCGTGAGCGCCGCTCAGTGGGCGTGGTGTCCGTCGTCGTGATCATGCGCGTCGTCGTGGTGGTGCCCGTGATGCTCGGTGGGCGTCACGTCGGCGGCGTAGCTGATCAGCTGGAAGAACAGCAGCCCGATGCCGGCACAGCCGAGCAGGATGTTCGACGCGCGTCCGAAGCGCTCGAAGGACGGCTTCTTCCGCCACGCGGCGAACAGCGCGACCATCACGGTCAGCGCCGCCACCTGCCCGAGCTCGACCCCGACGTTGAAGGACAGGATGCGCAGGACCAGGCCCTCGTCGCCCAGCGGCAGCTCCTGCAGGCGAGTCGACAAGCCGAAGCCGTGAATCAGCCCGAAGAGGAACACCATCCCCAGGAGGCTCGGCGCCTTGCGATCGAGGAGCGTCTCGAAGCCGTCCAGGTTCTCGAAGGCCTTGTACATCACGCTCACCGCAATCACGGCGTCGATCAGGTACGGATTGGCGGCGATGCCGAGGAGGGTGGCGCCGAGCAGCGTGATGCAGTGCCCGAGCGTGAAGGCCGTGATGAAGCGCACGACGTCGCCGAAGCCGGAGAGGAAGAACACCACGCCGAAGAGGAAGAGCAGGTGGTCGTAGCCGGTGAGCATGTGCTCGGCGCCCAGCCAGACGTACTCCAGGGGCCCGCCGGCGGTCATGCTGGCGCGGCTCTCCTCGGAGATGCCGTGGGCCCAGGCAAGCAGCGGGCTCGCGAAGACGGCAGCGGAGAGGCAGAGCCGGGTCGGGATGGAGGGGACAGCTCTCTGCATGGGGCACACACCTCGTGAGGGGGCGGGGCGCCGCGGTCGGGCAACATGTCTCACGCCAGGGTCGACCCCTCGTACCCCGTCGTCCGGCGGCTGGCAGTCGTCGGAAGAGGCGGCCCTCACAGTCCCTTTACGAGAGGACGTGCAGAAGTGTTTGACTAATCGTAAATGCTGTTCACAGTCTAGACTGTCTGCTCTCGGCGATGTCTGCCTCTCCAGCGCTCGGCCGCTCCGCCCCCCCGGAGGCCATGAGCGCCGGAGCCGTGACAGCGCGTCGACCTCATCTCGAATCCTCCGCCTCTGGCGCTGCGGATGCAGCATCGGAGTCAGCCCCTGCGGGTCGAGGCCGGCTTGCCCGATGTGCGGATGTTCGCTCGCTCGCATCACAGAGCTTGGAGGGTGTCTTGTTGATTGTCCCACTCATGTTGTCCGTAGCAGCCCAGGCGCAAGATGTGCCGACCCTCGACATGCGAGGCACCTGCTCGGGGCCGCTGGAGGCAGAGATCACCGGTCTTCCAGGGGGGAGCTTCATCGTCGTCTTGGGCGACTCGGAGGGCAGCACCGCCGTGCCCTTCGGCGGCTGTGCCGGCACGCTGCTCGGTGTGGAGTCCTCGGGGCCGCTCCAGCGATTCGGCCCACTCGTCGACGACGACGGTGATGGCGTGCTCTCCTTTACGCCGGATGTTCGGGGTGTCTGCGGCCGGTTCGTGCAGGTGCTGGAGACGACCGAGTGCCAGGTCTCGGAGGTAGACGTCCTGACCGAGTCCGAGCCGCTGCTCGGTGTGGATGGCACCTGTCCCGGCCCGATGGCCTTCACGGTTCGTGATGTTCCGGCCGGCACCCGAGTCGGCCTCCTGGCGGGTGTCGAGGGGAGCGATGAGTTCCTCGGCGAGGTGTGCACGGGCACACCGACCGAGCTCGAGTCGCCGGAGCTGCTCGGCGTTGGCGTCGATGCGGACGCTGACGGGGTGGTCCGCATCGATGTCGACGTGCCAGCAGACGACTGTGGGCAGCGGGTTCAGGCGGTGTCGGCGACCTGCCGGACGGCTGCGTCGGTGCCGATGGACTGCATCTCCGGCTCCTGGTGTCCTCTCGATGAGCCGTCGTGCACGATCTCTGGGGTCGCTGAGCTCGGCGAGTGCCAGGTCGACGTGGGGGACCGCGACTTCGTGCTCACCCGGGATGCGGATCTGCAGGGCACCCCTCACCTTCGAGCGCGCAGCATGGACCTGCAGCGCGGGTCGCGCATCGAGGCGCAGGATGTCGCCCTCGTCGCAGAGGAAGGGCTGAGCTCGGCGACGAGCTTCTACGTCAACTACTACGAGCGGAAGGTCATCTCGATGACCGCCGGCACGATCGACATGAGCGCGAGCGACGAGCCACTGGACGACACGTGGTCGCTGGTGCTTGTCGCGGATGGCGACGTGTCGTTCGCCGAGGAATACCGCTTCTTGACCACGGGCCCGGAGAAGCTTCAGGTCACGGCCGGCGGTGATGTGTCCTGGCTCAAGCTGAATGGCGGCTGGGCGAACTGGCGGTACTGGTATGATGTGGATCCGGTCTCGATCACGGCGGCAGGGTCCTGCGTCTTCGAGGACGACTTCAAGACCGGTGGTCGAGAGCTGGTCGTCGAGTGTGGGGATGTCGTCTTCACCGGTCGTCCAGCGACGAATGGCTACGAGCCCTTCCCTGCCGTCGATCAGGACACGGTGGGTCCGGTGACGGTGCGCAGCGCACGAGACGTCGTGTTCCGCGACGGTGTCGGGCTGACAGGGTGGTACACCGACTCAGGGGATCTGACTGTGGAGGCCGCTGGCCGCGTGACCGTCGAGGGGGTGGTCGATGCTGGGGACTTTTTTGGGGACGGCGAGATCGTACTCCAGGCCTGCGAGATTGATGTTCCTGGCGAGATCATCGCGGCTGCGACAAGTCCTTTCTACGGGGGCGGGTCGGTGACGCTGCACGTCGGTGAGTCACTCACCGTGAGCGGCGTCGTCGAGGCCAGCGAGTTCATCGAGATCCCCTACAGACCACCTGTGCTCACGCTCGATGGGGTGCTCTCACCGGCTCCCCTCTACGGGAGTGCGGATCCTGTGGCCTGCGACTGAGTGGGTTCACGCCGGGAGGCAGCGACCGGCGAGTTGCGACCCTCTGCGGCCCGAGCGGGGTACGGCGTTCCGAACGCCGAGCCCGCGTCGGAGAGCCATGGTCACCCACACGTTTCAGAGCGATGCCCTCGGTGAGCTGGACGCGGTGAGCCTCGCAGAGGCGATCCGCACCAGGAGGGTCAGCGCAGCCGAGGTGATGCAGGCCGTCGCGGCGCGGGCGCAGGCGGCGGCCTCCCTCGGTGCGGTGGTGAGCGAGCGCTTCGCGGAGGCGCTGGAGGAGCCGCACGAGCCGACCGGGCCCTTCGGTGGTGTCCCGACCTTCGTGAAGGATCTCGGTGACGTCGCTGGACTGCCTACCCGCTACGGCTCGGCCGCCTACGAGAAGGCAGCGCCCGCACGCCGTCATGACCGATTCGTGGAGAAGCTGGTCGCGCTGGGCTTTCGGCCTGTCGGCAAGAGCGCCTTGCCGGAGTTCGGGTTCTCGTGCAGCTCCGAGCCGACGCACCGGCCCCCGACGCGAAACCCCTGGAACCCCGAGTACTCGACGGGCGGATCGTCCTCGGGGGCGGGTGCTCTGGTCGCCGCGGGCGTCGTCCCGCTCGCGCACGCGGCGGATGGTGGAGGCTCGACCCGCATCCCTGCTGCGTGCTGCGGACTGGTCGGTCTCAAGCCCACGGCCGGTCGCCTGCCGCCGAGCAAGATGCTGGTCAACCAGCCGGTCCGCATCGCGGTGGATGGCGTGATCACCCGAACGGTCCACGACACCCATGCATTCTATGCGGCGCTAGAGCAGGTCTATCGGCCGCGACGGATGCCGAGCATCGGTGCGGAGCTGCGTCCCCTTGCTCGCCCGCTACGCGTCGCGGTGTACCGGACGGCGCCCATCGGCGCGGGCCTGGATGCGGTGATGACTCGAGAGCTCGACCGCACCATCACGCTCGTCGAGTCCCTGGGGCACGAGGTCCGTGAGATCGACACCCCCGGCACCCAGGCCGAGATCGACGCCTTTCGACGGTACTGGTTCTTCGGGGCCTACATGACCCGGGCCGTGAGCGGTCGACAGCTCGACCGGGTCTTCGAGCGCGGTCGACTCGACCCCTTCACCAACGGGCTCGCCGACGCCTTCCGCGGGGGCTGGCTGGGCGTTCCATCTGCGCTGTACACCCTCGGTCGCCTCCGCCGTCGGGCCCGAGCCTTCTTCGAGGACATCGACGTGCTCCTCACCCCCACGGTGAACCACCTGACCCCGCGGCTCGGCTACCTCGACCTGACCCAGGACTTCGAGACGGTGTTCCCGCGGGTGCGCGACTGGGCGGGCTTCACCCCGTTCGCCAACGCAACGGGCGGCCCCAGCATCTCGCTCCCGCTGGGGCACGACGAGCCGACCGGTCTGCCGGTCGGCATGCTGTTCACGGCGAGCCATGGTGAGGATCGGCTGCTGCTCGAGCTTGCGCTCCAGCTGGAGCGTGCGCAGCCCTTTCGACGGCTGCAAGATGCGGGACGCGACGGGGTCGTGAGGCGCGACGGCAGTGGGAAGGACGTCAACTAACGTCCTCTGATCTGACTTTTGGGCTTGAAAAAGCTTCGCAGGCGTGGTCTGCTCTTCGTGGAAAAGGAGTCCACATGAACGCGCGTATCGGATGGGGGGCTGCTCTCGCCCTCCTGTTGCCTTCTCTCGCATCGGCTGGTGAGTTCGTCGGCGAGTTCACGACGAACTCGGGTCCCTCGTGGAGCGAGACGCCGCCCTACAACTGCATCACGGCCTGCGCCGAGATCTTCGGTGGTGCCGCCGAGGACTACCAGTGCTCGACCTCGCGAGACGAGATCAACAACCTGGCGTGGATGCAGGGCTGGGGCTCCAATGCCCACTGTGAGGACGGCGCGGACGGCCCCATGGCTGACGACGCCGAGATGTGTGTGTCCTATGATCCCGGCTGCTTCTCGGCCTGGAACAACGACGGCTGGTGCTCGTCCACCAACTACTGCTTCTCGAGTGGTGGAGCGACGGGCCTCAGCACCGACGGCGCCTGTCCCGGCCCGGTGACGATCGAGATCACGGGCAACCCGGGTGACACCTTCGTGCTGGTGGCGGGCGACTCGGCGGGCAGCACGATGGTGCCCGGCGGTGCCTGCGCCGGTACCGAGCTCGGCGTCGAGTCAGACGGCACGCTGACCAAGCTGGGGCCGCTTCCAGACATGGATGGCGACGGCGTGATCACGATGACGCCGGACCTCCCTGATCGGGTCTGCGGTATGCACCTGCAGGCGCTCAACATGGGCGACTGCTCCACCTCCGAGGTGCAGACCTTCGGCGGTGGCATGCCTGACAGCTGCCGGTTGGTCGACGGCATCATGTGGTGCTTCCACCCCAGCGAGTGCGGAATCGCCTGCAACGACACCTGTGCTGCGAACGGCATGGCGCCGATGGCGGATTCGGTGCGCTGGTTCGAGGCTCAGAACAGCGCCGAGGAGTGCCAGCCGATCGCCGATGCCTTTGGTGCCTTCGAGCCGGTCGAAGTGGGTGGCTGGAGCTACGGCTGTATGACCGATGGTCACGCGACGGATCACACCGGGCTCGATGCGGATGTCAACCGCTCGACGGGCTGGCTCTGCAGCACCGCCGAATCGTGCACCACGAGCATCTTGACCAACATGGACCAGCTCGGCGTGCCCTGTGGTCCGAGCTCACGCAAGACGGTGTGTGCCTGCGAGTAGCGGCGGCTCGTCCCCGACGCGATGGAGCGGCTCGGTGCAGAAGCACCGGGCCGCTCGTGTCTCAGGCCTCGCGTCGTCGGCTCGGTACGCGAGACACCGTCTCGTCCGGCCTGTCGCACGGGCGAAGCGCTCCGGCAGCCTGTTACGCCGCCGCCAGGGAGGTCGGACATGGCACACACCCTCACCGACGAGCAGCGGGCGAACTTCGCGAGAGATGGCTGGCTCGTGCTCCGGGGCGCGCTGTCCGAGGCCGAGGTCGCGTCGCTGCAGGTCTGGGCCGCCCAGGTGGCAGACTGGGCCTTCATCGATGGGCCGGGTCTGCACCACTTCGAGGAGACCGACGGGGGCACCCGCCTAGCGCGGAGCGAAGACCTGGTGCCTCACCATCCTGGTCTGCGGCGCTTCATCTGCGATGACGCGGTGATTGCCTGGGTGGGGGCGCTCCTCGACGAGCCGGCGGTGCTCTACAAGGAGAAGATCAACTTCAAGCAGCCGGGCGGGGCAGGCTTCGCGCCCCACCAGGATGCGACGGCCTACCGCTTCGTCGACCACCACATCTCTGTGATGGTGCCGGTCGACCCCTCGACGGTCGACAACGGCTGCCTCGCCTTCGCTCACGGTCACGATCGCGGCATCCTGCCAAACGAGCGGGGGCGCATCGCACCGAGCGTGGCCGAGACGCTCGACTGGCGCGACGTGGAGGTGGCGCCGGGCGATGTCGTCCTGTTCGACAGCTACGCCCCCCACAAGAGTGGCACCAACCGAAGCAGCGCGTCGCGTCGGGCGCTCTACCTGACCTACAACGCGCTCTCGGCCGGTGACCACCGGGCCCGGTATTACGCCGACAAGGAGGCGGAGTTCGCGTCGGAGGGTGGCTCGTTCGACGGCGAGCGGGCTCGGATCAGCGTGAATGACGATTTTCTCGGCAAGCACGCCGAGCGCCCGCGACGTGCCCCCCGCAAGCCGCTGTCCGATCTGCTCGACCGCTACAAGGGCGAGCGAGCTCTCCAGCTGTACGACGAGGAGGTCACCGAGCTGGCTCACGGACTCCAGTGTGCGGCGCTGGCGCGTCGCGAGGGAGCCTCCGATGCGGCCATCGCAGCTGCTCTGCTTCACGACGTCGGCCACCTGCTGATCGGCGATCTGTTTCCGATCGAGCAGAAGCTTGAGAAGGACTGGAAGCACGAGGAGGTCGGTGCCCGCTACCTGTCGCGCTGGTTCGGCCCAGAGGTCACGGAGCCCGTGCGGCTCCATGTGGCGGCCAAGCGCTACCTCGTGGCGGTCGATCCCGCCTACTTCGCGGGCCTCACTCCCTCCTCCGTGCGCAGTCTGGAGGTCCAGGGTGGCCCGATGAGCGACGCGGAGCGTGCGGCCTTCGAGGCGCTCCCCGGCTTCGAGGACGCGGTGGCGGTGCGGCGCTGGGACGACACGGGCAAGGTGCGGGACCTTCAGGTGCCCGACTTCGACCACTGGGAGCCCCTCCTGCGCTCCCTCGCGCGGGCCTGACGAGCTCCCACCGGCGGCGGAGCGCCTACTCGGTGCAGGCCTCGGCGATAGCCGCCACCTGGGCATTCTGCTCGGGCAGGGCCTGGTCCTCAGGCTCGACGGCGCCTGCGATCGCGAGTGTGTCGGTGAGGGGCAGCTCGCAGAACCCCGCGTCGACATAGCAGTCGGGGTGGGCGTCGAAGCCGAGGTCCCACACTTCGTCGCACGTGCTGTCGGCCGTGAGCTGAGTGGCGAGGGTCTCGTGCAGGCAGACGCCGACCTCGATCAGGAATCGCTGCCCGTCCTCGGACAGGGCGTCCCAGGTATCCCCCATGTACTTCTCGGCATAGTAGGCGCCGTATCCAAGTGGATACCCATCGGGTCCGCACCCTCCGAGGTAGGCATCGACGCAGCGGTAGTAGGCTCCCGGGTCGTCCGCGAAGGTCTCGATCGTCGCGGGGACGCAGTCCACGCCCTCGTCGGACGGGGAGGGTGCGCCGGCGCAGCTCAGCGCACTGGCACAGAGGAAGGCTCGAATGCTCCGAGAGGGATGAGCGAGCACGGCGGACTCCAGGGCCGAGCGTCTGTAGCGCGTCACGCTGGGGCGGAGCGGGCCTCAGCAGGACCGGTCATGCCACCCGGCGGCCACACTGCTCACGAAAGTCCGCGTCGCGTCCGAGTCGACCGGTGACGAACTTGCCGTACATTCGGAAGTCGGCCCGCAGGGACCACAGCGGGTAGGTGAAGGTCGCGGGGCGATTCTTCTCGACGAAGAAGTGGCCGACCCAGGCGAAGAAGTAGCCGCTGAGGATCGTCGGCAGGATGAGGAGAGGCTGGAGCGTGATCGCGGCGCCCACCAGCCAGACGAGGGCGACCGTCGTGCCGACGTAGTGCAGACCGCGACACACCGGGCGGCGATGCTGACCGAGGTAGTAGGGCCAGAACTTCTCGAAGCTCTCGATGCGATTGGACACGTGCCGGCTCCCGGTCCCGCACCCTATCGGACGGCTGCCGAGAGGCCACGACGGTAACGCTGCTGGGACAGCCCTCGGACGCACGACAGCCGATTTTGCAGCCGTCGGTGTGGGGAGTCCGCCGTCTGCTCGTTGGTTGTGCGCGCTGTGCTACCAGAGCATAGGTGCGTCGACAGCACCGTGTCTGCGGTCCTGCCTCCAGAGTCGAAACATCCACTTAGGCTCCCGACGTGTTGCACCTACTGGCATTGCTTGCATGCGGTGTAGAGGAGGCTCGGCCGAACACCGACACCGCGCCGACTGCACGGACTGAGCCGACTACCGCGACGGGCACGTCATCGTCGGACCCAGGCGGCTCGGATCCCAGAACCGACACGTCGCTGCCGACCGACCCCGGTGTGAGCGACTTCGTGGAGGTCTTGCTGGAGGGCTCCACGCTGGTTCCCACGGTGCACTCGCTCGGCTGGTCGTCGCTCGAGCCGCAGGTCTCCTGGGTCGAGGTCTCCGACAGCTCGGGTGTCTGGCTCACCCCGCGTGGTGACGCAACGACCTCACACAGCCATGCACTCCTCGGTCTCAAGGCCGGCCAACCGGTCACTCTGGTGCCGTGTCTCGAAGACGAGGAGGGGCGGGTGGTTCGGGGGGCACCCATTGCGCTCGACGTTCCGTCGCCTCCCGAGAACCTGCCACGACTCGAGATTACCCGGCCCGTACCCGACCCTGCGATGCCCGAGCGATTCTGGATTCTCGCCTACTACATCGGAGGCATCGAATCCCACGCCGCGATCTACGACCAGGATGGCGATGCGGTCTGGTGGATCTCGAGCCCCGACCCCACGAACAACATCCTGATGGCGAAGCCGTCTCTGGATGGCCTCTCGGTGCTCACGGGTCACTTCCGGGGCAGGGGACCGGGAATTCGTCGCACGCCTCTGACCGCGATGTCGGTCGACGACCAGACGTTCACACCGACACACGAGGCACACCACGACTTCACCGAGCTTCCGGGTGGTCGTTTCGGATACTTGAGCGCTGAGTATCAGCGAATGGAGTGGGGCGAGTTCGGCGAGGTCTATACACGGCTCGACCTGGTCTTCGAGGTGGCCGAGGGTGCGGACTCACCGTCTGACTTCGAGCGCAGCTTCGACCCGCGAGATCTCGACGTCCCTCTCGTGCCCGCCTGCACGCACTCCCACCCGCTCGAGTCCACGGTGGGATCTGCCGCAGAGTGGGGCCACACCAACAGTCTCCTGTGGGATGCGACCGACGACACCTTCATCATCAACATCCGCAACCTCGACACGGTGATGAAGATCGACCGGTCGACCGGCCAGCGCGTTTGGAGCATCGGGGGGCCCTCCAGCGACTTCGCACTGACGAGCCCCGAGCAGTGGTTCGATCATGGCCACATGAGCCAGTGGAGCCCCGAGGGCTTCACGATGTTCTCCAATGAGCTCCATGGCGGCGGCAGTGTCCTGTACCACTACGCCATCGATGCGGGTGCCGGGACCATCGACGTGATCTGGAGTCATGCCCAGCCCGAGGGTTTGCAGCTCTCGGTCCTGGGTGACGTCGATCGCACACCCGACGGCGCCTACCTGGCGTCCTGGTCCAAGCTGGGGACCATCGAGCGCTTGACCGTCGCAGGGGACGTCAGCTGGCGAGCTACCGCCGTGCCGGAGGTAAACCTGGCGCGATCCGTGTGGTTCGACGACCTGTACGACCTCTCCAGCGGCAGTCCGATGGAGCCGTAGCGAGCTACTCTCTAAGGTGCGTGGATGTCGGACTTATCGCACTCTGCGCGTGGAGGGGTGTCAGCACACGTGCTACAGCGTCCCTGGCGACCCGAGGGAGAGTCCGTGCTTGTCTGGCGCGCGCCATTGCTGGCAGGGCTGGCCGTAGCCTGTGCGCAGGTTCCGGCGGATCGTGAAGACGCCGTCATTCCTCGCGATCCCGGGACGTTGACCACCGCGTCCGCAGACACGGGTGTCGGCGAGCCTGCGGTGGCGATGCTGAGCCCCCTCCAGCAGCTGACGCGAGTGTCGCTTGCCGTCCGCGGAGTACGGCCGAGCCCAGAGCAGCTACTCTCCGTTCGTGCAGAGCCCGAGCGGCTTCACGCGTACCTCGATGACTGGCTCGAGTCGCCCGAGTTCGCCGCGACCATGCGTGATCTCCACGCGGAGGCGCTGCTCGTCCGCGCAGATACTGGGCACATCTTTCCGTCGGTCGCAGACCTCGCAGGCTACGACCAACAGCAGATCTTCGCGTCGATGTCCGAGGCACCATTGGTGCTGGTCGAAGACATCGTCATGTCTGACCGGCCGTACACCGAGATCGTCACGGCTGACAGCATGTGGGCAGACGACATCGTGGCGACGGCCTGGGGGCTGTCCTACGACCCCGACGGTCCGACCTGGCAGCGGAGCCACTGGAGTGACGGTCGAAAGCACGCGGGGGTGCTGTCCGACTCGGCGCTCTGGCTCCGACACGTCAGCAATGGCTCCAACTTCAACCGGGGTCGCGCGAACTTCATCGCCCGCACATTTCTCTGCTCCGACTTCAATGACAGGGACATCACTGTGTCGGGAGACATTGATGTCTCCGACGAGTTCGCCGTTGCCGAGGCGGTGCGAGAGGACCCCAACTGCGTCGCCTGTCATCAGGCGCTCGACCCACTGGCGGGCTTCTTCTGGGGCTACAAGAGGGACATGCTGCCGAGTGCCATCTTGCGAGCGTATCGGGAGGACTGTCGCGAAGAGTACTTGGGGATGGCCACTGGCAAGGACTACTGCTACCCGCTGCGGCTGTTCAATCCGGAGTTCGAGCACGACTGGGAGCTGTTCGACCTACGAGCCCCTGGGTACTACGGTCAGTCCGGACAAGGGGTGGACGAGCTCGGTGCGTACATCGCCAGCGACCCTCGCTTCGCACAGTGCACCGCGCGGCGCTTCTACGCGTACCTGACGCAGACCCGCACCCCAGACGTACCGCTCGACGAGGTCGTTCGCCTGCAGGCACACTTCACGGAGTCGGGCTTCTCGGCGCGTGAGCTGGTTCGGGAGATTGTGACGAGTCCGTCGTTTCTCGCTGACCATGCAGCCTCGGAGGAGCACGCCGACCAGGTCGTCGGCCCCCAGCTGCTTCGGCCCGAGCAGTACGCCCGTACCTTGGCGCAGCTGACGGGCTTCGAGTGGCGAGTCGTCCCCGATACATCCCTCTGCGCGCAGAATGGAAGCGACTGCTGGGGCGAGGACAACCTGATGCTCTCGGATGCGTACGGATTTCGTGCGATGTCCGGCGGCATCGACAGCTTCCTGGTCAACCAGCCCACACACACCATGACCCCCGGCAAGGTGTTGGTCTTCGACAAGGTCGCGGGCGAGGCTGCGGCATTCGTCGTGCAGAGCGATCTGGACAGTCCGGTCTCCCAGCGGCTGCTGCTCGAGCGCGTTGAGGCCGACACGGTCGATGAGTCCACCATTCGTGTACAGCTCGTAGAGCTGGCCCTGCGCCTCCACGGCCGGCTCTATGATGTCGACCACGAAGAGGTTGATGCGCTTTGGGAGCTGTTCGACACGCTTCATCGCTCGGGTGTAGCGCCCGAGCGGGCTTGGACCTTGATCCTGACGGCCATGCTTCAGGAACCTGCCATGGTGATGTATTGAGACGCCCCCGCACGCGCTGGTCGCGACGAGAGCTGCTCGGCTCGGCGACGGCTACCGGGCTGCTCGGCCTACCTCGGCTCTCGTCCGCCACCACGAGCGTGGCACCAGGCCACAACCTGATCATCATCGTGGCCAGTGGCGGGTGGGATGTCACCTTCTGCTTCGACCCTAAGCTTGGCGTCGAGGGCATCGACGGACCCGAGGGCTCCGAGAACCCGGACGACCCCGACGACCGTGAGGTTGTCGAGACCATCAACGGGCATCCGCTCGTGATCAATCCCGTGAAGCGTCCTTCCGTCGCTGGCTTCTTCGAGGCGTGGGGCCACCGCGTCGACATCGTGAACGGGCTCTGGGTTGGGGCCATTGGGCACGACACGGCCATGGTCCGCATGATGACGGGTACCCCGGACGACACCCGTCCCGACGTTGCAGTGATCGCGGGTGCAGAGCTGGGTGCGGAGCTCCCGTTGGGCTGCATCGACCTCGGCGGCCGCTCCTACGCCGGCTCGCTGGCGTCGACCGCCGGGACCATCGGAAGCCGAAGCCAGCTGAAGATGCTGCTCGATGACACGGTCGCGTTTCCAGCACCCGCGGACGCGGGCTTCACCTATCCGCTGCTCGAGCGCACCGATGATGAGCGTGCTCTGCTGCAGGAGTTCCTGGCAGGCCGGATCGAGCGAGAGGCGGCGGCGGTCCGTGGGATCTCGAACAGGCGCGAGCGCCTCTTCGCAGACATGTTTGAGTCCAATAGTCGGGTCGAGCGCTTTCAGGCCGACTCGGGTGCGTTTGCCGATCTGCTGGGGTTTGGCCGGGCTCCATCGTTCGAACACTCGGCGAGCTTGGCCGTCGAGTTGCTTCGAGGCGGCGTCTGTCAGACCGTCGTGATGGACTCGAGCCAGAACTGGGACAGCCACACGGACTTCACCGAGCAGCACGCGACGTTCGATGCCTTCTTCCTGGGTCTGCACGGCATCATGGACCTGCTCGAGTTGGAGGGCATGCTGGAGACCACGACTGTGGCTGTGGTCTCCGAGATGACCCGCACGCCGAAGAGCAACGTGCGCGGTGGCAAGGACCACTGGCCCTACAGCTCGGCCATGCTCTTCGGTGCAGGGATCCGAGGAGGCCGCACCCTCGGTGGAACGGACGACACGCTCGTGCCTCGCAAGGTCTCACTGCAGACGGGCGAGCTGTCAGACGGTGGTGCGGTCTGTCGCTACGACAACTTCTGCGCCGGACTGCTCGAGACGGTGGGTGTGGACCCGCAGCCGTGGTTCCCAGATGTCGAGGTCTACCGTGGCTTCCAGTCCTAGTAGGCCGCGGGGAGCGAGCGTGGGTCTTCAGGACGTGATGTGGGTGCTCGGTCTCCCCCTCCTCGTCGCGTGCGGCGGAGGCGGTGAGGGCAAGCCAAGCACTCTGGTAGAGGACACCGCCTCCAGCCTCACGGCAGAGACGGCTACGACCACGACGTCCACGGACTGCGACGACAGTGTGTCGGGCTGGGACTCGTTCGCCAGTGGTTACCTGCAGACCTGGTGCACGCCCTGTCATTCCTCGCAGCTCGTCGGTTCCGAGCGCGGTGGTGCTCCCGTGGGCATCGACTTCGACTCGTGGGCTGGTGCAGCGCTCTGGGCGAGTCGCATCGCTGCGGTGTCCGGCGTCGAGGAGGCCTCGATGCCGCCAGGAGGCGGGCCTCTCGACGACGAGAGACAGCGAATCGTCGAGTGGGTCGAGTGTGGAGCACCAGGGCAGGATGCGGTGGTGGCGTCCTGCGAGACGACGCGCTCCTACGCCGGAGACGTCGTGGTGGACGCGGCCTTCGACTCCGCATCCTTTTGCGCCGACTACAACCACATCAGCGGCCAGCTCACGGTGTCGGCCGACACGGTCGGTCCACTCGAGGGCTGCCTCTGCGGCGTCGAGGGCGATCTCGTCATCACGTCGGGTGAGAACGTGTCTCTGCTCGAGCTCTCCGAGATCGGTGGCAGCCTGCTGATGGAAGACTCGGCGGCACGACAGGTGAGCCTGCCGCGCTTGACCTCGGTGGGCGGAGCGCTGACCGTCGTGGAGAACGACCTCCTCGAGGCACTCGAAGTGCCAAACCTGGCGGCCTTGGGTGCGTCTGTGCTCGCCGAGAACAATGCGGTACTGCAGACGTTGTTGCTGCCGTCTGTCGAGCAGGCTGCGGATCTCGAGGTGCTGGGCAACACCAGCATGACCGCAGTCTCCGTCTCGCGACTCCAGACCGTCAGCGGTGACGTGGTCGTGGAGAGCAACCCGGCCATGCGGGAGCTGCTCGGCACCGAGATCCTGTCGAGCATCGGCGGTTCGCTGCGTGTCGTGAGCAACAGCAGCCTGCGGTCACTCGACAAGTTCACGCGGCTCGAGAGCGTTGACGGCAATGTGGAGGTCGTCAACAACGATGCGCTGGGGAGCATCAACGGGTTCTATGCCCTTCGTGATGTCTCGGGCACCGTCTCTGTGCGGTCCAATCCGGCGCTGGAATCGCTGAGTGGCTTTGGCGCGCTCCGCCATGCCGGCGGCCTCGATGTCGTCGACAACACGGCCTTGCTCGTGCTCGACGGCTTCGATGAGCTGTCGACTATCGAGGGCTTCCTACTGCTCAACGACAACGACAACCTGGAGTCCCTCGAGGCTTTCTCTGGGCTCGAGACGATTGGGGAAGACCTCGAGATCCGCCGGAATGAACAGCTGCTGCTGATCTCCGGACTCGAGCAGCTGGAGTCAGTCGGTCGCCACGTGCTGATCTTGGACAACCCGCGCCTCGGAGCGCTGACAGGGCTGAGTGCGCTCCTGGAGGTGAGCGGCAGCCTCGAGCTCTCGCGGAACGCGAGCCTCGTCGAGCTGTCCGGCTTGCGTGGTGTGGCTTCGGTCGGGCTGCTGCGAGTTCAGACGAGCAGTCTGCGCGATCTTACTGGGTTTTTCGGGTTGCGCACGGTTGCGTCCAGCCTGCTGGTGCTCAACAACGCGGACTTGACCACCGTGGAGACCCTCGGCGGGCTCGAGGCCGTCGGGGGCAATCTGAATGTCCAGTGGAACCGAGCGCTGCCGCGGTTCAACGCCGAGTCATTGGCGGCTCTGCTCGCAGATGATGTTGTTGGTGGCTCGATCATCGTCCGCAACAACGGCGACTGAGCGCGAGGGCTTCTGGTCGCCCCCTTCGCCAGCCAGACGAGGGCGACGGTGGTGCCCACGTAGTGCAGATCGCGACACCGGGCGGCGATGCTGACCGAGGTAGTAGGGTCAGAACTTCTCGAAGCTCTCGATGCGATTGAACAGGTGCCGGCTCCCGGTCCCGAACCCTATCGGACGGCTGCCGAGCGGCCATGTCGTCGTGCAGGCGTGCGCTCCTCTGGATGCCCGCTTCGGGGGCTGTCCGCCTCACACCCTGCCCAGCCGCTGAGGCCTGGTCGGCGCGTTGGGTGGCGTCTGTCGATTCTGTACATGCCTGGGCATCAGTGAGTGGTGAAAGTTCAGATTCGGCTGGTGTTCGGGTCGACCCGTCGGTCGCGTCTTCCTAGTCTCGACAACAGACCGGGACCTTCACATGATTGCTTTTCTCTGCGCGATGGCGGCTCTTGCCTACACGTCACCCTCCGAGGGACCGGGCAGGCCTTCCCAGAGCATGGGTCGAGCGATCTGCCCACGGATGGGCAAGTACTCGTCTGGTTCTGGCAGCCGCCGGAGCGCTTTGAGGTTCGGCTGTACGACCGCGACGGTGTCGAGGTCGAGACGACGCAGGAGCGGGACGAGCTCGCGCTTCGCCTCGTTCCCATCGAGCCGCTCGAGCCGGAGGTGGAGTACATGGCGGAGGTCTGGGGCGACGGCTGGGACGCGCCCTGGATGGCCTGGGAGTTCACCACGGGGCTCGAGGTCGCTAGGCCCCTCACGGCTGCCCCTGCTCTCGGGCTGATCGACGACATCTACATCTCGGACGGGCAGAGCGCGGCCTGCGAGCCCGAGAGGCTCCATCACCTCCAGCTTACGGTGGAGGAGACCGAGGGCGACAGGCAGGGGTACCGGACGATGCACTTCGTCCGCATGCAGGACGGCGAGGAGGCTGGGATCCTGATGAGCACGGACGCAGAGGATGGGGACATCGGCGTCTGGGTGGAGGTCGAGCGGCACGAGGAGGTGTGCGTCGCCGTCTTCCTCGAAGACGCCGTGGGCACGCGCTCGGCCCTGTCCGAGACGGTCTGCTCCCTCGATCTGCCATCAGACGGTGGCCGCGGCGGAGACGAGACGGGCTGCAGCACAGCGGGTGGGCTGGCGTCGGGCTGGCTGGCTTTGCTCGGTGGCGTGGTGATGCGGCGACGACGGATGCCAGGCGCCGCGTGAGGGTTGCGTCGCCCGGGCGCTCGCGGGGCTAGACGCCGTGCTGCCAGGCAGCCAGATCCCGGGCTCCGATGCCGAGCAGGTAGAGGACGCGGTCGAGTCCGCCGGCCGTGAGCGCAGTGTCGGCGGCGCTGCGAAGGCGAGGCTTGGCGTGAAAGGCGATTCCGAGCCCGGCGGCCTCGATCATCTGCAGGTCGTTCGCGCCATCGCCGATGGCGATGGTCTGCGACAGGTCGATGCCCTCGGCCGCCGCGATGCTGCGGAGCAGCTCGACCTTGCGCTGTGGGGTGACGATGGGCTCGAGCACGCGCCCCGTCAGTCGACCGTCTGCCACCTCGAGCGTGTTGGAGTGAGCGTGGTCGAGGCCAAGCCGCTGCTGCACGCGTCGCGCGGCCACGTCGAAGCCTCCGCTGATCACGGCGGTCGTGTAGCCGAGGTGCTTCAGGGTGCTCACCAGCAGCTCTGCCCCGTCGGTGAGGGGGAGCTGGTCGGCGACGATCGCGACCGCACGCGCGTCGAGTCCCTCGAGCAGCGACACCCGAAGACGGAGGCTGGCCTCGTAGTCGAGACCTCCCGCCATCGCGTCCGCCGTGATGCGCGCCACCTGGTCTCCGACGCCGTGCAGTCTCGCGAGCTCGTCGATCACCTCGACCTGCACGAGCGTGGAGTCCATGTCCATGGCGCACAGTCGCATGCCGCGGCGCAGCAGACCCCAGGGCTGGACCGCCAGGTCGAGCTCAGACTCGAGAGCGAGGTCAAGGAGCGTGTGGGTCAGCGACTCGACCCCGGACTGGCCACCCGGCACGTCCGCGCGAAGCTCCAGCGCGGACAGATCCACCCCGGAGAGGCGGTCCATGCCCGTGATGTTGGCTCCGTGTGCGGCCAGCGTGCGCGTGATTGCGGCGATGTGCCGCGCCTCGAGGGGGCTGCCCAGAGCGGTGATGGCGATTCGTCGTGGTGGCGCAGACGGGGCGGCGGGCTGCAGCGTGTCGAGCCGGACTGTCAGGCCTTGGTCCCCGGCCGAGCTTCGGAGTGCATCGAGCATGGCCGCGTCTGCCCCCGACAGGTGGAGGCAGAGCGTGAGCTGTCCCTGGACGGCGACCTGCTCGATGTCGAGGAGCGACGCCCCCCGTGCGGCGATCACGCTCGCGAGAGACGCTGCGATGCCGGGGGTGTCCCGACCGGTGACGGTGATGAGCAGGGTCGAATCCTGAATCACGTGATCTCCTGGGTGGGCGTAGTGCATGATGGAGTCACTAATCGCTAGGCGTCACGCCGCTGTGCCACCCACGACACACCCGCGTGCCGGATCGGGCCATCGACGAGGGCGCGTGGAGGTGTGGCGTGCCTGACACGCGCTGACACACTCTCCGGGGGCAGCTGCTGGCGCCGAAGGGGGCCTTCGCTCAGGTCAGCGCAGGCTACCGCTCCAGCTGTGGTGTGGAGTCGACGGGCAAGATCGCGTGCTGGGGGGTCGACAACGGCAGCGACGAAGACTTCGGTCAGGTCACCGACGCACCCACCGAGGCTGGTTTTGTCGCGGTGGAGGTCGGCTGGCACCATGCCTGCGCGCTGCGCGAGGACGGCGAGCGCACGTGCTGGGGGCAGGACGACCTTGGCCAGTCCTCCCCCTGAGGACTGGCTGCCGCACCGCGCCGGTCGTGTCTGTCGAAAGAAGCTGGACCGGGAGCGCGTCGACTGGAGCGTCCTGAAGCAAGTACGGGAGCATGGCGGCATGCCGGACGACGACGGGCCGGGGTCATCGTTCTAGTGACGGGAGCCGCGGGACGACCTACGTGTGCAGCCATGACGCGATGGACCGCTCGACGGGGTCGGCTCTGGCAGGTGGACGCACTGGGTGTTCGCTTCGCCGTCGCACGACGGCGGGGTGTCTCGAGCATCCGCTCCTCGGGCGATGTCGAGAGCCTGCGGCCTGAGACGTCCGGCGACGGACGCAGGTGGGCGGCGTGATCGTCGTCCTGCTGGCGGGGCTGGCCATGGCGCAGGAGGTCGACGGCTTCGTCGAGCTGCGCCTGCAGGGCTACACCGGCGTGGATGCTGCGGTACCTCTATTTGCGGTCGAGCGCTTTCGCCCATCGTTCTCGGCGCCTCTGAGCGACCGTGTGGTGCTCGCGACCACCATCGAGGCCGGGCTCGGGCAGGGCTGGAGCGCACAGTCGGCCTTCGCTACACTCGCCGAGCGCGAGAAGGTCAGCCCCGTCGTCCTCGAGGCCCTCGGCGCCTCCGATGCCGGCAACGCAGCCTTCGGGATCTCGTCGGCCAGTGACTACCTGGCCGTCGATCGCCTCACCATCGACTTTCAGTGGAAGGCTGCGGATCTGCGGGTCGGCCGACAGGCGCTGAACTGGGGCTCTGGCTTCGCGGTGAATCCGAGCGACCCGTTCCCCGAGCTCTTGCTCACCGAGCCCTGGAGGCCGCGGAGCGGGATCAACGCGGCCCGGCTCGACATTCCCATTGGCGCGCTCCACGGGGTGCAGCTGGTGGCCGGCAGCGACGATGCCTTCCTCCATCCTCGGCTCGCTGGTCGCGCGACGGTCAACGCGCTGGAGACCGACTGGTCGCTGGTCGGCGCCTGGCGCGACGAGATCGACGAGGGCATCGTCGGCCTCGACCTCAAGGGCACCCTCGGTGTCGGCTTCTGGCTCGAGGGCGTGGTCCACCTGCCTGCCGGCGAGGAGGCGTGGGAGGAGCTCGTCACGGGGCTGGACTACTCGGTCCCAGTCCTGCAGAGCCTGGTCCTCACCGCGCAGTACTACCGCAACGGCTCCGGCCGTGTCGGAGGACCGAGCCCGAGCCCGCTGGAGCCGCGACAGGCCTTCGCTCCTGCGCTCTCCGGGCGGGACTACCTGCTGACCGCCGTCGCCGCTGGGCTCACGCCCGAGCTGTCGGCGAATGTGCTCTGGATGCAGAACCTCGGGGACGGAACCGCCTTCGTCGTCCCCTCGGCATCGGTGCTGGCATCGGGGAGCATCGACATCTCGCTGGCGGCGCAGATCCCGGCTGCGACCCGTGGTCCGGGAGAGCTCAAGCCGGCTCGCCGCGACCTGCGTGTGGAGCTACCGAGGACGGACGGCAGTCTTGCCGCTCTCGATCTCGACGGTATTGTCCCCGCGACGACGCTGATTCTCTGGACCCGATTCAACTTCTGAGGAGTGCCCGTGGCCATCTGTGAACTGAGGAAGGCCTCGCGCCACTACGGCCACGGCCCCACCCTCGTGAAGGCGGCAGACGAGCTGGACCTGGTGATTGAGCAGGGCGAGTTCACGGTGCTCTCCGGCCCGTCGGGCTCGGGCAAGACCACAGCGCTGAACCTGATCGGCCTGCTCGACCAGCCCACCGAGGGGGCGGTGTTCGTCCAGGGGCAGCAGACGAACCTCCTGGGTGATCGAGCCCTGACCCACCTCCGGGCCGAGGCCATCGGATTCATCTTCCAGTCCTTCAACCTCGTCCCGGTTCTCTCGGCGGTCGAGAACGTCGAGCTGGCGCTCACCCTCTCGGGGGCGACGCCCGACGGTGGGGTGCGGCAGGCTGCCTCGGAGGCCCTCGCGGCGGTCGGGCTCGGTGAGCTGCTGCACCGGCGTCCAACCGAGCTCTCCGGGGGGCAGCAGCAGCGCGTGGCAGTCGCCCGGGCCCTCGTGAAGAAGCCGGCCCTCGTCATCGCCGACGAGCCGACGGCCAACCTCGACAGCAAGAGCGGCACGGGAGTCCTCGACCTGATGCGAGAGCTCAACGAGAATCTAGGTGTGACCTTCCTGTTCTCGACTCACGATCCGATGGTCATGGAGCGCGCCCGTCGGGTGATTCACATCAAGGATGGGCGCATTGCCCGCGACGAGTGCATCGCGTCCAGCGGGACGGCGTGATGGTGATCTTCCGAATCGCCACGCGAAACCTCTTTCGGCAGGCTCGCCGCAACGCGCTGTCCATGGTCTCCATCGTCATGGGCGTGTTCGTGATCATCGCGGGCCATGGCTTTCAGAACGGCCTCAACGAGAACATGATCCGGGCCCAGATCGACAGTGCCTCGGGTCACGTCATGACGGTGCCGGAGGGCTACCCGACGACCGGCTTCCGACAGCCGATCGCGGACGCCTACCCCCTCACCGACGCGAGCCGGGCTTGGCTCGACGCCAACACCGCGGCCTGGACCCCGCGCATCCTCGCGGCGCCACGGGCGATCGCGGGGCGCGACGCCATGAAGGTTCGGCTCTACGGCGTCGGCGAGCGTGACGAGGCCGTCTTTCCGCGGGACAACTGGAGCGTGGAGGGGGAGCTGCCAGGGGAGGGAGAGGTCCTCGTCGGCAGCAGCCCGGCGCGCCTGCTCGGAGTGCAGCCTGGTGATCTGCTCACCCTCGAGGTCCGGACGGTGGACGGCGCCCTGAACGCGATGCGCTACCCCGTGAGCGGCATCCTCACGACCGGCAACCCGATGATCGACAATGTGAGCGTCTTCGCCACGCTGTCGAGTGTCGACACGCTGGTGGCCGCCGACGGCAGGGTGACCCACGTGGCCACCCGCATCGGCGATCGCCGCGACGCCGAGGCCTTCGGGGCCGAGCTCGCTGCTGCGGTTCCGTCGACCCAGGCGCGCACCTGGGAAGACGAGGTCGGGCCGATGCTCGAGGCCCAGCAGGTGCGCGAGACGATGTTCGACATCATGGGCCTCGCCTTGCTGCTGATGGCGGCAACCGGCATCGCGAACACGGTGCTGATGGCGGCCTACGAGCGAACCCGAGAGATCGGCACCCTGCGGTCGATGGGGCTGCAGCGGGGCGGCGTGCTCGCCATGTTCGCCCTGGAGGGGCTGTGGATGGGGGTGGTCGGCGGGCTCGTCGGTGTGGGGCTGGGAGGGGGCCTGACCTACCACTACTCGGTGAACGGAATCGACCTGCTGGCCATGATGGCGGGCAAGGCCGAGGCGATGGACAATGTCCCGATTGCCGCGACGCTCTACCTGCAGTTCAGTCCGACGACGATGGCCGTGGCGTTCGCCGTCGGCGTGTTCGTCGCGATGGGCGCGTCGATCTATCCGGCGCTCGCCGCCTCTCGAATCGCACCTGCAGAGGCTGTGAGGGCATCATGACCGCACTGCTTCGGCTTGCTTACCGCAACGCGCGTCGGAATGGCCGGCGCACACTCCTCACGGCTGCCACGGTGACCATCGGGACCGCCTTCGTGGTGCTCGCCCTGTCCTTCCTGGCCGGCATCTTCGACGGCATGGTCCGCGGCTGGGTCGAGGTCAACGGTCCCGTCCGGGTGGTCACCACCGCCTACGCCGAGCGCGAGCAGCTGCGCCCGCTGCACGAGAACATCGCCGAGTCCGATCCGATCGTCGCGAAGCTCGCCGCTCTGGAGGGTGTGCAGAGCGCCTTTCCGATCATCCGCACGGGTGTCGGCATCTCCGTCGGCGACGAGCTCGGCGAGGACGGTGCCATGTTGACGGGCGCACCGCAGGCTTTCTACGACGAGCACGTGCTTCCCGGCCTCGAGCTAGCGGGAGGCCAGTGGCTCGATGCCGCCGCTGAGGACGAGCAGGTGGTGCTCGGCTCGCGGGTCGCCCGTGACACGGGTGCGGCGCTCGGGGACGAGATCCTGCTGATGGGCACCACCCAGTACGGCAGCATGGCGCCCATCTCGGCCGAGGTCGTCGGCGTGGTCACGGGCAACACGGCCGTCGAGGGCCAGGTCTTCGTGACGCTCGACGTGGCGCGCTGGATGGTGGACATCCCGGAGGGTACCCTCGAGATCGTCCTGTTCCCGGAGGGCGAGTCGGACGACCGTGCCGCCGCCTCGGCGGTGGCTGAGCAGGCCCGCCGAGCCCTGGGCGCCGACTACGCGGTCACGCCGTGGATGGAGGCGACCATCTGGGTGCAGATGCTGCCGGTCACCGACGCCATGGGGCAGGTCATCAGCATCATCCTGATCCTGGTGATGGCTCTCGCGATCTTCAACACCATGACCATGTCGGTGCTCGAGCGCACAGGCGAGATCGGTGTGATGCGGGCGATGGGGCAGACGCGGCTCGGTGCGGTCGGGGTCTTCCTGGCCGAGGCCCTGATGATCGGCGGCCTCGGTGGACTCCTCGGCACCGTCGTGGGCGCGGTCCCGGCGCTCTACCTCGAGCGCGTCGGCGTGTCGTTTGGCGCCGAGGCGCTCGAGGACATGGGCGACGACTACGTGATGACCACCATGATGCACGCCGACTTCTCTGCAGAGATCGTCGCCACTGCGCTGCTCGTCGGCCTGACGACCGCGGCACTAGGCGCCCTGTTTCCCTCGTTCAGAGCGGCGCGGATTCCCCCCTACGAAGCCATGAAGCAGAGGTAGCCATGCCATCCGTCACGCTCTTGGTCCTCGCGCTGTCGGTTCTCGATGCCCGAGCGGCTGACCCCACGGCTGCCGAGCTCATGGCCGCCATGGACGACAACCTCCAGTCCCAGAGCCAGGAGGTGACCGCCAAGATGGTGGTCGACGATGGGCGGCGCGTGCGGGAGTTCCGCATGCACAGCATCTCGCGAGGGCGGACCGACTCGGCCGTGACCTACCTCGAGCCCGAGCGCGACAAGGGCACCAAGATGCTGAAGGTCGACGATCAGATGTGGATCTACATGCCCAAGGCCGAGCGGGTTCAGAAGATCAGTGGCCACATGATGCGCCAGGGCATGATGGGCTCCGATCTGTCCTACGAAGACATGATGGTGACCGCCGACTTCGACGAGATGTACGAGGGAGTCGTGAAGGGCAGCGAGGAGCTCGGTGGGCGCAAGCACTGGATTCTCGAGGCGACGGCGAAGGACGGCTCGGTCACGTACCCAAAGCGGACGATCTGGATCGACGATGCCTACCGGATCCCCACCAAGCAGGAGCTGTACGCGCTCTCGGGCATGCTCCTGAAGACCTGGACCATGTCCGATGTGAGGGTCGTCGACGGGCAGAACGTGCCGCACGAGATGGTCATCGCCGACATGCTCAAGCAGGGCAGCAAGACGACGCTGATCACCGAGTCACTGACCTTCGACGTGCCGCTGGAGGACGAGACCTTCTCGCGGCGCTGGCTCGAGCGCAGAGACTAGCTTCACCAGCCCACTCTCACGCGTTCAGGGGACTGCTGTGCTCGGGGGTTGACTGTAATCTACCAAGTGTTAGATATGGCCGCCCTGAGGAAGAATAATGTGTACAACTCTCCTGGTTGCCTTGGTGTTCGGCTGTGAATCGAGAGATGGAGTGCTCGACACCGCAGGAGAGTCCACCGAGGCTGCGAGCACGACCGCGGGCGCGTCCGCACCGACGGTCGATGCGACGTCACCGGCTGACACAGACCTCCCCACGATTGACACCGGCGGCTCCACGGGCCCGTCGACCACGGAGGAGACGCCCGCCGGCCCTTCGGTGACCTTCCGGGCTCACTTCCTCGATCCCGAGAGTGACGGCCCGGCCTTCACCACCGTCGTCGACATCGACGATGATGGCTCCCTCGATGTGATCGTCTCGGCCTTCGGCACCAGCCTGTCCGTGCCCCCCGGAACGGTCACGCTCTACCGCCGCGGCGCGACCCTCGACGACTGGACTCCAGAGGTCATCGCCGGACGGTCCGAGGGCATTCGCTTCCCGAACCAGACCCACGCCGCAGACCTCGACGGAGACGGCGACCTCGACGTGATCGTGCCCTACGGCTTCCTCGTCTGTGAGGCTGTGCCTTGGGTCGGTCGCTGTGGAGGGCTGGCCTGGTTCGAGCAGACTCCAGGGGGGTGGATTCGGCACACGCTGGTCGATGGCGAGGAGCTGTTTTTCCACGGCGTGCAGCTCGCCGACCTCGACGGTGACGGTCTGACCGACATGTTCACGGTGCGCGAGCGAATCAACGCCTTCGGACCGGACACCGCTGAGGCGGTGTGGTTCCGGGGCTCCCTCGGTCCGGACCTGTTCGATCCGCGGCCGCAGGTGGCCGGGCCGGGGCTGGGCTCCTTTCCCACGCTTCATGACGTCGACGGCGACGGCGACCTGGACGCCGTCTCGGCGGAGTACGCCATGGAGGGCGGCTCGTTCGCCTGGCTCGAGCAGGTCACGCCACCTGGGCTCGAGGACGCCGGGGAGTGGGAGCGCCACATCCTCGACGACACGAGCGGCCCGTCGATCCAGCTCGCCCTGATCCCCGATCTGTACGGAGACGGGGTGCTCCGCGCCGTGGGCTCGAACCACACCAACACCGAGCAGTCGAGCCCCGACCCGTGGGAGTCGGCGATCCTCGCCTTCACCCCGACGGCCGACCCCCGCGATCCGTGGGCTAAGGAGCAGCTCTCGGAGGGCATCCGCTCCGCTCCCGGCTCGATTGCGGCACCGCAGGCGGCGCCGGGCATCTTCGGCTGGGGCGACCTGGACGGTGACGGGGACCTCGACCTCGCCGTCGCGGGTGACGGGGATCCTCGGGTGATGTGGATGGAGCAGCAGTCCCCCGGACGGTTCGCGATGAGGATTCTGAACCCCGACCTGCCCCAGGCCGGCGGCATGTCGATCGTCGACCTCGACGGCAACGGCACCAACGAGATCATCGTCACGGGGTACGAGGACTCCGTGGTGTTCGTGCTCGAGCGGGAGTAGCGCCGGCAACCGGCTCTGGCGGAGTCCGCAGAGCCGCTGATCGGCCCGAGTCATCCTCTCTGCGAGGATGCAGGGCCTCGAGTCTTCACGGCCGGATCTACCGGGTTGAAGGTGTCGCCGAGTTGACGCAGGCCCGACGCAAACAGCAGGCGCTACCCAGCTACGTGGGTCTCCTACAGGGGGAAAGTCATGATCGCCGTACTGCTTGCTCTGACCAGCGCGCATGCCGTCTCGTACAACGCCATCGGCCTGTGTGGAGAGACGCTCTCCGTGGAGGTCACGGACGCTACGCCTGGTGGCTACTTCACGTTCATGATCGGCAGCGGCCCCGGGGCGGACGCGATTCCGTTCGGCGCGTGCGCGGGCACGGACACGACCCTCAACGTGCTCACCAACTCCCGCGTGGTGCGGGCCGATGACACGGGCGCCTTCGCCATGGAGTGGGCGATGCCCGAGGAGTTCTGCGGGCTGTCCGTCGCGGTGCTCGACATGTCGACGTGCGGTGTCTCGAACGTCGATGTGCTCGGTGACCCCGACCTGCCTGTGCCCGATCTCTTCCCCGGTGACCTCGCCATCCTCGGCATGAACGCCGACGGCGACGACGACTTCGCCTGGGTCACGACCGTCGACATCCCGGCCGGCCTCACGGTCTACTTCACCGACAGCGGCGTGTACGCCGACGGGAGCCTCCGCGACACCGAGGGGACGGCCGAGTGGTTCGTCGAGGCCGACGTGCGCGCGGGCACGGTGTTCACCGCCAGTGAGCTGGGCCTCGCCGGCTCTCTCGCCATCGCCTCGTCGGGTGACCAGGTCATCGCCTACGTCGGCGAGCGCGGCGCCCCGATGGGCTACGTCGCTGCCCTCCACTCCGATGGTGACGGCTGGGCCGCAGATGCCTCGAGCTCCAACGACTCGGCGCTGCCGCCGGGTCTCGAGGATGGCTTCACCGCCATCGCGGTCACGCCTGAGGCTGACAACCTCCTCTGGGTCGGTGATGGGCGGAAGCTGACCCGCGATGAGCTGCTCACGTACATTCACGACGTCGAGAACTGGGTCACCGACAACTCGGATGCGTACGACATGAGTGCGATCGAAGATGGCCCTGTCTCGGAGCTCGGCCCCGACGTGTTCGTCTTCGGCGACCTGCAGGTCATTGACGGTGCAGATGTCACCTGCTCCAGCGTGGAGAACACCGACACCTACACCCAGTGCAACGACCTGCTGGCGGACGGGCTCTACTTCCCGAACGGCATCACCTGTGGTCCAGAGTGGAGCGACATCAACTCGAGCTACTCCGACATCGCCGGCTTCTGCAGCTCCCTCACGGGCTCGGAGGCGATGGAGGTGTACTACGAGTGTGACTTCAGCCAGGATCGTGCCACCTGGTACGACGGGGTCTGGTCGACGGCGATGGACAATGGCTTCACTCGGCACGTGCGGTGCTACTACCCCTGAGGCCATCCGCAGCAGAGCCTCCTGATGTCGTGAGCGGTGTCGTCGTCAAGTGAGGCGGCGCGCCGGTCCCGGACCGGGCGCTTGCCCGCTGCCAGGCCGTGCACTCTCGGCGGGCTTCCGGAGTCGAGAGCGCGACTGCAGCGCTCGTGGCACGAGGCACGCCGCCGGCCGTGAATGAGCCTTCGCGGGTGCTCGAGGCCGAACATGTACACTTTTGGCCGTCTCGGTGACGTCGGGCACAGGGGTTGGGCATGGACAGGGCGGGACGGCCTCCTCCCTGCCATGGCCGGTGTCGCCCCGCCGGTCTGGTGGTTATATGATGGGGGAAACTGGATAGTTAGCAAATTTGGTTTCCTGTATTGCGATTCTCGGGGCAATCAGGAGAGAGCCATCGACAAGCTGCAGTCCATTCGGTACTTCCTCAAGCTCTGTGAGACGCTGAGCTTCAAGGGTACAGCCGAGTTCTTCGGCGTGCCCTCCTCAACGGTTTCTCGCGCACTCAAGGCCCTCGAGGCCGAGCTGGGAGTGGCTCTGGTCGAGCGGACCACGCGACGGGTTCGTCTGACCGAGGCGGGGCGCTGGTATCGGGGAGAGGTGGCCGGACCGCTGCGGGCTCTGGCGATGGCGGACGAGCTGGTGGATGTCCAGGCGCGAGAGCCCTCTGGACGGGTCCGGATCACGGCGATGCAAGGCTACGGCGAGCTTCGACTCTTCAGGGTCATCGAGAAGCTCGGACGGGTCCACCCGCTCATCGTCTGTGACCTGGACCTCACCAACCGATTCGTCGATCTGTCTGCTGGGAACATCGACATCGCCATTCGGGCAACAGCCACGCCTCCCGACGATCTGGTGGCTCGTCGGCTCCACGATCACCGCTTCGTGCTCGTCGCGTCACCGGCCTACCTGGAGGAGCGCGGCGCACCGTCGACGATCGAGGATCTGCGAAGGCATGAAGTGATCGCCTACCGAGGTCCGGCGGGGATCAAGCCGTGGCACGCCTCGGGGCCGGCCGGCGAGGCGGTCTACACCCCCGAGGGACTGTCTCTGGTCTCGAGCAGCGGGCTGCTGATTCTGCATGCCGTCGCGGCGGGGCAGGGCCTCACGCTGGTGCCGCGGTGGTCTGTCCGCGCGTCGCTGGCTGACGGGTCCCTTCGAGAGGTGCGCTTGGACGGCCTGCGCTTGAGTCTCATGCCGGGCCCCGTGGCCAGCATGTACCTTCTCTATGACGCCAAGAAGAAGCGGCTCGGCCGCGTCCGGGCGACGGTGGACTTCTTCTCTGCGGAGCTCTCCGAGCCGTAGTGGGAGTCGGATCGGCCACGAGGCGGTCGATGACGTGCAGCGAGGCGAGGGGGGAGGAGCCATCGTTCCCCACGTCGGGCAGGTCTGGTGGCTGGGCGAGCGCCAGACACGCCGCAGCCACCGGAGGGACTGCAGCACATTGCTTCGGCCAAGGAGCAAGCCGCTCGGCGCAGAGCTGGAGCGCTTCGGACGCTGTCACTCTAAGGGGTGTGGCGTGGACTTTAGGTAGGGGGAGCCTGCCTCGAATCAGAGGGCGCCGAGACGGGCCAGGCCTCTCGGGAGGGTCCGTTCGGAGAACAACCGAACGCGACTCCAGGCTTCCAAATCGGGGGCGAGACTGGTATGGTCTGACAGCTTCCCGGATGTGGAGAACAGCATGCGATTTACCCCCGTGATTTTCCTCGCCGTAGCCTGCGGCGTGCAGTCTCCGGTCGAGAACGACACGACCGGCCAAGAGTGGAGCTTGCCCCAGGGTGCGGTCGTCACGCAGGCGGCGCCAGGTGACCTCGTGCTCAGCATGGACAGCGCGGAGGTCGGCAAGAGCATGCTCGCGACCGTCACCGAGGCTCTTCCCGACGAGACCTACCACCTCATCATCAGCTTTGAGGGCGCGGGTGAGTCCTGCCCGGCCGTGATGGGCGGGGCCTGCCTCGGTCTCGCTGGCTCGCCGACCCACATGGCGGTGGGTACGGCGGACGGCGACGGCAACGGCGAGTTCGACATTCCGGTCCCCTACCTGCCTCGCTTCGCCGGCATCGAGATCTGCGGCCAGCTCGTGTCGAACCGCGACGGCGAGTGGTACACGTCCAACGTGAGTTGCACGCTCCTCGACATCGACACCGACCGCGACGGCCTGGCAGACAGCGTCGAGCTCGCGCTCGGCACGGATCCACTGCTGGAGGACAGCGACGGTGACGGCCGGCGGGACGGCGACGACTGTCTGCCGCTCGATCCGCTCAAGTTCACGTGCGGCTCGCTCTACGCCTCGACATCTCGGAGCTGTGGCACCACCGAGGTGTACAAGCTCGACATTGAAGACGGCACCTACGAGCTGATGTTCAACAATGGGTACAAGTACACGGCGCTCACCGGGTTCGACGAGCGCCTCTTCGGCGCCGTCAACGGCTTCGACGGCTCGATCCACGAGCTCGATCCCGAGACTGGAGACATCCTGGTCTCGTACTACACCGGCAACTCCCGCCCGGCGCTGTCGGCTACGTCCGACGGCACCATCTACTCCAACTGGGGGGGAAGCACCTACATCTACGACGGCAACGACCTGGAGGCCGGCGGCTCCTACGTCGGAGGGATGTACTCCAGCAACAACGACATCGCAGTCGACAACGACGGCAACGTCTACTTCGTCGACGAC